>OMIZ01000077.1 GCA_900299235.1 Actinomycetota bacterium
ACGAGCGCGTGCGTGTCGAGCGCCGCGGTGATCGCTGGGCGCATCTGCTCGATCTCGTTCAGCGCATCGAAGATGCGGAAGATGTCGATGCCCGTGTCGGCCGCCTCACGCACGAACGAGCGCGCAACGCTGTCGGGATACGGCGTGTAGCCAACCGTGTTGCGGCCGCGAAGCAGCATCTGCAGGCAGATGTTCGGCACGGCCTCGCGCAGGCGCGCAAGCCGCTTCCACGGATCCTCGTGTAGGAAGCGCAGCGCCACGTCGTAGGTTGCGCCGCCCCAGGCTTCAAGCGAGAGCAGCTCCGGGAGCGTCCGTGAGATGTGCGGGCCGACCGTGACGAGGTCGAACGTGCGCATGCGGGTCGCGAGGATCGACTGATGCGCGTCACGGAAGGTCGTGTCGGTAACCGCCACGTTCGTCTGCGCACGCAGCTCGGCGGCGAACTTCGCCGGGCCAAGCTCAAGCAGGCGCTGGCGCGACCCCGGCCGCACCTCGCCCGGCGGCAGCAGCGGCAGATGGTCGCGCGGATCGAGGCCGATCGGCGCCTCGCCGTGGATCTTGTTGACGGTGCGCTCGGCGAGCAGCGTCACGATGCGCGTCGCCCGGTCGCCACGCGGCCGCGGTGCAAGCAGGTGCGGGCGGCTGTCAATGAAGCCGGTCGTCGTCTCGCCCGACAGGAAGTCGGGCTCCTCGAGCACCGACATCAGGAACGGGATGTTCGTCGCAATGCCGCGGATACGGAACTCGGCGAGCGCACGCCGCGCCTTGGCGACGGCAGCTGGCAGGTCGGGCCCGCGCGCGATCAGCTTCACAAGCAGCGGATCGAAGAACGCCGACACGTCGGCGCCCGTGAACGCGACGCCACCGTCGAGGCGAATGCCCGCGCCGCCCGGTGAGCGGTACACCGAGATCTTCCCGGTGTCGGGGCGGAAGCCCTTCGACGGATCCTCGCTCGTGATGCGGCACTGGATCGCGAAGCCTTGCGGCTTGATCTTGTCCTGGGTCAGCCCGAGCCCTTCGAGCGTCTCGCCGCCAGCGATCAGCAGCTGCGACTGGACGATGTCGATGCCTGTCGTCTCCTCGGTCACTGTGTGCTCGACCTGGATCCGCGGGTTCATCTCGATGAACGCGTAACGGTTCGACCGCGGCTCGAGCAGGAACTCGACGGTGCCTGCGTTCTTGTAGCCGATCGACTCGCCGAACTTGACGGCGTCGGCGCAGATGCGGTCGCGCAGCTCGGGGTCGAGGTTCGGGGCAGGCGCGAGCTCAATCACCTTCTGGTGGCGGCGCTGGATCGAGCAGTCGCGTTCGTAGAGGTGCACGACCTTGCCGGTGCCGTCGGCAAGCAGCTGCACCTCGATGTGGCGTGGGTCGAGGAAGGCCTCCTCGATGAAGACTTCGGGGTTGCCGAAAGCGCTCTCGGCTTCGCGCGTCGCTGATTCAAGCGCCGCTTCGAGATCCTCTCGCGACATTACGCGGCGGATACCGCGGCCACCGCCACCGGCAGTTGCCTTCACAAAGAGCGGGAAGCCGATCGGCTCGGCCGCCTCGATCGCCTCGGCGACCGTGCTGACCGGAACGGAGCGGTGCAGCACCGGCAGGCCAGCCTTCTCGGCGGCGGTCAGTGCGCTCACCTTGTTACCCGCCAGGCGCATCGCCTCGGGACTTGGCCCCACGAAGATCAGGCCGTTCTGGGCGCAGGCCTCAGCGAGACCGGGGTTTTCGGCGAGGAAGCCGTACCCGGGGTAGACGGCGTCGGCGCCCGATTCGAGCGCCACCTTGATCATCCCCTCGATGTCGAGGTAGGCGTGCACTGGATGGCCGCGGCGACCGATTTCGTAGGCCTCCGACGCCTTCTGGCGGTGCATCGAATTGCGGTCTTCCCAGGCGTAGACCGCCACCGTTGCGATCCCGAGCTCGTACGCGGCACGAAATGCGCGGATGGCGATTTCGCCACGGTTTGCCACTAGGAGCTTCTTGATCATCAACGTGGGTTCTATCAATAGCCGGGCGCATCCTCCGGGTCGTGCGCAGCGGGCGGGAGTCGACGGCGCGCGACGGCATAGGTGATCGCCGACAGTGCGACCGGGTAGGCGAAGTACCAGCCGCGTGTCGCGAGCACGCCACCCATAAAGAGGAAGAGCGCTCCGGCAACCACACGACGGCCCCGTGAGCGTGGTGTGCGCAGATACGAGGCAAGTGCCAGCAGGTAGAGGAACATGAAGATCCCGCTTACGCCCACGACGAGCGGAACCACGAGGCCGGGGCGGATTGAGGCGAGCGCGGTCATCACCGTGCCGGGGATGACGAGCGACAGCACGGAGCGGCGCGGGATGCCGCGACCGTCGATCGCCGTGTACCAGCGCGGGAAGCGTCCGTCACGTGCGGCCGAGAAGAGGAGCCGCGAGATGCCCCACAGCCAGCTTGCGGCGTTCGCTTGCACGAGCGCGATCGCAAGCAGCGTGATTACCGCCACACCGATGCCGGGAATCGCCGTGTGGTGGGCGAGCTGGGCAACACCGGCGAGGCGGCCGACGTCGTTGCGCGGGATGATCGCCGCGATGTTGGCGGTGAGGAGCGCCGCGAGCAGGCCGTAGGCGAGCAGGGCCGCGAGCGTTGCGAGCAGGTAGTCGCGGCGGGGGTTGTGCATCTCGCCCGCGACGAACGTCATGTTCTCGAAGCCGGCGTAGGCCCAGAAGCCGACGACAATGCCGCCGAGGATCGGGTCGAGGTGGTGGAGGTGCGGTACGAGCGCGCTGTAGTGGTGGTGGGCTTCGGGCACGGTGAGGACGATCAGCGCGAGCGCCGCTGCGAGCAGCGTCCACGTGGCGATCGACTGCAGCGACGCGCCGCGTCGCGAGCCAACAAGGTTGGTGTAGAGGCTCCCGGCGATCACGAGCAGCGCGCCGCCAAGCCGCACAGGTCGACCACCGCCGACCGCCTCCTCCAGGTAGCCACCCGCGACGAGCGTGGCCGCAGGGAGCCCCGCGTAATAGACAGAGAGAAAGAGGACGGGCACGCACGCGGCGACGTTTGGGCCTAGGCCGCGGGCGATGAAGCCTTCGATGCCGCTGCCGTCGGGGACCTCGCGAACCATCTCGCCGAAGATGAAGAGCAGCGGAATGCAGAGCGCGGTCGCGATCGCCCACACGACGAGCACGTCGGGGCCCGTGAGCCGCACAAGCACCGACGGCAGGAAGAGGATCCCCGAGCCAGCCACCGAGCCGATCGCCAGCGCGATTCCGCCACGCAGGCCGAGGGTGCGTTCAGGCGCGACGCGGTCGGGACGGGTGGGTGCGGAGTCGGTCATTGCGGGGTCGCAGTGCGCTGCTCAGGTGTAACGCATCAGCGTTGTCTCGCGTGAATTACGCGGTGAAGCCGTCGAGCGCGGCTGCGACGAGGTCGGGCAGCGTGTCGAGGTTGTAGCCACCCTCAAGCACCGCAGCGACCCGCGGTGCCAGCGCTTTCGCGCGCCGGGCCAGCTGGCCGAACGCCTCGGTCGAGAGCTCAAGCTGTGCGAGGGGATCGTCGATGTGCGCATCGAAACCGGCCGAGACGAGCAGCAGGTCGGGCGCGAACGCGGTGATCGCTTCCTCAACCTGCTCGAAGGCGGCGAAGTATCCGGCGTCGTTCGTCCCCTCTCCAAGCGGCACGTTCAGCAAGGTCTCGCCCTGCTCGGTCGGCCCGCCGGTACCGGGATAAAACGGCCATTGGTGGAGCGACGCGAAGAAGACGGTGGGATCGTTGCCGAGGATGTCCTGGGTGCCGTTTCCGTGGTGGACGTCCCAGTCGAGAATCGCCACGCGTTCGACGCCCAGCTCGGCCTGAGCCCACTTCGCCGCGATCGCGACCGAGTTGAAGATGCAGAACCCCATCGACCGCGCGCGCTCGGCGTGGTGGCCGGGTGGGCGGCCAAGCGCGAAGCCGCCGCGACGCACCGCCTCGATCGCCGCGCCAGCCGAGAGCAGCGCGGCGTAGAAGGTCGTCTCGGTGCAGATCGTGTCGGGGTCGAGCCAGCTGCGGGCACGACGCACGCGTTCCACGAGCTCCAAGGTGTGGCAGCGCAGCACGTCGTCTTCCGACGCCTCGTCGCACTCGACGTAGGCGAAGCGCTCATGCAGCACGGCAATGCGTTTCTGCGTTTCGGGATGCGAGCCGGTGGGGTGGAGGGTCGCGAACGCTGCGTGGCTGACGACGTCCATTACTGCGCGGCGCGCTCGGCGAGCCGGCGCGAGAGCGCCCCCAACCCGAGCGTCTCGGCGTGGGCCGCTGCGCCTGCCCAATCGGGGCGGGTTAGCCCCAGCTTCGGCAGCGGTGCGCCGGGATCCATCGTCGCGATGCGCCGGTAGAGGCGCAGGTCGTCGGCGATCTCGGGGAAGCGTCCTGCGGCGAGCGCGCCTTCGAGCGAGCCGTGCTGGTTCAGGATCGTCGCCGCGTTCTTCGGGCCAATGCCCGGCGCGCCGGGGATCTTGTCGGAGGGGTCGCCGCGCAGCGCGATGAAGTCGGGCACCTGTGCCGGGTCGACGCCGTAGCGCTCACGCACCTCAGCGGGGCCGATCGTTGCGAGCTCGCTCACACCCTTCACTGGCTGCAGCACGAGCACGCGGTCGGTGACGAGCTGGAAGGCGTCGCGGTCGGAGGTGACGACGACGACGATCCCGGGCC
>OMIZ01000078.1 GCA_900299235.1 Actinomycetota bacterium
CGAGGGCCAGGCGCTCGGCGCGCTCGCACAAGGGTTCGGCGCAGCCCTGATGGAGGAGCTCCGCTACGACCCAGACACCGGCCAGCTCCTAAACGGCTCGCTTCTCGATTACTTCGCCCCAACTGCTGCAGACCTCCCACGCGTCGAGCTGCTGCACACCGAGGTACCGTCGCCCGTCACCCCGCTCGGTGTCCGAGGCGTGGGCGAGATCGGGACGATCCCGCCGGGCGCGGCGATCGTCAATGCGGTGTGCGATGCGCTTGCCGACCACGGCGTTGAGATCTCCCGCCTTCCCGTCACTCCCGAGGCCGTGTGGCGGGCACTGGCCGACGCGACTGCGAACGGAGGCAACGCGTGAAAGTCCAGGAGTCATTCACCGTCCGCGAACCCCGCGCTGAGATCTGGGCGTTCTTCCAGCAGATCGACCGTGTCGCCCGCTGCATGCCGGGTGTCGAAGACGTCGAGGTGATCGACGACGAGAACTCTCGTGTGACGATCACGCAGTCGCTTGGCCCGCTGTCGGCGACGTTCGATACGCGGATGAAGATCACCAATCGAGTCGAGCTTGAGCTGATCGAGTTTCAAGCGACCGGTCGCACGGTGCGGGGCGCGAACGGCAACGTGCGCGCGGCGAACACTGTGCGGCTTGAGGATGCGCCCGACGGTGGCACGGTGGTTTCACTCGATGCCGACGTCGCCCTGGGTGGGATGCTCGGCGCCGTCGGCTCGAAGGTCGTCTCGCGGCAGGCCGATCAGATTACGGCCGCATTCGCGCGAGCACTCGAAGTTGAGCTTGGTGGTGAGACCGCTGAAAGCGCTATCGACGACGACACCGACACTGGCGGCGGGTGGCGACGACTCACAGGGCGGGGTAAGTCGTGACCGCGATCGCGCCCAGGGGCCTCCCCGCGGATCGGCGGTTCAGCGACGAGTTTCTCCGGCTCTGGCCGCTTATCCAGACGTGGATCGAGCCGTACTACGACGGCGAGCACATGCGTCGTGCCGCCGACTGGTTGCTCTTCCTTGCACCCAACGCCCCGGAGCATCTCGTGATTGCCGCGGCGACGCACGATCTCGAACGCTCGGTGCCGGGCGGCCCGATCCTCGACAAGGCGAATATGGCCTGGGACGACCGCGTCTACAACGACGCCCACGCCTCGCGTTCGGCGGTGGTGGTCAGCGAGTGGCTTGTCTCGCACGGCGCATCCCCGGAGCTCGTCGCGGCCGTCCAGCAGCCGATTCGTGAGCATGAATTCGGCGGCTCCCTTGAGGGTGACGTGATGCAGGCGGCCGACTCGATCTCGTTCCTGGAAGTGAACGGCGGATTAGTGTCAGGTTGGGTGTTGAAGGGCGAGTGCACGAAGGCAAAGTCGCGTGAGAAGCTTGATTGGATGCGCGACCGGGTGCGCCTCGAACGAGCCCGTCCCTTCGCCGATCACTTCCATGCCGAATCCATCGCTGAACTCGAACGCGCTACCTCGTAAGGGCACCACTGCTTGCGCCGTCGGCCTCGCGGCGCTCATCGCACTCGTCCTCACACCGACCTCACCGGCGCGAAGCGCCGCACCCGGACGCGTGATCGATGTGCCGATCCTGACCTACCACCGAGTCGCGACTCGTCGCTCGACGCTCCCCAAGGTGACGCTTCAGCTGACGGTCTCGCCGACGGCCTTCGCGCAGCAGATGCACTGGCTCGCCCATCACGGCTACCACCCGATCACCGTCGCGGAGCTCTATGCGGCGCTCCATGGCGGTGTGCCGCTCCCCGCTCGCCCAGTGGTGATCACCTTCGACGACGGGTACCGCGACGTGCTCACCCAGGCGGCACCTGTGCTCGCCAGGCTCCGCTTCCCCGCGATCGCATTTGTCATCACGGGGCGCATCTCGGGAAGCGACCCGAGCTTCCTCACCTGGGGTGAGCTCACACGGCTCGAGGCGGACGGTGTCGAGATCGGCTCTCACACCGTCACCCACCTCGACCTGCTCGCCGCGACACCAAGCGAGGCGTACGGACAACTTGTCCAATCGCGACGGACGCTCGAGGCTCGCCTCGGGCATCCGGTTCGCTGGTTTGCCTATCCCTATGGCGGCGAAGACCCCGCCGTCGCTTCACTCGTTCACCGCGCAGGGTACCTCCTCGCAATGACGACGCAGGAGGGCGCACAGCAGTCGTCAGCGGCCCCGTTTGCCCTTCACCGAACAGAGGTCGCGGGGCAAGACACGCTCACCGACTTCGCGTGGATCCTCACACACGACGGACTCGCGGGCGTTCACCAACCCGGCTCGTAGGGCGTTCGGATGTCGTTCACCACTTCGCGACGAAACATCACCCGGTTTATGGTTCTGGTTACCGATTATGGGTGCTACTCTCGCGCTCCCCTTGCAGGGTAGGGGCCTAGGACGATCACCAGCGAAAGGACGCCTCATGCGTAAGGAAGACGACGGTTTCAAGCGCGAGGATGACGGTTTCAAGCGCGAGGACGACGGCTTCAAGCGCGACAGCGACGACGGCAGCCTGATCTAGGCTCCCCCGTCGCAAACGGTCGCTCCGGATGGATCGACCACCGCGATGCGCCTTCACGGCCCGGGCTGACCCCGCCTACTACGCGGGGAGCAGTCCGGGCCGTTGTGCTTTCCGGCCAAGAAATCGGCCGCCCAGATACATCACGCACCGTTAGGATCTCCTCGTGGGGAGACACTGAACGTGCGCGTGCGCCCGCGCCGACAGGAGAGCCGGTGTTGACCGTCCTCGTGGTGGACGACCACCGCGTCGTGCGTTCGGGCATACGCCGCCTAATCGACGCCGAGGCAGGCCTGAAGACGGTTGCCGAAGCAGGAACGATTGAGGAATCGGTCGCAGCTGCACTCAAACACCAGCCCGCGGTTGTGATCGTCGATGTCAGCCTCGGCTCGAGCAGCGGCATCGACGCAATTCCGGCGATCGCGGCCGCCGCGCCGGAGGCGAGGATCCTCATCCTTTCAATGGAGGAGGAGCCCGGCTACGTCATACGTGCGCTCGAGGCCGGGGCACACGGATACGTGCCCAAGTCGAGTGCCGACGGCGAGTTGATCGAGGCGGTTCGCGCCGTGGCAGCGGGCGCGCGGTACGTCCCGAACGTGATTGCCATGCGCGTTGCTGATGCGCGTGCTGACGCGGCACGCAAGACGGCCCGCGCAAACCTCAGCCGTCGCGAACTCGACGTCCTACGACTTCTTGGTCTTGGCTACTCCAACAAGGAGATTGCGCGAGAGCTCTTCATCACTGTTCGCACAGTTGAGTCACATCGGGCGCACCTGATGCAGAAGACGGGCGCGCGTAGCCGAGCCGAGGTCGTTCGGGTCGCGATGGACCTCGGACTCCTCGAAGCCCGGGGCTAGCGCTCGGCGCGACGGTAGTAGTCGCGCCAGATGAGGCGGTAGACCGGGAGCGCGCGGGGAATTGAACGGACGCCCGGGATGAAGGGGATGCAGATGAACGCTGCCGAGAAGAGCGCCATCAGACCCCAGATCTGCGCGTCCGCATTGTCCGACGTTGAGAACGGCGGCACCTGGTACCAGAAGGTGTAGAGCCACAGCCACGCCTGGCCCGGGTAGTTGCCGGTCTCATTCATCATCCCCCACTGGCTGCCCTGAAGGTGCTGGGCGCCGGCAAGGCTCTCGAGATACCCACCATCGGCGAGGAAGAGCAGCGCCTTGGTGAAGTCCGATTGGTAGAAGCGGTCGCTTGAGATCAGTGCGCCGTCGAGGCCACCAGCACGAGCTTGCGCAAGAAGTGCGGTCATCATCGGGCCGACGGGGCCGTAGTGCCCGGGCGGCAAGGTCACGGCTGACCCCTTGAACACGGCCTTCGGCAATGCGGCCGAGTACGCGTCGGTCCACTTCGTCTGTTCGGCGGAGGTCGAGTGCTCGTACTCGTCAAGCACCGTGGAGAGCGCAGGGTCGGTCTGCGCGACGATCCGCAGCGGTTCAAGCACGAACGCGTGCGGCGCATCGATCGGGATATGCACCCCGACGATCCGCTGCAGCGAGATGCCACCAATCAGGTTCTGGCCCGCACCGGAAACGCTGGTGTAGGGAGGCCCGTACGTCGCGGTCCCGCTCGTGCCGTTCAGTTCCGACACCGCAGTCGTCAGGAAATCGGCCGGGTCTGCTGCCGACCACGAGGCGATCGTGACGGGCTTGTCGTCAGGAGACGAGAAGACGAGTGCGCACCCGATCGTCAGCAACAGGACGACAAGCGTCGCGATCACCACCTCCTTGATCAGGTCGTAGCGACGCAGCGCACCTGTCCAGGGAACGTTCGGGTCGGGTGCGATCGGATACCCCGGCGTACTCATGCTCCACCTTTGCCGGGCAGCGGCGGCACGACGCCACGCCGGCGAACGAGGATGACGTGACCCGCGACGAGGAGGGCGACAAGGAGCGGCAGCAACACGGCATGCCACAGGAGCATCTGGCCGAAGTTCAGAACGTTGAAGAATGCGCCAGCGCCGGTTGCGTTAATGCCGTCCTTCGCCTGACCACCGATCCACTGCGAATCAAAGTTCTGCTGGCTGAGGTAGCCCGTGAAGGCGACGGGAATCGAGATCAGAAACGCGACTGCGCCGGTCACCCAGGTGAGCGCTCGTCGCCCTCGCCAAGCGGCCATGAAGAACTTCCCCCACAGGTGAATGACCATAAAGCCGAAGAAGAACTCGGTGCTCCACAGGTGCGTGCTGTTGATGAAGTGGCCGAAGCTTGAGTGATGCCACCACGCAGGCCCAGCCAGCGCGATCACGGCACCCGAGACGAGCACCACGATGAATGCGCCGATCGTCAGCGCACCGAACACGTAGATCCACGAGGCCACGTACACAGGCTGCGTATCGGGCAGCAGCTTCTCGGGCGGCATGCTCGCGACCTGACGCCGCAGGTGCGAAGTCCAGGTTGGCCGCTCAGCCCCGCTACTCATCGCTCGCACCCTCCTCGGAGCCGATCGGCTCGTCATCGCCCGGGAACTTGAGGGTCACCGCGAGTGCGAAGATCGCAACCATCACAAGGACGACGATCAGGTTCGCGAGCGAGATCTGAAACCACCCCGACTGGACGTAATGCGGCCGCCCATCGAGGTTGATCAAGGAAGCGAGAAACGCCATGGCCTCACGATCCTCCCCAAAGGGGGATAGCGAGTCGGGGGCGACGCTGATTTGTCGTCGCGGTAAATCACTGAGGTGTGCGGGTTACTGCAGGATGTTCACGGCGCGTGCAGCGACCATCACCGCGAGCAATAGGCTCGCCGCTGACTGCCCCATCATCAAGACCTTCGCCCAGCGACTGAGCGGTGCCGTGTCGGTGGGGCTGAATGCCGTTGCGTTCGTAAACGACACGAACAGGTAGTCGACGAACCGCGGTCGCCACGTGGCGGCGAACGGGTCGAGCGTCTGCTGCGGGAAGAGGAAGTCGGCGGGCCCAGGGGTCGTCATCCGTCGTGCGAGCGGGCCACCGCCGTCGAGCTGCCAGTACCAGAGCGCAAAGGCGATCACGTTCATCGACCACAGGTGAATCGCCACGCGAAGAAGCTCCCGCGCCTGCGCATGCTGCCCCGTCACAAGTGCACGCACGAGCAGGACGATCGCGACCCCGTTTGCGATGCTCAGCAGCGCGATCACGGCAACCGAGGCGACCCGGCGGGTGACACCGAACGTGGTGCCAAATTCGACAAAGGGTCGACCAGCAACGCCACGCGGAATCGACAGGGCAAGGGGGCCGAGCAAGATCACCACGAGGATCGGGATCGCGTACCTCGCGACGCCGAAGACCCCGCTCGTGGCGTGCCCGGCAAGGAATCCGGTTGGCAGCGTCGCATACAGCGCCGCGGCGACGATCACCGCAAGCGACGGCCACACGGGCGATTCGCCGAGCTCCTCGTGCGACGCGAGCGGCAGCAGCTGCTCGGCGACGCGCTCGGGATCAGGGGGTCGCATGGTCATCGTCCCGAAAGTTCCCGGCGCGTCGTTTGGCTCCTTCGTCTCTCCGGGTCTCCCGCGGCCCAAAGGCCGAGGCGCGCTTTGCACACGGAGAACCTGAGAGGGAAAGCTACCATCAGGTCATGTCCCGAATCCGGTCTACTCAAAGCACGCTCGGGCTTGGCAAGCTCGTGCGCAGCATTCTCGTTCTCGTCGTCACTGCAGCGCTTGCGGGCGCCGGCGTGGCGCTTGCCAACGTCTCCAAGTCGACGGGCACCGTCAACGTCACGGTTGTGATCTCCGACAAGGGACTCCAGCTCAGCAATACGAACCTCGTGCAGGGCGCCATCGCCTTCAAGGCGATCAACCAGGGCAAGAAGCAGCACGCCTTCGAGATCTCTGGCACAGGACTCGGCACGGTGAAGACCCCGACGCTGAAGCCCGGTCAATCATCGACCGTCGTCGTTTCGGTGAAGCCGGCCAAGTACACGATGTGGGATCCGATCACGCTCGGTAAGTCGAAGTCGGTCTCGATCGTGATCAAGGCCGAAGCTGCTGGCCATTCGAGCGGTGGCTCTTCCGGCAGTGTCGGCAAGATCGTGACGAAGGCCGTCACGTGCTCGGAAGAGACGGAGACCTGCGGCTAAGTCGCGGTGGATCATTTGTGCTTGACCTGCGCCCGGCCCTGCCGGGCGCAGGCATTTTCAGGGCTGGTTTTCCGACGCCGGGAATACCCTGTGCGCTACAACAGTTGTAGTTGCTACTTGCACCGTAGCCGCGACAACGAAGAGGTGAACCCTGCGTGAGCACACTGCTGCTTGTTCCGCTTGACGACATCGTCGTCTTCCCATCCATGAGCGTCACGCTCAACATTGAGGTCGGCGACGAGGAGCGCGTGCTGCTCGTGCCTCGCCACGAGGGCGAGTACGCCAAGGTCGGCACCGTCGCTGAAGTCGGCGAGACCGTGCGCCTCCCCGGCGGCGCTCGCGCCGTCACTCTCACCGGCCTGCACCGCGGGATCGCGGGTGCGGCCCACACCGATACACAAGGCCAGCTGCGGGTTGAGGTCGACGAGCGCCCCGACGAGGAGCCGCCACGCATCAAGACGATCGAGCTTGAGCGCGAGTATCGCGCAACCGTCGAGGAGATCCTCGAGCTGCGCGGCGCCGACGAGCGCATCTCGCAGTTCCTGCGTGCGATCAAAGACATCGGGCCGCTGGCGGACACGATCGCCTATGCCCCCGACGTCTCCTACGAAGAGAAGATCGCCGTGCTTGAGGCGATCGACGTCGTCGACCGTCTCGAACTCTCGGTCCGCCTTCAACGCGAGCGCCTCGCGGAGCTTCAGGTTCGGCGACGGATCCGTGAGGACGTTGAGTCGGGTGCCCAGAAGCAGCAGCGTGAGTACATCCTGCGCCGGCAAATGGAGTCGATCCGGAAGGAGCTCGGGGAAGACGACACGAGTGTCGCCGGCGACTACCGCACAAAGATTGCCGAGAGCGCAATGCCCGACGAGGTGCGCGAGCAGGCAAACCGCGAAGCCGACCGGCTGGAGCGGGCTGGCGAATCGAGCGCAGAGTCATCGATGATTCGCACCTACCTCGACTGGCTGCTTGCTGTGCCATGGGGCAAGCGGTCGGAAGAGCGCCTCGACCCGACGTATGCCCGTGAAGTGCTCGATGCCGACCACGCGGGCCTGAAAGACGTCAAGGATCGGATCGTCGAGTACCTCGCTGTCCGCAAGCTCCGCGAGGAACGCGGCATCGCCGAAGATCGGAAGTCGGGCGCGATCCTGACCCTGATCGGCCCTCCCGGTACCGGCAAGACGTCGATCGGCGAATCGATCGCTCGCGCACTCAACCGCGAGTTCGTGCGGATGTCGCTCGGGGGCGTCCACGACGAGGCGGAGATTCGGGGCCACCGACGCACCTACATCGGCTCGATGCCGGGCCGACTCGTGCGTGCCCTGCGCGATGCGAAGACCATGAATCCCGTGATCCTTCTCGACGAGGTCGACAAGGTTGGCGCGGACTACCGTGGCGATCCGTCGGCCGCCCTGCTTGAGGTGCTCGATCCGGCGCAGAACCACTCGTTCCGCGATCACTACCTCGACGTCGAGCTCGACCTCTCGGAGGTCGTCTTCATCGCTACCGCGAATGTCGCCGACTCGATTCCTGGCCCGCTCCTTGACCGCATGGAAGTGATCCGCTTCGACGGCTACACCGTCGATGAGAAGGTCGCGATTGCAAAGGGCTACCTCTGGCCGCGCCAGCGTGATCGCGCGGGGCTCCGGGAAGACGAAGTTGTGACCAGCGACGAGACGATCGAGCTTGTCGTAACGCAGTACACCCGCGAGGCGGGCGTTCGGCAGCTTGAGCGTGAACTCGGAACCGTGCTGCGCAAGACGGCGACGGCGATCGCCACAGGCTCCGTCGAGGCACCTGTAACGATCGACGAGGCGCAGGTTCGTGAGGCACTTGGCCGCCAGAAGTTCTTCCAGGAGTCGGCTGAGCGCACGGCGGTGCCAGGTGTCGCTACTGGGCTCGCCGTCACTGGCACCGGTGGTGACGTGCTCTTCATCGAAGCGACGAAGATGGCGGGGAGCGAGGGCCTCGTACTCACCGGTCAGCTTGGCGACGTGATGAAGGAGTCGGCACGAATCGCCCTCTCGTACATCCGCGGCCACGCCGCCGGCCTGGGTATCGACGAGTCAGCGTTTGAGAACGCGAGCTTCCACGTCCATGTCCCGGCAGGTGCGATTCCCAAGGACGGCCCGAGCGCGGGTATCACGATGTCAACCGCTCTCGCCTCGCTCCTCACCGGTCGACCCGTTCGCCACACGGTCGGGATGACCGGGGAAGTGACGCTGCAGGGGCGCGTGCTTCCGATCGGCGGGCTCAAGCAGAAGGTGCTCGCGGCCCATGCAGCCGGGCTGACTGACGTGATCGTTCCTGAGCGGAACCGTGGCGACCTCGACGATGTACCGGAGGACGTTCGGGCCGCAATGACCTTCCACCCGGTGATGAGCCTCGACGAGGTCTTCGCTCTGGCGCTCGAGCCAGCACCGGTGAACACGAAAGCTCATGCGCTGTCGTAGGTGCGCACCGGTACCCGAGGAGGTCCGCCGCGCGGCGGGCCTCCTCGAACGCCGCTTTGCTGTGTCGCTCCTGTGGGCTTCCCATGAGGGCGCGACGCGCTTCAACGAGTTCCAGCAGGCGCTCGGGAGCGTGCCTCCCGCAACACTCGCAGCGCGACTCGTCGAACTTGAGAACGCCGGCATCCTCGAACGCCGAGTCGTCGACGCCCGACCGCCTCGTGTCGAGTACAGCCTTACCGAGCGCGGCCTGCAGCTCCAGCCGCTCCTCGCCGCGCTCGTTCGCTTCTCGCAGGTCGACTAGACGCGCACGGACGACGCGGTTTTTGTCGTCTTGCCATTTGCCGTCGCGGCGACCCGCAACGTGACCTTGCCGGCGCCCTGCGCAGCGGCTGGGATCTTGAGCGCGACGGTCGACCCGCTCCCTAGCGCAGTCACCGACCACGTCGCGATCACCTTGCCCTTGGCGTTGACGAGCGAGAAGCTGAGCGCCGAACCCTTAGTCGTCTTTACCGAGACATTGAGCGTCTCGAGCCCGGTCGAGCCAGTGACGAGCTTCGTCGTAGATACGTCGACGAAAGGAGGTGTGACGGTCGTCGTCGCCACGACACGCTGGGGCGTCACGGGAATCGTCGTTGAGCCGCCCTGGAGGGGCGGTGTTGCTTGCGCCTGCTGCAGCGTCCAGGTCGCCGTGTTGTCGGTCGCGTCAGAGTCAGCGGGGTTCGGCACCATCGTCGCCGTCGCGGACGGTGTGGCCGAGGTGATCGTCACGCCGACAAAGACCTGCGATGTCAATCCGCCCGGGAAGAAGTCGAGGTCGCACGTTGCGCCTACCGCCGTGGCCGTGCAGCCGGGCCCACGATCGGTCTGACCCGCCACAAAGCTCAAGCCGTTCAGCGTGAGGTTGAGCGCTGTCGTGTTTGCGCCGTTGACGGAGTTATTCGCGATGGTGACGCGCAATGTGATTCCGGTTCCGACGCCGCCGACGGCCGAGGTCGGCGCGATCGTGACGGCGAAGTTCGGGGCGCCGCCACCACCACCGCCGCCACCGCCACCACCAC
>OMIZ01000079.1 GCA_900299235.1 Actinomycetota bacterium
CCTCGACGAGCCGACGAGCGGACGCGTCGCTATCGGTGACGCGACGGCAGGCGCTGACCGGCTTGCTCAGTGCGTGCTGATGCCTCAGGCCGACTGCCTCTTCCCGTGGCGCACAGCCCTAGGGAACGCGACGATGGCGCTCGAAAATCGCGGCGTCCCACGCGCACACGCCGACGCCGAAGCGCGTGCACTCTTCACGCGACTCGGGCTGGAAGGGACAGAGGCCCTCTACCCACGGGAACTCTCAGGTGGCATGCGCCAGCGCGTTGCCTTCGCGCGCACCGTCCTCGCCCAAAAGCCGGTTCTGCTGCTCGATGAACCCTTCGGAGCACTCGACACGATCACGCGATACGAGCTCCAGGATTGGCTTCATGCCTACCTGGCGAACGAGTCCGCGACCGTCCTGCTCGTCACCCATGACATTGAAGAGGCGCTCCTGCTCTGCGACCGCGTCATCGCGCTCGCCACGAATGGCGACATCGTTGAGATCAACGGTTTCGGCGCACACGCGGCACGCCGCGCGGAACTCGTCGTCGACCCTGCGTTCCTTGCCTGCCGAACCGAGATCCTGGCGCTGCTCGCATGAGCACGTTCGCCACAGGTCGTCGTTTCGCAATGCCTGCCCTCGTCGCAGGCGTGCTGGTTGTGGTGTGGCAAGCGATCATCAGCCTCAACCACGTGCCGGGCTACCTCTTCCCCTCACCCGAAGCAGTGGGAAGCGCAGTGATCCACCAGCATGCGCTGCGCTCGGCGAGCGTCGTCACCGGACGCGAGATCGTCCTCGGCTACCTGTGCGCGGTCGCAGCCGGTCTCGCATTCGCGATCGCAATGCACTGGTCAAGGTTTCTGCGGCAGTCGCTCTATCCGCTGCTTGTGTTTTCGCAGACCGTACCGACCGTACTGCTCGCCCCGATCCTCGTCGTCGCGTTCGGCTTTGGGCTCACGCCGAAGCTCGTCGTGATTGCCGTGGTGTGTTTCTTCCCGATCGTCGTCAACACCTACGACGGGCTCCGTTCTACCGACGCCGATTTGGCGCGGATGTTGAAAACGCTGCATGGCACGCGGTGGATCGCGTTCCGGCGGCTCGAAGTGCCGACGGCGCTGCCGTCGCTGTTCTCGGGGGCGCGCGTCGCCGCCACCTACGCAGCGGTAGCCGCTGTTTTTGCCGAATGGACAGGTTCCCAAGGAGGGCTCGGATTCGTGATGCTGCAAGCAGGACCATCCCTTGAAACGGACACCGTCGTCGCGGCGGTGCTCATCCTCGCTCTCATGGCGCTCGCGCTCGGTGGAGCAGTATCCGTCGCCCAGCGCGTGATCGCCCCGTGGTCTCTGGAGCGCGGCAATGCGTAGGCCAGCGATCGCGCTCGCCCTCATCGGTTCAATTGCCCTCCTTGCGACAGCCGCGACTCAGGCGGGCAGAGACACACGGAGCGCGCAGCCGTTCTCGGTGATGCTCGACTGGACACCAAATCCCGACCATGTCGGGCTCTACGTCGCAAAAGACCAGGGACTCTTCGCGAAAGTGGGGCTCAACGTCGCGATTCACGCACCGTCAGATGCAACGACGCCACTCAAACTTGTCGCGCTCGGGCGCGTCGATGTCGCAATCTCCTACGAACAAGAGGTCTTCTACGCGAACGCCAAGAAGCTGCCCGTCGCGGCTGTTGCAGCGGTCGTTCCGCGTCCGCTCAACTCGTTCATGGCAATCACGCCCGCAATCAAGACCATCGGTGACATCAAGGGCAAGACGGTTGGCATCACAGGCGTGCCGTCTGATTACGCAACGCTCGAGACGGCGCTCGCGTCAGTGGGATTGACCCGGCACGACGTGAAGGTCGTTTCGGTTGGCTACAACCTGCTGCCGGCGCTCCTCGCTCACCGCGTCGACGTGGTGCTGGGCGTCTACCGCAACGTCGAGGCGGTGCAGGCAACGCTCGCAGGCTTCACGCCGCGCGTGATGCCCGTGAACACCGTCGGCATGCCCAGCTACGACGAGCTCGTGCTCGTCGCAAACCGCAACCGACTCGACAGTGACTCGAGCTACCGCGCCAACGTGCGTTCGCTCGTCGCCGGGATCATCGCGGGAACGTCGCTTGCACGTTCGCATCCAGCGCTCGCGCTCTCGGTCATGCGACGCGAGACATCGCTCGGCACGGCATTCCTGACCGCATCAACTACGGCGACATTGCCGCTGCTCGCCGGGCCACGAGGCCCGGGATGCCTCAGCACAAGCGACTGGGCGGCGTTCGAACGATGGCTCGTCTCGCGCGGCCTCTTGAGCACGACACTCCCGCTCGCGGATGTCGTACGAACCGAAGCGCTGCCGTCAGGCTGTCGTTGACCCCGCCGCGCGCACCGCGATGACCACACCGTCACGCACGGTGATCGTCGCGCGGTCACTCACGAACTCGTTCGAGACGCCGCGCGTTGATCCAGCCGCCAGTCTGTCGTCCGAAAGCGAATAGAGCAGGCCAGCGGTCGTCACGCCGCGGGCATCGCCGTGGAGCGGCACCAGTGAGATCGTCTCACCGACGGAGCCACGCAGCTCGCGGGTGCCGTGCACGACGTGCACCACGCCATCGTCAAGCAACGCGTCGAGTTCCACCCCGGAGTACTTCGGGTGCCCAAGCAGCAACACTTGGCCAATCGCATGATCGAAGCGACCTGTTCGACCGCCAACAACGGTGATCGCGCTGGGTGCGTACCGCAACGCCGCATCCAGCGCGAGTTCGAGGTCGGTCGCATCCTTGTCTGCGGGGTACGCCTCGAATGCGGTTCCGCGATCATCCAACTCGGCGCGAGCGGCTTCTGACAGCGAGTCGAGATCGCCGACAACAAGGTCGACTTCGAACCCGGCTGCTGTCGCACGCTCATAGCCGCTGTCAGCAGCAACGACCGCAACCACATTCGCAGGGTCAAACCCCAGAGACGCCCGGACGATCGGGCCGCCCGAGAAGACAAGAACGCGCGACTCGGCTATTCGCCGAACCCGAATCGCACGATCGGCTCCTTCGCAGCGCGCACCTCATCGAGGCGGGTCACCGGACGGAAATGCGGCGCCGACTTCAACACCTCGGGGTCCTCGGCCGCCTCCTGCGCGATCTGCAACATCACGTCGCAGAACGCGTCGAGCGTCTCTTTCGCCTCGCTCTCGGTCGGCTCGATCATCAGCGCTTCAGGCACGACAAGCGGGAAGTAGACGGTAGGCGGGTGATAGCCGAAGTCCATCAGCCGCTTCGCCACGTCGGTGGCAGTGACCCCGTGTTCCTTCTTGAGGTTGCGGGCCGACAAGACAAACTCATGCATGCAAAGGCGGTCGTAGGGAAGGTCGTAGGCCCCCTGTAGCCGCACCCGCATGTAGTTCGCGTTCAGCACTGCGACCTCGCTCATTTCGCGAAGTGCTGGCCCCCACGCCCGCATGAAGGCGTACGAGCGAACAAACACGCCAAACGGCCCCGAGAAGCCACGTACGCGCCCGATCGACTGCGGTCGATCATGGTCGAGGCGGAACGTGTCGCCCTCACGGACCACGGTCGGGGCTGGCAGGAACGGCTCGAGGATGTCACGCACAGCGATCGGACCGCCGCCCGGCCCGCCCCCGCCATGCGGCTGCGAGAAGGTCTTGTGCAGGTTGATGTGCACGACATCGAAGCCCATGTCGCCTGGGCGCGAGATGCCAACAACAGCGTTCAGGTTCGCGCCGTCGTAGTACATGAGCGCGCCCGCAGCACGGAAGATCTCCCGGATCTCCGAGATGTTTTCGTCAAACAGGCCGAGCGTCGAGGGGTTCGTCAGCATCAGGCCGGCAGTGTTCTCGTCGACCTTGCCACGCAGATCCTCGATGTCGATGTTGCCCCGCCCATCGGTCTTCACCGGCGTGAGCTCGAAACCCGTCATCGTGACGCTCGCCGGGTTCGTACCGTGCGCGGTGTCGGGGATGACGATCTTGCGACGCTGCGCACCTTCACCCTTCGCCTCGAAGTACGCGTTCATCACGAGGAGTCCAGTGAGCTCACCCTGGCTGCCGGCGGCCGGCTGAAGGCTGACCGCGTGCAGACCCGTCACCTCAAGCAGGATCTGCTGCAGGTTCCACTCGAGCTCCAGCGCCCCCTGAACAGAGTCGTCCTCGGCAAGCGGATGGATGTCGCGGAAGCCGGGCAGGCCAACGAGCCGCTCGTTGACGCGCGGGTTGTACTTCATCGTGCAGCTGCCAAGCGGATAGAAGCCCGAATCGATGCCGAAGTTACGCGTCGAAAGCTTGGTGAAGTGACGCACCACCTCAGGCTCGGCGAGCTCAGGCAGACGCGGCGGCGTCTTCCGCGCAAGCGCAGCGGGGATCTCCGGCACAGGCAACCCAGGATTGGGGATCGCGAGACCCCGACGGCCTGGCTGCGACCGTTCGAAGATCAGCGGCATCGCGTCGCTCTCGGCCGTGGTGAGCTGGCGTTCGCTCGTTGCACTCATGCTGCAAGCACCTCCACGAGGCGGTCGATGTCAGCGACTGTCCGCTTCTCGGTCACGGCGATCAGCAGCGCATCGTCGTATCCCGGATAGACGCGACCGAGCGCAAGTCCGGGATTGACACCCGCGGCGCGCGCGGCGCGTACCGCCTCGCGCGCATCGCGACCGAGCTTCACCGCAAACTCCTTGAACGTCGCCTGCTCGGGAAAGAGCGGCTCGATGCCGCGCGCCGCCAACTGCTGCTTCGCATATGCGGCAAGCGCCATGCACGCCTCGCCCGTCTCGCGCAACCCCTGCGGCCCGAGCAGCGAGAGGTGCACAAGTCCGGCAAGTGCGAGCAACGTCTGGTTGGTCGTGATGTTCGATGTCGCCTTCTCGCGCCGAATGTGCTGCTCACGCGTCTGCAGCGTCAGCACGAACCCGCGCTTGCCCGTCTGGTCGACTGTCTCACCAACGATTCGGCCCGGCAGACGACGAATGTGCTCATTGCTCGCGGCGAGAAAACCGTAATGCGGGCCACCGTAGCTCACGTAGTTTCCGGCCGACTGCCCTTCGCCGATCGCGAGGTCGCAACCATAGTTGCCAGGCGCCTCGAGGACACCCAACGACACGAGGTCGACGTGGGCACACGCGAGTGCGCCGGCCTCCTTCGCTGCGGCAGCCAACTCGGGCGCAGCCTCAAGACAGCCGAAGAAGTTCGGCTGCTGGAAGATGACGATCGCCGCATCGGCGGCTGCCTCGCGCACGCGAGCCGGATCGGTCACACCGCCCTCGTGAGGGTCGATGACAACCTCCATGCCAAACCCTCGGGCGTACGTCACAAGCGTCTCGCGCACCTGCGGGTTTGTCGCCTCGGTCACGACGATCTTCGACTTACCGGTAGCTGCGCGGGCGACAAAACACGCGTCTGCAGCAACCGTCTGTCCGTCGTATCCCGACGCATTGGACACATCCATGCCCGTGAGTTCACAGATCGCGGTCTGATACTCAAAGATCGCCTGCAAGACGCCCTGGCTCATCTCGGGCTGGTACGGCGTGTAGGCGGTCAGGAACTCCCCACGCTGCAGCACTGAATCGACAACCGCCGAAACGTAGTGGTCATACACACCGGCTCCAAGGAACGTCACCTCGTCGACGGTGTTCTTCGCCGCGAGCTCTTCCATGTGGCGGGTCAACTCCGCCTCGGAGAGCGCCGGGAAGACGTTCAGTGGCCCGGCGAAGCGAACATCGGCGGGAATGTCACGGAAGAGCTCGTCGATCGAGCCCACCCCGATCGCTGCGAGCATCGCCTCGCGATCAGCATCTGTCAGCGAGAGAAAGCTCACTGCTCGTCAAGCACCTTCTGGTAGGCCGCCACGTCGAGCAGCGTGTCGACTTCACTGGGATTGGAGAGGCGGATGCGCACAAGCCAGCCGTTGCCATACGGGTCGAGGTTCACCGTCTCGGGCGTCGACACGACCGTGTCGTTCACCGCGATCACCTCGCCCGAGAGCGGCGAGATAAGGTCGGAGACTGCCTTCACCGACTCGATCTCGCCGTATGACTCGTCCTTCGAGATCGTGGCGCCAGCGGCGGGCGGCTCGTAATGCACGAGTTCGCCAAGCGCGTCCGCGGCATGCCAGGTGATGCCGAGCACCGCCTCGTCGCCCTCAATGCGAGCCCAGTCGTGCTCTTCGTTGTACAGCAGGTCATCTGGATACGACTCAGCAGCTGCCACGTCAGCCCTCCTTCGAATAGATCGGTTTCGTCACGACTTGTGCCTGCTTCGCGCGGCCACGGATGTCAATCGTGAGCGCCGTGCCAACGGCTGCGCTCGCGGCAGGCACGTAGCCGAGCCCAATCCCGACGTCGAGCATCGGAGAGAGCGACCCTGAGGTCACCTCGCCACCACCTTCGATCGCCATGCCGCCGCGCGGAATCGCCGTCTCGGTCATCTGGAAGGCAATCAACTTGCGGGCCGGACCGGCTGCCTTGATCGCGCGCAACCGTTCGACGCCCGTGAAATCGGTATCGAGCGCGCACACCCAACCAAGGCCGCTCGAGAGCGCGTCCCACTGAGGGCCAATGTCGTTGCCATGGAGCGGATAACAGACTTCAAGTCGCAGCGTGTCGCGCGCACCAAGCCCACATGGCGTGACGCCAGCCTCGACGATCGCAGCCCACAGAGCCGCCGCATCCTCAGGCGGGCAGGCGAGCTCGACCCCTTCCTCACCCGTGTAGCCCGTGCGGTTGACCATCACCTCGATGCCGGCCACCTCACCCACCTCCCAGGTGAAGGGCCTCCCGGGAGCGAGACCGATCTTGGCGAGCGCGTTCGGCCCCTGGACGGCGAGCAACGCGTACTCGTCGGAAACGTCGCGCACATCAGAACCTGTGATCTCGCGCTCCTTGATCCAGGCGTAGTCGGCGTCGCGATTCGAAGCGTTCACCACGAGCAGATAGCGAAACTCGCCCGTGCGATACGCGATCAGGTCGTCGATGATCCCGCCATCCTCGTTGGTGAGCAGCGTGTATTGCGCATCGCCAATCGCGAGCTTCGTGATGTCGTTCGAGAGCAACTGCTGAAGCAGGTCACGCGCCATCGGGCCTTCAACCTCGATCTCACCCATGTGCGACACGTCAAAAACGCCTGCGTCAGCGCGCACTGCCTTGTGCTCCGGGATCACGCCCTCGTACTGAACCGGCATCTCCCAGCCAGCAAACGGCACCAGTCGCGCACCAGCAGCGACGTGTGCGTCAAACAGCGGCGTGCGGCGGAGACCTTCCACCGACGCGATCCTACTGATAGCTCACGTCGTCACGACCCGTGAACTGATGCGGGTTTTGGATGCGTGTATACGATCGCGGCAGAAGCCGCTCGGCGCCTCGGCTAGTCGCGCAAGAACGACGGCACGTCGAGATCCGATGCACCATCGGCCGGCCGCGTCAATCCCAGCCCACCCGGCACCGGAGCAGCCTCGAACGTCGGGCGAGCGCGCTTGCGACGCTGCCCGCCGAAGCCCGTTGCGATGACTGTGACGCGAACCTCGTCGCTCCGAGAATCGTCGATGACGGCACC
>OMIZ01000080.1 GCA_900299235.1 Actinomycetota bacterium
AGCTGCGCAGCCCCCCGCGTGGCTACGTCTGGGCAGGCAAAGCCCCCCCCGCCGCTCGCACGGGTCTGCGGTCGGCGGAGCCAGAGGTCTACTCGATCGTCGACGGGACAACCGGGAGCGTCTTCGGAACGATCGAGCGGTCGCGGGCCTCTTCGACGGTGCATGAGGGGGCTGTGTACCTCCACCTCGGCGAGTCGTACCTCGTCCGCGTCCTCGACCACGTTACCCGCACCGCGGTCGTCGAGCCGTTCAACGGCGACTGGTACACGCAGGCGAAGAAAGAGACGGTGACGTCGATCATTACGCCTGTGATGAAGGGGCGTCGATCCGGACTTGAACTCTGCTTTGGTGAGATCGAGGTGACCGAGCAGGTCGTGGG
The DNA here is from genome assembly GCA_900299235.1 of Actinomycetota bacterium. Taxonomy (GTDB): domain Bacteria; phylum Actinomycetota; class Thermoleophilia; order Gaiellales; family Gaiellaceae; genus PALSA-600. The sequence continues at coordinate 380 of OMIZ01000080.1, forward strand.
CTACGAGCGCAAAGGGATCCAGACGCAGTCGCGGATCGAGCTTGTCCCCCTCGCCGAGCCGCCCGCAAGCTTCCGCACTGAGGCGGTGTGGTTTGTGCCCGAGCCCGAGCAGCTCGAAGAGCTCGATGGAATGCCCAAGCTGCTCGGCACGCTGCACGCGGCTGAGCACGCCTTGATCTCGATGCTGCCGCTGTGGGCGATGTGTGATCGCTGGGATATCGGCGGCCTCTCAACGAACCTCCATCCCGAGACGGGGCAGCCGACGGTGTTCATCTACGACGGCCACCCGGGTGGAGTGGGTATCACCGAGCGCGGCTTTGAGCAGTGGGAAGGCTGGGTCGCCGACACGGCGCGGATGCTCGAAGGCTGCCCCTGCCACGACGGGTGTCCGTCATGCGTGCAGAGTCCGAAGTGCGGGAACCTGAACGACTTCCTCGACAAGGACGGGGCGCGAACGCTGCTCCGTCGGCTCGTCTCGGCTAGCTAGTACGCCGCCGCAGCGTTGTCGCGCCGAGCGCAAGCGCGGCAACGATCACACCGAGCAGGATCAGCGCGTCCCACACGATCTTCGCATCACCGGTGCCTGCGACGGCATGCGCGAGAGCGTCGTAGGCCCACGTGAGCGGCAGCACGTACGCGATGAGTTGCAGCACGTGGGTCATGTGGTCGCGTGGGGCGATCAGGCCGCAGAGGAGCATCTGCGGAAACACGACCGCGGGCAGGAACTGCACCGCCTGGAACTCGGATCGGGCGAAGGCGCTCGTGAAGAGCCCGGTCGCCATGCCGAGCACGGCGTTCATGACGGCCAGGCCGATCACGACGGCCACCGAACCGTTGACGTTGAGGTTGAGAAAGGAGAAGGCGACGCCGCAGGCGATGCACGCCTGGGCAACCGCGACGACGGCGAATGCGAGTGCGTAGCCGAGCAGCAGATCGAGCTTGGCGAGCGGAAGCGTCATCAGCCGCTCAAGCGTCCCCGACGTTCGTTCGCGGAGCATCGCGATCGAGGTAACGACGAACATCATCGTGAAAGGGAAGATCCCCACGAGCGGGCCGCCGATGCGATTGAACGTCATCTGACTGCCATCGAAGACGTAACGAAACAACGTCAGAAGCAGCGGGGGCACAAGCAAGACGAGTGCGAGCGTGCGTGGGTCTCGGCGCAGCTGACGCAGCACGCGCTCTGCAGTCGCGAGCGTGACACCAACGTTCATCCCGTCACCTCGACGAGTGCGAGAAACGCGTCGTCGAGATCAGACTCGCCCGTCCGGGCCCGGAGACCCGCGGGCGTGTCGTCGGCGACGAGTCCACCATCGCGCAGGAGCAGCAGGCGATCACAGTGGTCGGCCTCGTCCATGACGTGCGACGAGACAAGGAGCGTCACGCCTTCCTTGGCGAGGCTCGCGAACGTGCCCCAGAGATCGCGTCGGAGGACAGGGTCGAGCCCAACGGTCGGCTCGTCGAGGACGAGCAGCTCGGGTGATCCGAGGAGCGCCGTTGCGAGCGAGACACGGGAGAGCTGGCCGCCCGAGAGTCGCCCGGCAAGATGGTTCTCGAAGCTCCCGAGGTCGACGAGCTCTACCGCACGTGCGACGGACGCGCGCGGCGCACCGAGCACGCGCGCGAAGTAGGTGAGGTTTTCAGCGACCGTGAGATCGAGATAGACCGACGGTGCCTGGGTGACGTACCCGACACGCCGGCGCAGCTCGGGCGAACCCGCGGGCTCACCGAGAACTGTCACTGAGCCCGTGGCAACGATCTGAACTCCCACGATTGCCCGAAGCAGCGTCGACTTGCCCGAGCCGCTCGGCCCAAGCAGACCCGTCACCGTTCCCGTCTCGACTGCAAGCGTCAGTCCCGTGAGCACAGGCGTACCGCCACGATGCACCGTCAGATCACTGATCTCGATCGCCGCCATCGACGCGAGGATAGAACAGGGTCGGCGGCTGCGCCCGCACCCGTTTCGGCGAGGCGGTCGGAATTTGCCTCTGCCGAGGTCTAGTATCGACCCGTGAACATTCGCGCCTTTGGGGAGACCTTCGTCACGCTCTTTGTGATCACCGACCCTCTCGGTAACGCGCCGGTCTTCCTGGCGATCACCCGCAAGCTCTCTCCTGCAGAGCGTCAGGCCGCCGCGATCCGCGCGGTCGTCGCGGCCGGAGCGCTCATCGTTGGCTTCGCCATCTTCGGTGAGCTGCTCCTGCGCTACCTCCACGTCTCACTCGGCAGTCTGTCGATCGCCGGTGGGCTCCTGCTGATGCTCGTCTCACTCGAAATGCTCCGCGGCACCGACTTCCCAACCGGCGATTCGGAGGATGTAGCCCTCGTGCCGCTCGCCACGCCACTCGTGGCCGGCCCCGGCGCTATCGCGACGGCAATCGTGCTCTGGCGAGCCCATCCAGGAGCCAGCGGGCACGTGGCGGTGCTGCTTGCCATCGTTGCGTCGGTCGCGTGCGTTGGCATCACCCTGCTCGTCTCGGAGCGCCTCACTCGTGCGCTGAGGCCATCGATCTTGTCGTTTCTCACGCGCGTGTTTGGGCTCTTGCTTTCTGCGATCGCCGTTCAGCTCGTCGTGAACGGCGTCCGCTCGCTGACCTAAGGCGAGGTACCGATTTTCCACATCCCCTTTCCGATTTCTGGGGAAACCCGGTGAATGGGGCCACGAACGCCCTGTTTTAGCGGTTTTGCAGCGTTTTTCCACAGGTTGAAAACCCTGTGGATGGTGTGGAGAAGTCCACGGCACGATGGAAATCTGCCGCGCGCGGTGTTAACCGGGAAATGCGGGCTACGCGAGCGACGCGAAGGCGCCCATGGCGCGGAATTTCGCCCGGCGACTGCGCTTCAGCTCTGCCGGCGACATCCCGTCGAGCTCCGCGAACGCGGCCTTGATCGAGTCGCGCAACAAGGCTGCAGCGCGATCAGGGTCGTTCTGGGCACCACCGGCTGGCTCCGGAACAATCCCGTCGATCACACCGAGCTCGTAGCAGTGGAATGCGTCAGGCTTGAGCGCCGCGGCGGCTTTTTTCGCGTCGGCAACGTCGCGCCAGAGGATCATCGCGCAGCCCTCAGGTGAGATCACCGAGTAGATCGCGTTCTCCTGCATGAAGACCCTGTCGGAGACGGCGATCGCGACCGCGCCACCCGAGCCACCCTCGCCGATGACACAGGCAACAGTCGGAACAGAGAGCCGCAGCATCATCGCCTGGCAGCGGGCAATCCAGC
>OMIZ01000081.1 GCA_900299235.1 Actinomycetota bacterium
GCCGGCTGGCGGCTCACCCCCACGTGAGCTCGTGCTCTCAGCGGGTGTCCTTGCGTGCCTTGCGGTCACCGTCGGCTCGTTCTTCGCAGTGCAGCCGCTCATCGATGCCGCCCATGCTGCGGCCCGTGCGCTCCCCTTCTAGAAGCGCCCCCGCAAGACCTGCGTAGCGCGCTACCGTCCGTAGCCCACCTCCAAAGGACGAGCGATGATGAACGTGACGATGCTGCTCTGCGATGCCGCGACCGAAGCCGGCGGCAAGCTCTACATCCTCGGCGGCGGGTGGTCGCAGGTCGCCGCAGCCGACACACCGCTCAACCTTGCGCTTGCGATCAAGCTGGGTGTGCCGTGGGATAAGACCCCTGGCGTCCACTCGTTTCGGCTCGCGCTCATGAATCTCGATGGGCAGCTGGTTGAGAACGCCGAGGGCGACGGCATTCAAGCTGTCGGACAGATGGACGTCGCTCGCCCCGACGGTGTGAAGCAGGGCACCGACATCGACGTGCCTATTGCGATCACGTTCAACGGCCTGCGTCTCGCTGCAGGTGGTTATCGCTGGGAACTCGAGATCGACGACGAACCCGCCGCGCGGATTCCATTCACGGTGTTCGCAGCTCCGGCTGCCTAGCTCAGACGCTACGGCTTCGCAGGGCGGAAGTCGCTCAGACGGCGCGCATGCGGCGCCATCGTGACGACTGCCATCACTACGAACACGCCGAGTGCGGCAAAGAGCGAGCTCACGGCGAGCGGCGGCACACCAGAGAGAGCGCTACTCCGCATCGCGCACGAGATCACAAGCAGCGCGACGATCGCGACCCAGCAGAGGGCGCGGAACGCGACGATCACATCGTCCCGTCGATCGAGGGCAGCGCCGAACGCGACGATCGCGGACACCGAGGCAAACGGGACGGCACCAAGGAGAAGATCGCGGGCGATCCCGTGGGAGCCGTGTCCGTCCGCTGTTACAGCGGCGAGGGCCAAGAGCGCGGGAAGGAGTCGACGCGTCACGGTCGTGTTACAGATTCGCTGCTAGGGCGGACGGTCCTTCTATGCTCCTGACGAGTTTCTTGACATCGAGGAGGACGACGTGGCGTCACTGATCTGGCTCGGACATTCCGCCTTTCGGCTTGAGACCCACACCGGCAAGCACATCTACATCGACCCGTTTCTCTCGCACAACCCGAAGACGCCGGAGCATGAGAAGACGCCGGAGCGCGTGGACTACATCGCGATCACACACGGCCATGGCGATCACGTCGGCGACGCCGTCGAGCTCTCGAAGCGATTTCCCGACGCACCGATCATCTGCCAGGTTGAACTGAAGGCGTGGCTCGGCAAGCAGGGTGCGAACGTCGGCCCGATGCCGGGGCTGAACAAGGGCGGCTCGACGACGATCGACGGAATCCGCTTCTCGCTCACGAACGCGTTCCACTCGTCAAGCTCCGACACGGGTGAGTACCTCGGCGAGGCGTGCGGCATTGTCGTGACGCTTGAGGAAGGCATGTCGGTCTACTTCGCGGGCGACACGTGCCTCTTCGGCGACATGCAGTTGATCCGCCACATCTACGAGCCGGCGGTCGCGTGTCTTCCGATCGGTGACTACTTCACGATGAGCCCGGCAGAGGCGGCAATCGCTCTCGACATGCTCAACAACCCGCTCTGTGTTCCGTGCCACTGGGGAACGTTCCCGCTGCTCACTGGCACCCCCGAGCAGTTGCAGGCGCTGACCGAGGCCGAGGTGGCGATGATCGAGCCGGGGAGCGGCGTCGGCATCGGATGACCTACTCCCTCGTCGCCTACGACCGCACCACAGCCCAATGGGGTGTGGCGACGCAGTCGAAGTTCCTCGCCGTCGGGTCGGTGGTGCCGTGGGCGCAGGCCGGTGTAGGCGCTGTCGCGACGCAGTCCTATGCGAATCCCGCCTACGGCCCCGATGGGCTCGCGCTACTGGCGGCCGGCCACACGGCCGCGGAGGTCGTGGCGGCGCTGACGAGCGCCGATGCTGGCCGCGATCACCGCCAGCTTGGCATTGTCGATGCCCAGGGTGGCGCCGCAACGTTCACGGGCTCTGCGTGCCTCGAGTGGGCCGGCGGACGTACAGGTGACGGCTACGCCGCGCAGGGAAACATTCTCGTCTCGGGCGAGACGGTCGATGCTATGGCCGAGACGTTTGAGGCGACCACCGAGCTGCCGCTCGCAGAACGTCTGATCGCCGCACTTGCAGCTGCCCAGGCAGCCGGCGGCGATCGGCGTGGCCAGCAGTCGGCCGCTCTGCTCGTCGTCGAGCATGGCGGCGGCTACGCGGGGCTGTCGGACGTTCTCGTCAACCTTCGCGTCGACGACCACGAAGCTCCCATCGCGGAGCTTGACCGTCTCTACCGCCAGCATCGACTGCTCTTTGGAACGACACCGCGCGAGGAGTGGCTTCCGGTCGACGGTCACCTTGCCGCAGAGCTGACAGAACGACTTGCTGCTCTCGGCTACACGGGCGAGCTCGCTGATGCATTTGCGCGGTGGGCCGGAACCGAGAACCTCGAGGAGCGCATTGACGGGATCACGCAGATCGATCCTGTTGTGCTCGCGGAGCTGCGTGCACGGTGAGCGGCTACGACGTCGCCAACCTAGAAGACCTCGACCGGATCCCGATCGCCGAAGGACTTGAGTGGCGACCGATCCGACGGCGGTTTGATGTGCGGGCATTCGGCGTCAACGCGTACACCGTCGATCACGCAGGCGGACACGTGATCGAGGAGCACGACGAGCTTGGGCCAGGGGGTGCGGGCGGACACGAAGAGCTCTACGTCGTCCTGCGCGGCCACGCAACGTTCACCATCGATGGGGAGATCGTCGAGGCGCCCGCGGGAACCCTGATCTTCATCCGGGATCCAGCGCTCAAGCGCGTCGCGATCGCCGAGGATCCCGATACTGCCGTGCTCGCGGTCGGAGGCGCCCCCGGCAAGGCCTATGAAGTCTCACCCTGGGAGTACACCTTTGCGTCTACACCGCTGCTCAAGGCCGGGCGAGCGAAGGAGGCAAAGGTGATCCTCCTCGAAGGGCTCACGCAGCATCCCGGCAATCCGGCGATCCTCTACAACCTCGCCTGCGCTGAAGCGGTTGCTGGCGACCATGCCTCCGCTCTCATCCATCTCCGCGCCTCGATTGAGGTCGACGCGAAGTACGCGGCGTACGCAAAGGGCGACCCCGACTTCGACTCACTACGCAGCGAGCCCGGCTTCCCCGCCTGATCGACAGGGAATCCGGACTCGCCCGCGCGTTCTCTGTAGCGCTTAGAGCTTCCGCCGCAGCGCCGCGTTGTCGAGGACGATGAACCCGATGCCCACAAGGAGCAGGGCGACACCGACGACGATCGAGAAGAGCGCCAACTGCGATGCCATGAAGCTGACATCGAGTGCAGTTGCGAGCGCTGTCTCAGTCACCCAGACGTTCCGAACAGGGTTGTCGACCGGCTGACCGCTCGCGCTCTTCAGCGCGGCCGTCGAGTCGTTCGTGCCCTTGCCATCGGCCGTTGCATAGCGCGGCATCTCGGCGTAGGTCTGGCCACCCGTCGCCTCAAGCGCGTGGATGCGCATGTAATCGGCGAAGCACTTCGCGCGCGCCCCATTTGTGACGGCGAGGTTGGCAACGGTGCAACTTGGGAACGTCACGTTGGTGAGGCCAGCCTTCGAGGCCTCATCCTTGATCGCCGACGGACTCATGTCAGGCGTGCCGACGATCTTCTCTGCCTTGAGCTTGTCGGTAACAGTCCCCCGGCCCTGCACGCCAAGCGCGATAACTGCAACACCGAACACGATCAAGACGACGCCTGCGATCAGGCCGCCGAGTTCAAGAATCCTCTTCATGATTGTCCCTCCTGGTGGGCGCGGAATGAATGTGGCGAGGTGTCCCATCACTTGCCATACCGCGAGTCTGCGTGGACTCAGCGCCCCGGGCCTCAGGGATTCCCCGCACACTGGATCGGGGAACAGGCCGAACCTGAGTCAGGAGTTTTGGCGCTCTAGGAAACGAGCGGCAGCGACTTCGTGAAGCCGCCAGCGGGGCGCTTTGCGTCGATCGCGCGAGCAAGGTCGAGGATCGCCTGTGCTGCTTCTGAGTCGGGGTCGGAGAGCACAAGCGGTGTGCCGTCATCCCCGCTCTCCCGCAGCGCAGCTGCAAGCGGTACGCGCCCGAGAAGCGACACGCCCAACTCGGCGGCGAGTCGATCGCCACCGCCGGTTCCGAAGATCTCGGAGGTCATGTTCTCAACCACACCGAGTACCGACATTCCGGTCTTGCGAGCCATCGACGCCGCGCGGATCGCGACTTCCTGTGCGAGCGGCTGGGGTGTCGTCACGACAACGGCCTCAGCACGCGGGAGGAGCTGCGCGAGCGAGATTGAGACATCGCCCGTTCCCGGCGGCATATCGACGACGAGCGCGTCGAGCTCACCCCAGTGGACGTCCTGGAGGAACTGCTCGAGCGCGCGATGCAGCATTGGCCCACGCCACATCACCGGCTCGTTGTCGTCGAGGAAAAACCCGATCGACATCAGCTTCAGGTCGTGCTTGACGGGTGGAATCATCAGCTTGTCGACGAGCACCGGCTTCTGGCGAATGCCGAGCATGTGCGGAATCGAGTGGCCGTAGACATCGGCGTCGAGCACGCCAACCTTGCGGCCGAGCGACGCGAGGGCCGCTGCGAGATTCACCGTCACGGTCGACTTGCCGACGCCACCCTTGCCCGATGCCACGGCGATCACGCGAGTCGCCGCGTCGAGCTGAATCGACTTATCGTCTGCCGGACGGCCACCGCGCAGCTTGCTCGTGAGCGCAGCGCGCTCATCGGGCGTCATCACGTCGAACTCGAGTGACACCGACGCAACACCGTCGAGCCCGCCAACCTCGCGCGCGACCTGATCCTGGAAGCTCGACCGGAGCGGGCAGCCAGCAACGGTGAGAGCGATCTTGACGGCGACATCACCGCCGTCGATCCGCACATCACGGACCATGTCGAGCTCCGTGACAGGCTTGCGCAGCTCAGGGTCAATGACCCGAGTAAGGGCCTCTTCGATCTGGGGGCGCGTCACAGACACTGTCGAGTGAGCGTAGCGAACCGCTGCAGCCCGCCGACCCTCGGCGGCTTGAACACCAATTCGCGCGAGGGCCGTCTACCCTGTCGTCGTGCTTCGTCATGGTCTCGTGATCGCTCTCGCCTCCGCGCTCGGCGCAGTTTTCGCTGCGGGCGCTGCCGGCTCTGCTTCCGATACGACGACCTGCTGGGCGAAAGATGGGGGAAAGCTTTTCCAGATCGTCTGCCCTGCACCGATCAAGCTCGTGCAGACGGTGACGCTCCAGGCCTCCCGTCCAGCTGCGTCGCGTGCAACGGCCTACGCACTCGGTAGTACCGGCGTCGCCGGCTCGTGGCGGATCACGATCAACTCGGTTTCGTTCGACGCGGGCGCCGCGATTCAGGCAGCGAGCGCCCGAAATGCCGCCCCTCCCGCCGGAATGACCGACGTGATGGCGAACGTCACGATCACCTACACGGGCTTCGAGACGGGAGCGGGCCAGGGCGTCGCTGCCGCCCTGAAAGCTGTTGGTCAGTCGCGCAACGTCGGCTACTCGACCGTGCGCAACCCGTGCGGTCCGGTGATCCCCAACGATCTCGGCCCCTCGGGTGACCTCTCGACCAACCAATCGTTCACGGGCAACGTCTGTTACCAGGTTGCGAGCGCTGACGTGCCAACGCTCGCGCTCTACTGGGACGCCGGCGCAACCAAGGCGCCGTGGTGGGCGGTTCGCTGATGTCGCTACGCTGGCGTGGCATGGTTGGGGGAATCAAGCTGACGTTCGCGGTAGCAGTCGCACTGCTGACGCTCGTTGCCGCCAGCACCGCGTCGGCGACGCAGTCGGTGACCTGTTACGAGAAGCTCGGCGGCAAGCTTGTCGAGATCCTTTGCCCCACACCCGTCGTCGCGACCTCCTCGGTAACGACGAAGACCGCAGGTCAGACCCGGGCGAACGCATTCAAGCTTGGCACTGCCGGCTACACCGCTGGCTTTGCCTGGAAGCTCGCAGTGACGTCGGTCAACACGAATGGCTGGGCCACTGTGCAGACAGCGAACGCGACCAACAAGGCGCCGCGTGCGGGCTACACCGATGTGTTGATCACGATTAGCGCAACCTACAACGGCCCCGATACGGGCGCAGGCTTCGACCTCGTTTCGAACCTCGCTGTGGCGACGGCGAAGGGCGCGAGCTACAGCGCCTCACCCTCCGCCTGCGGAATCGTCCCGAACGACGCGGCGGCGGCCGGCGATTACTTCAACGGCGGTGTGCTGACGGGCAACCTCTGCTTCCAGGTGCCAACCTCGGTTGCGAACTCCCTCGCGCTCTACTGGAACGCCTTCGGTGTGAAAGCACCGTGGTGGGCGCTGCAGTAACGCGCTAAGCGTTGATCGCAGCGGCAAGCTGCGCAGCGATCTCAGGTGTGCCCGCAGCAACGACCCGCGAGCGCGCCTTCAAGTCGAGCGGGTGCTCGCCAAACACACCGCCGTCGGCGAGCATGATCGTGCAACCACGTTCGCGCACGATCAGCTGAGCGGCCGCAATGTCAACCGGTCGTGACGCCTTCAGACAGACGACTCCGTCGGTCCGGCCAGCTGCCAGGTGGCAGTAGGTCAGAGCTTGCGCACCCATGATGCGAACACGGTCGGTGATCGGCGCGAGTGCGGGCAGATGCTCAAGGACGAGCGTCCCCTTTGTCGCCTCGATCGACAGAAACTGCAGCTGCGGCTTCGGGAGATCGAGGATCGGGCGACCGTCAAGCGTCGCACCCTGGCCCTTCACAGCGACCCACTCCTCACGCGAACCAAAGTCGTAGACGAAACCGAACTGAACGTCGTCCATCGTGTCTCCGTCGGCGACTGCGAGTGACATGCAGAAGTACGGGATGCCACGCTCACAGTTCTGGGAGCCATCGATTGGATCGATCACAACCGTCCAACGACCCTCGCCGACGATCCCCACCTCTTCCGAGACGATCTTGACGTCCTGACCCTGGAGGCGACGGATGATCGCGCTCTCGGTTGCCTCGTCGATTGCGACGGTGATGTCGCCGCCCTTCCCTTCCCCGATCGGACGCTCGCGCTCGTCACGGCCAGGCATCGCAGCGAGGATCCCCTCGATCTCGGCGACTGCCGCGCGACAGATCTCAAGCCAAGGTGCTGCGTCGAAGTCGCTCATTCGACATCTCCGATCGGGTGGAAGAGCAGACCCGAGGTGAGCTTGGGATAGAAGAACGTCGACTTCTGCGGCATCACATCGCCCCGATGCGCGAACGTCGCAACCTGCTCAACGGTGGTCGGGCGCACAAGGAATGCCGCCTCGGCCTCACCACGATCGACGGCAGCGATTGCCTCCTGCGCGTAGGGCGTGTACCCGACCTTGCCGCAGTAGCGCTCAACGGTCTGCACATCGAGCTCGTCGATCACCGGCACGCGGTAGTAGGTGCGGTTGCGGTAGAGGGCGAGTCCGCTCTGATCCCACCCGTCGGTCTCCTCGGCCGGAGGCTCCTCCGTCAGTGCCGGCACGATGCGGTGCGTTGGGAAGATCTCGAGGCCCGCAGATCGCGACGAAACGAGGATCGCGTAGGTGTGGGTTGCGGTCGGATCCTCCTCACGGAAGGCGACCGCGGTCTCGTAGCGGTGGTGGCCATCGGCGATCAGGAACGGCGTGTCGATCTGCAGCTCGCCCACGCCCGTGATCTTCCAGAGGCGGGTCCGGACGCCACCATCTTCGACGTCGAGGTCGGGGGCGCCAGTCGGGCGCTCCACAGGCGGGTCGGCGTCGTAGAGCAGAAAGATCGGTTCGAGCTGTGTTCGCACCTCGCGCAGCAGCCGTAGACGGCCCTCCTTCGGGCCGGCATGGGTGCGCTCGTGCGGCAGGA
>OMIZ01000082.1 GCA_900299235.1 Actinomycetota bacterium
CTCGACGCTTGGCTGGCAGAACCCGGCCTGGCAGGAGGGCGGCTATGCGACGGGGGCCTCGGCGGGGCTGTCGGGCGCTGACCTGCCCGATCACGCCTACTGGGAGGAGTGGTTCCCAGCCGACTGGGTCTCGGAGATGCGCGAACAGATCCGCCTGTGGTTCTACTCGCAGCTCTTCATGAGCGTTGCGCTTGTCGGGAAGGCGCCGTTCAAGCGCGTCCTGGGGTACGAGAAGATGCTCGACGAGACCGGTCGCGAGATGCACGGCAGCTGGGGGAACATGATCCAGGCCGAGGATGCGTTCGCGCAGATGGGGGCCGACGTGATGCGCTGGCAGTACTGCGCGCAGCCACCGAACCAGAACCTGCTGTTCGGTTACGGCCCAGCGCACGAGATCAAGCGCAAGCTGCTCACGCTCTGGAACTCGGTCAAGTTCTTCGTCGATTACGCGAACATCGAGAGCTTCGAGCCGACGCTCGCCGATCTCGATGGTGGCCCGCCGGTCGAGCGCGCGCTCGATCGCTGGCTCGTCGAACGGACGCACGCGTTCCTCGCCGAGGCGGAGCAGGGCTACGAGGACACGATGACCGTCAACGTCATTCGCTCCTTCGAGACGTTCGTCGACGATCTCTCGAACTGGTACATCCGTCGTTCCCGCTCACGTTTCTACGGCACCGACGACCTCGCGTTTCGCACACTCTGGTACGCACTCGTGCAGTCGCTGCGCGCCGTGTCGCCCGTGATGCCGTTCCTCACCGATCACCTGTGGCGCGATCTGGTTCCCGGCGGCGAAGCGTCAGTGCACCTCGCGGGTTGGCCGACGGCACCTGCGCCGGATACGAAGCTGCTCGACGAGATCGCGCTTGTTCGGCGTGTCGTTGAGCTTGGCCGCCAGGCGCGTTCGACGTCCGGCCTCAAGCTTCGTCAACCGCTGCGGCGGCTGATCGTTGAAGGTGCCGAAGGCATTCGCGGTCACGAAGACGAGATCGCCGACGAGCTCCGTGTGAAGGCCGTTGAGCTCGGTGCGGTCTCTGCGTCGCAGCTGAAGGTCAAGCCGAACCTGCCCGTGCTCGGGCCACGACTTGGAAAGCAGCTGCGCGACGTCAGCACTGCGCTTGCTGCTGGCGCGTTCGAGGAGCTTCCTGAGGGGCGCTTCCGTGTCGGGGAGCTTGAACTTGAGCCGAACGAGGTGCTCGTCGAGCGCGTCGGTCTCGATGGCTGGGCTGTTGCGTCTGAGGAAGGACTCACCGTCGCCGTCGACACCACGCTCGACGACGAGCTGGTGCTTGAAGCGCGCGTCAACGACCTGATCCGCGAGATCCAGAACCTGCGCAAGGAGTCAGGGCTCGAGATCGTCGACCGGATCCGCCTCTGGATCCCGGAAGCCGAGTTGCTGCCGTTCGCTGACCGCATCGCCGAAGCAACGCTTGCCGTCGCAATCGAGACGGCCTCCGAGCTCAGGCTCGAGAAGGCCTAGGCGGACTGTTCGTCGGCGAGCGCGAGCTCGCGGCGGAGCTCGGTAGGCAGGCGGAACTCGACGTCCTCGTCGACGAGCCGGTACGGCTCGATGTCGGTCACGCCACGGGAGCGGAACCAGTTGCAGACACCCTCGACGAGCTTCTCTGGGGCCGAGGCGCCCGAGGTGACACCGACAACGCGGACACCGTCAATCCAGCTCTCGTCGATCTCGCTGTCGTCATCGATCAGGTACGACGCGACGCCACCTGCGCGGGCGGTTTCGACTAGGCGGTTGGAGTTCGACGAGTTGCGTGAGCCGATCACAAGCAGCAGGTCGATCTCGCCGAGCATCTCCTTCACCGCCCACTGGCGGTTGGAGGTCGCGTAACAGATGTCCTCACGCTTCGGCGCGTAGATATCCGGGAAGCGCTCGCGGAGCGCAGCGATCACACCGGAGGTCTCATCGACAGAGAGGGTGGTCTGGGTGACGTAGGCGAGCTTCGTGTCGGCGGGGAGTTCGAGTGCCGCAACGTCTTCGGCTGACTCGACGAGGATGATCGAGTCCGGCGCTTCACCCATCGTGCCGACCACCTCCTCGTGGCCTTCGTGGCCGATCAGGATGATCGTGTACCCCTGCGCGGCGTATCGCCGCGCCTGGACGTGGACCTTGGTCACGAGTGGACACGTCGCGTCGATCGTCCGGAGCGATCGTGCCGCCGCATTCTCGTGCACCTCGGGCGCCACACCATGCGCTGAGAAGACAACGGTTTCGCGTTCGGGAACGTTTGTCTCCTCATCGACGAAGATCGCGCCGCGCGCCTCAAGATCACGCACGACGTGCAGGTTGTGGACGATCTGCTTGCGCACATAGATCGGGCTGCCGTAGAGGTCGAGCGCACGCTCGACCGTCTCGACAGCACGTTCGACGCCGGCGCAGTAGCCGCGGGGTGACGCGAGGAGAACCTTCTCAACCATCCGACTCAGTGTAGGCGCGCGGGCGAAAGATAGGCCGAATGGCCTATTGGCAGGGGCGTGTTTGCAATCTACGGTCTCTCCACTGGGGCAATGCGACCCGTGGCGCGCGGCACATCGGCCGCGGGGAGCAATACGGAAGGTCTGTCGCGACGACCCCCCGAGCGGCAGGCCTTCCCTATTTCTCCTGTGTCGCGGGTTCTACCGTGAGGTCTGCGACAGCAAGATCGCGGCGAGGACGATGGAGCCGCCAACGATCTGGAGCGTCCCGAACGTCTCGCCGAGCAGCAGCCACGCAACGATGCTCGCGCCGACCGGCTCAAGCATCGAGGTGATACCCACACGCGTCGCGGGCAGGTGGCGGAGCGCGCTGATGAGCAAGAAGAACGGAACGATCGTGCCCAGAACGACGAGCCACACCATCAACGCCCAGATTGGCGCGCTATGGCCTGAGAGCCGGCCAAGCAACTCGACATGACCCGTGGCATGCGCAAACGGGAAGTTCCATGGCGGAGCGAGGACAAACCAGAAGCGAGGACAAACCAGAAGATCGTGGCGAACGAGAAGCCGTAGGCGAGCAGCGAGATCGGATCTCGCTTGCCCGCACCGTGCTCGGCGAGCAACAAGTAGATCGCGTAGGTGAAGGCGGAGATCGAGGCGAAGAGGAGGCCGATCTTTGACACCCCGTTGGCGTCGCCGTTACCGACGATCATCGTCAATCCGGTGACCGACAGGAAGAGCGCCACCCAGACGCGTCGACGCACGTCCTGCTTACGCACGAAGCGCACCCACAAAGCGACGAGGAGTGGGCCGAGGTACTCGATGAGGAGCGCGATCCCGACCGACATGCGATGGATCGAGAGGAAGTAGAGCCACTGCACGCCAGCAAGGCCGCAGACGCCGAAGATCGCAAGGTAGGGCACCTCGGCCCGCGTCAACCGCAGCCGAGCTGGAGCAGTTACTGCGAGGAGCGTGAAGAGTCCGATCAGCGCGCCGCCGTTACGAACTTCGGCAACTTCGACCGACGAGAACCCGTTCCCGAGCAGCAGTTTCGCGACCGTTCCGTTCATCGCCCACAGCGACGCTGCGCTCGCAGCGAGGATGTATCCGCGCGCTGGGCGACGGACGTGAGCGGGCGTAACGGGGAAGGGCGCCTCGGACACAATCGTGGAGCCTACGGGCAGTCGAACGGCCGACGGGCGGGAAGGGTGCGAAAAGCCACTAGACTTGGCCCGTCGCGGGACGTAGCTCAGCCTGGTTAGAGTGCCTGCTTTGGGAGCAGGAAGCCGCGAGTTCGAATCTCGCCGTCCCGACTGTTCTCCCGCCGCAGCCGCGCGCTGCGGCGGTTAGAGAACCCAGTCTCCTTTACGCAGGATCGGGGTCTCGGAGCCGTCCGCGTCGACGCCGAACACGTCCAGGTCAGGTGAGCCGATCATGAAGTCGGTGTGGATCGACGAGTGGTTGACTCCTCGCTCATGCCGCTCCTCGGGCGTGAGGTCGCTCGCTCCCTCAGCCGTCTTGGGGAACGCCATGCCGAGCGCAAGGTGGCTCGCGGCGTTCTCATCGAAGAGCGTGTTGTAGAAGACGAGACCGGTCTTGCCGACGCGCGAGTCGTTGTCGACAAGAGCGACCTCACCAAGCCGTGATGCTCCGTCATCGCTGGAGGCGTGCTGCCGGACGAGCTCCTCGCCCGTTTCTGCGGTGATCTCGACTGCACGACCGCCTTCAAACCGCACCTTCAGTCCGCGCACGATCGTTCCGTGAAGCTGAAGAGGGTACGTCGCGCTGACAACGCCGTTCACACGGCGGGCGTCCGGGGATGTGAACACCTCTTCCGTCGGCATGTTCGCCACGTGGTCGATGCCGGCTGACTGATCGAGCGCGGCGAACCATGACGAGCCAGGCAGAAGGCCGACGGTGAGGTCGGTGCCGGGGCCTGCGTAGCGCAACGCGTCAAAGCGTCGCGCATTCAGGGTGTTCGCTCGCTGTGACAGCTTCGCGATGTGTTCCTGCCAGGCCGCCACCGGATCGTCGGTGTCAAGCCGGACGGCAGTGGCGACTGCGTCCCACAGGCGATCGACATCGGGCTCGCCGAAGATCGTCGTCGCCCAACCAGCGTTCGGGTAGCCGACGATGCACCAGTTGCATGCGCCGTCGGTGAGCCGCAGGCTCGCCTCTGACACCTTGCGCATCCGGGCTTTCGCAACGCGTGCCCCGTCGAGGTCGGCGAAGATCTCTGGTTCCGGGTCGCCGGTAATGCCGAGGAGCGCCCCGTGGTCAGCTCCGAGATCATCGAGGCGCTTCACAAGCCACGGCGGTGAGTATTCGAGGCTCTCATCGCTCGCGAACTCGATGTGCGCACGCTTTACATGCTGGTCGGTCAGATAGACGTCGACCCAGGCTGCGCCAACCTTGTACGCCTCGCGGGCAACGGCACGCGCGAGGTCGGCATGCTCAAGCTGCCCGTTGATGCAGAGCCGCTGTCCAGGCTGGACATTGATGCCCACACGGACGGTGAGTTCGGCGTATCGCTGAAGGAGCGTGTCGCGGGAAGTCATCCGCAAACACTCTATGCAAGCTCGGTAGTTCTGAGAACAGCTGCAATCGTCATTACACTTCTGGCGATGCAAGAGCGAGCTTGGAGATCAGCTACTCACTTCGCCGTTACGGCGACTGCGCTAGGCGCGGTGCTCCTCGTCGCGGGCTGCGGAAGCAGTGGCCCAAAGCCGTTCGATCTTGAGAAGACGAAGAGCTGCATGGTGGCTCAGGGCGTAACCATCGGCGGCGCGCTTGACTTCGTGGCGAGCACGGCGACGGCAGGCGCGTTTGTCGGCACATTCCCTGACGGGAACTCGGCCACCTTCTCGTTCGGATCTGCCGCTAAGGATGGTCGGCAGATGGTTGATGCGTACGAGCGGTTCGCGTACGCCAACGTGCGGAACAACCTTCCCGACGTGCTGAAGCTGAATCGGAACGTGGTGTCGCTTTGGAAGAAGCATCCAAGCGACGTCGATCTGAACACGTTCACCGGCTGTCTTAAGTAGCGCCTTCTTCGTGCAGGAAGCGGCGAAACCAGAAGCCGCACACGCAGGCGAGGACAAGCGCCTGCTCTGACGCCATCGTCACGCCTGCAATCTGCTGATCGGTAAGCGCTGAAAGCCCCCAAACTCGGGTCGGCACCGCGACGTAGAACGCGTAGACCGGATGGGGGATCAGCGCGAGCAGCAGCCCAAGCGGAGCGCCGAGAACGAACGCCGCAAACGCATACCCAGCCCGGCCGATGCTCGCAAGGTCGCGCGGACACCGCTGCACGACGGGCCACCACATCAAGAAGCCAGAGCCCAGGTACCAGGCGTGCTCAGTGTGGATGAGCGCGCTATCGCGAAGGGCCGCGTCGTAGATCTGCGGCACGTGCCAGACGTAGTAGCCGATCAGCCACACAGGCAGGGCGAACGCCGGGGACGTCGCGATGTGAAACGCGCGGAACCTCGAGGCAGCGATCGCCGCAGCACTCGGAATCGACCCGGCGATCAGCAGCGGTGCCCACTCGGCCAAGATCACGTTCTGCAAGAGATGAGCGGTCAGCAGGTAGTGAAGACCGAGGTGATGCAGCGGGCTCCAGAACGCCACTGCGATCAACGCAAGTCCGCAGGAGAACAACACAGACTGGGTCCGTGTTGCGGTGTACCGGCCTGCAATGAAGAGGTAAGCGAGCCCGAGCGTCGGAACGACGACTGTCGTGTCGAAGTCGGCCTGCCATGCGTACGGCGAAGCAGCGAACACCCTCAGAGCCTAGAGGCCAGCTGCCGCCCGGTACCCTTTCGGGCGTAACGCGGGTGTAGCTCAATGGTAGAGCTCTAGCCTTCCAAGCTAGCTACGCGGGTTCGATTCCCGCCACCCGCTTTTCCTACGGACGCGGCCGTTACTCAAACATCCGAACGGCCCGCCATCCTCACCCCATGAGGCAGGAACGACTGGTCGACCTACGGGCCGCCACCGTCATCCGCACGCTGGCGATCATTATCGCCGCCGCGCTCGCGGTCGAGATCATCTGGATTGCCCGGCAGGTGATCTCGTGGATCGTGATCGCCCTCTTCCTTGCCCTCGCGCTTGACCCCCTCGTCGGCCTCTTCGAACGGCGCGCCAAACTCGCGCGCGGCTGGGCAATCGGCGCCGTCTACGTCGCGCTCGCTCTCATCCTCACCGGCATCGGTGCGACATTCCTACCCTCGCTCATTCATGAGGTGAACGGCCTCGCCAACGCCCTCCCCGGCTACCTCCACGACCTCACCCACGGACGAGGCCGCCTCGGCTTCCTCGAGACGAAGTACCACATCGTCGAAAAAGTCAAAGCGCAGGTTGAGACCGGTGGCGCAACCAAACTCCTCGGCATCTCCGGCACCGCGCTGTCAATCACCCAGAGCGTGATCACCGCCGTCGCCGCCACCGTCACAATCATCTTCCTCACGTTCTTCATGCTTCTCGAAGGCCGCGCGTGGACAGAGCGGTTCTACGGACTCCTCCCCGAAGAAGCACAGCCACGATGGCGCGCCGTCGGCGCCGACGTCTACCGCACCGTCGGTGGCTACGTCAGCGGCAACCTCCTGATCAGCCTCATCGCCGGAACGCTCATCACCGTCGTCCTGCTCATCCTCGGCGTCCCATTCGCCGTCGCACTCGGCCTGCTCGTCGGCATCCTCGACCTCATTCCGCTCGCCGGCGCAACCCTCGCAGGCATCGTCGTCGTCGGTGTCGCCGCGCTCCACTCAATCCTCGCAGCAGTCGTCGTCGCGATCGTCTTCATCGTCTACCAGCAGATCGAAGACCACATCCTCCAACCGATGATCTACAGCCGCACCGTGCAACTCTCACCCCTCGCCGTGCTGCTCGCCGTCCTCGTCGGAGCCTCCCTCGCAGGCATCCTCGGCGCCCTCGCCGCCATCCCCGTCGCAGGAACCATCCAAGTCATCCTCCGCGACTGGCTCGCCACCCGCGCCACCCACAGCCCCGCCGCCGGAAGCGGCTAGCCCCCGGCCGGTACCCTCCGCACCAGGCGCCCGTAGCTCAGTGGAAGAGCGGCGGCCTTCTAAGCCGTTGGTCGGAGGTTCGAATCCTCCCGGGCGCATAAACCGTGGGGGAGCACCTCCGGTTCTCCCCCACGTGCCCCCTCTCCGACACGTGGCACCTCGTTGCTGGCGAGTGCCGGATGAACCGTCACTCGCGGCGACTCACTGTGCGTTAGACACCCGCGCGAGAAACCGGTGGTTCGTAGCGCGGGCAGCTGTAGTTCCACGCCGAGCCCTCACGGGAAGTCAAAGTCGCAAGTCGCAAGTCGCAAGTCCCAAGTCGAAGTCGCAAGTCGCAAGTCAGTGGGGTCGCGGTTAGCGACTCGTGCCGCGGGCAACTGTGGGTTAGGTTGAGCGAAACAACGAGAGTGGAGGGTGTGCGGTGACCGCACGAGTAAGCAAGATCGCCAACGTGATCGTCCCGGTCAATGACCAGGACGCAGCACTGCGCTTCTACACCGAAAAGCTTGGTTTGGAGAAGCGCGTTGATGTTCCGTTCGGTGACGGCAGCCGGTGGATCGAAGTCGCCCCAGCCGGTGCGGTAACGACGATCGCTCTCGCCCCACCGATGCAACCCGGAACCGCAGGAGGCAAGGAGACTGGGGTCACGCTCGTCACAGCTGACATCGACGCATTCCACGCGCAGCTCGGCGCGGTCGGTGTCGATGTCGATGCTGAGGTCAGCCGCTTCGGTGACCCAGTGCCTCCGATGTTCTGGCTCCGCGACCTCGAGGCGAACATCGTGCTCGTCGTCGAGGGCCCTGAGCTGGGCTGAGTCTCGCCGCGCACTGAGCGGTGGTGACCTTGACAGGTTTAACAAGAATGTCGTAGATTCAAGAAACTTTCTAACGCGCGGCGCACCGCGGAAGGCGCCACTGGCACGGGGAGGCCAGTATGCGGAAACCGATCGTTCGACGGACGTCGAGGTCTTGGTTTGTCCGGGCGCGTGTGCTCCTCGTGCTCGCCAGTGTGTGCGCGGTGGCTGGCTGGTTTGTGGGGGCGGCCGATGCTTCGGCCGTGACCGCGGTTGCGGTCACCCCAGATTCGTTCTTGTCGGGGAACGCATCGGCAACCTGGACCGTCGACTTCACGACGTCCGGTACGGGGTCCCTCTCAGCTGGCAACGCGGTGGAGGTGCGGTTCCCGGTTGGGTTTGACTTGACGCTCGCGAGCGGGGCGTTCACCACGACCGGGTTCACGGGCACGTGCACAAGCCCAACCACCACCGGTAACGGACAGTGGGTGATCATTCAGCTGCCGGCGACGTGTGGCCTTAACGCAAGTACCGCGGCAACGGTCACGGTCACCGGTGTCAGCGGGTTAGCTCAGGTGTACAACGGGGCAAACTTCTCGGTCACCACCTTTGCGGTTCCTCCGTTCACATCGGCGATCGATGGAAGTGGCGGCCATCCGGCAGGGACGATCGAGCTGCTTGCCTCGACGACCTACGTCAGCCAAACGAGTGCGGGCGGCACAGTCACGAGTGGATCGGCGCCGCCTGATCCGAGCTCGCCCTACTCCACCGCGTCCAGCCCGACAGTAACGGTGCTTGGGAATGTGGCGGGGTCGCCGATGGCGTTGAACGGTTATTCGTTCGCCGGCTGGTGTACGACCAACGTGGCGGCAAACCCGACGCTATGTACCGGGTCGCACTACAACACCAACGACGTCTTCTCAATTGCGTCGAACACGATCTTGTATTCGCAGTGGTCGGCAAACGCCGATGCTGCTGGATCGGTGACGGTCTCACCGGCGTCCGTGACGGCAGGTGCCACAGGCCAGACGATTACGTTCACCTACACAGCCCCAGCGGGTGGTGTGGGTTCAGGTGAAGTCGACATCGATGTGCCTGCCGCCTGGAGTGCTCCCTCAACTACGAACGGCAACGCTGGATGCACAACAGCGAGCACCGGCAGCATCACGATTTCGTCGCGGACGATTCAGGTCACCGGTGTCAATCTGACGGGCGGGCAGACACTGACCGTTCAGTACGGGGCGAAGACGGGTGCATGCAACACCGCGCCTGGCGCAACGGTGCCGGGATCGCCTACCGTACCCGCGGCGTTCTCGACGAAGGAGGCGACAACTGCGCTTGGGACGCCCGCCACGATCCTCGTACAACCAAGCGTGACGGTCAATTCGGCGTCCGCTGCCGACGGTACGGGAACACTCTCTGTGTCGCCCGGATCGGTGTTGCAAGGCGACACGAACCAGACGGTCACGTTCACCTACACAGCCGCGGCGGGTGGAACAAGCTCGGGTGAACTCGACATCGTCGTGCCAAGCACCTGGACAACCCCCCAAACATCGGTTGGGGCGGGCTGCACGATCGCAAGCACCGGTTCGGTTGTGGTTACGACTGGCCCGAACACGATCAAGGTGACAAACCTCACCCTGAGTGGCGGCAGCACGGTAACGGTCACCTATGGTGCGAAAACACTCGGCTGCGCAGGATCAACCGGGGTGAACGTTCCAGGCACCGCGACAATCTCACAGTTCACCGCCACCGAAAAATCAACTTCGGGTGGATCACTCAGCGCGATCAGCTCCGTCTCGATCACCGTCGCTAAGACGTGTAATCCCGGGGAGTACCTCAGCAATGGAAACTGTGTGCAAGCATCCCCAGGTCACTTTGCGCTCGGCGGCACGGCCACATCCCAGACTGACTGCGTCCTTGGGACGTCGTGGCAAAACATCGCTGGCGCCATCGCGTGCCTTGCCGTCACGCCGTGCACGACCGGCTTCTTCACCGGGCGAGTCGCCACAACCCAGTCCAACACGGGATGTACCCCATTTGCGACGCCATCATGCGCTCCGGGGTACTACGTTTCAGAGATTGGCGTTACGGGCTCACTCGTAGTCCTCGGCCAGGACGTCAAGTGTGTAGCTGCGACATCGTGCGGTGAAAACGAATATGTCTCAGTCGCTGGCAAAGTGGGTAGCACGTTCGTTCTCGGTGTGAAGCCGACGTGTAAGGCCTTCACTGGATGCGGCTTGCGAATTGACAAGGTGACCGACGGAACTAAGGGGACGTTTGATGCGGTTGGGCATGACATCGTGTGCCGACCGCATTTCTCCGGCGTACGCGCGTTCCGTCGCATTACCGGCTACAGGCTTGATTTCGCTGCCATCGACCTCAGCACAGCGGCCCCGTCTTCGTTCGTGATTCGCCTGATCAGCACTACGAAGAGCCCGGGTGAGAGTGTCGCTTCGACCAAGACATTTGACTGTGCACAGTCACTTTGGCTCTCGCAGAGCTCCGTTGCATGCGTTCTTCCAAAGCTTCCAGACGACGTTCTGACAGCTAAGTTTGTCATGTCGGAAGACGGTCTCGACTCGCTGGAGTCAAACGCAGTATTTGTCCTCGGCCCCCCGAAGATCGACAGTGCACAGTTCGGCCCGCCTAGCGGTTCGAGCGAACAAGCCAGGCTGTCGTGCGCAAATCCGACAGTGAACGTGGCGGGAACGGTCATTACGTGTGCGCCAAGCGCCGCCACCAAATCGAGTGACTCGGTGTATGTGTACGTCGCAATAAACGGGGCGGGCGAAGTTAAGTACCCCACCGTGACCGGGCACCAAATCAGGCTCATGAACATCAGTCGTAAAGGGCTTCGCGCCGCGTTTGGGGGCTCGAATGTCACGGTGTGGTTCGTGGACGGTCGCGACAACCTCGACGACGAGCCGCTTGTCCTTCGATTTCTCGACCCGGTTCAGGACTTCGGGCAGCCCCAGTCGGTGACCTTCGATATGTCCTCCAACGGGGCGACGAGCACCATCGAATGCACCAACCTGGAAGTTCAAGACGGCGTCGACATCGTCGCCAATTGCGATCTCAACGGAAGCCCCTGGATCGGTAAGAGCGGCTCGCTCACGATCGCGATTGGTGATGTGTCGGTCAGCTTTCCGATCACGTTTGTAACCCTTTGCTCGGCGGGCTCATATGCCGGCAAGTGCATCGATCCGAACGTGCCTGTGTGCGGTGTGAACGGCGGCCAGGCAGCTCCTCCCTTCGTCTGCGTCCAGCCCAATGTTGACGTGGCCAATGTGTCGCTCTCAGCCCTCACAGCCGCCCAGCAGCTCGCAGTGCTGCGTCACGATGAGGCCTCCGGCGATTTGGACGTGTTGATTGCGCTCGCGCAGCAACTCGGTGTCGACGTTTCGCAGCTCGTTCTGTCTGACAGTGGTCGGAACACCCAGTCGGCGAGGGCGCGAACGGCAGGCATTCGCGTGCTTGGCGTCGCGACGATCAACGCGAAGGGCTCGAGTAGGTCACGCGGGCACACGACGCTGCTCTCGTTGCGTTCTGCGGCGATCCGGCCGGGCGACACGGCATTCGTGATGCAGTCGTTTGGGTTGACCCCGGTTGGGCGGGCGACCAAGGCCGGTGTTGTCACCGTTCCACTCACGACGGCAGGCGGGTACACGTTCGTCGTTCTTCGGTTGCCGTCGCCCGCTGCTGGTTATGCGACCGTCACTTCGTCAGGGGCGGTGCAGCCCTACGGTGGGGGATCGGGGAACGTGTTGAAGGTGAGCGGCGCGGTCATTGGTGCCGCCGCCACCGACGACGGCACGGGTGGGGCGGCCGTGACCGCAGCAGGCAAGGTCTCGACCTGGGGCACCCTCAAGAACCTCGGGTCGCTGCCCGCCGCGGCGGGGCACGCGCACGTCACTGCAATCGGAGTGCTCCCGCGCGGTGGTGGCTATCTGCTCGCCGACAGCGACGGGCGCGTGTGGGCCTTCGGCTCGGCAACCTCGTACGGCGACCTCCACGCCGACGTCGTGCGTTCACCGATCGTCGCGATCCTGCCGTCGTTTGATGGCAACGGGTACGTCCTCGTTGAGCAGGGTGGCGCAACACGAAGCTTCGGGAGCGCCGCCAATCTGCCAACCCTCAATCGCACGGGCGCAACGTGGCCGATCAGCGCGGCGACCCTCACCGGCGGTGGCACCGGCATGCTTCTCGCCGACACGCGTGGACACGTGTTCGCCCTCGGCTCGGCACGAACGCACGGCGATCTCTCAGCCAACAAGCACGTCGAGGGCACGGTGGCCGGGATCATTCCGAGCGCAACCGACAACGGCTACACCCTC
>OMIZ01000083.1 GCA_900299235.1 Actinomycetota bacterium
CGCGGACGACGCGCGCGCCGTCGCCCTGGCCGGGATCATGGGTGGCGAGGCAACCGAGGTCTCGGCCGAGACGCACACGATCCTGCTTGAGGCGGCGAACTTCGACGCGCACGGCGTGTTCCGCTCGTCGGAGCGCCACCGCCTGCGGAGCGAAGCGTCGGGTCGCTTCGAGAAGGGTGTCGATCCGCACCTTGCCGACCAGGCCGCCCGCTGGGCGACCGAGCTGATCGTCGAGTTCGCGGGCGGCACGTGGACGAGTTGGAACGACGTGCACGCAGGGCTCCCCGCACGTCCGTTCGTCGAGTTCCGGCCCGAGCGTGCCGACGCCGTGATCGGTGTCGAAACGACGCCCGACGAGCAGTTCCGGATCCTCGGCAAGCTCGGCTTCGAGCAGGAGGGGACGGGCGTCATCGTCCCGTCGTGGCGTGCCCGTGACGTCACGCGCGAAATCGATGTCGTCGAGGAGATCGCGCGTTTCCGCCTTGAGGAGGTGCCGTTCACGCTGCCGCAGCGCCGCGAGATGTTCGGCGTGCTCACCCGTGAGCAGAAGCTGCGCCGCCGTTTGGAGGATGCGCTTGTCGGCCTCGGGTTTGCTGAGACCTACACCCCAAGTCTGCGGCCCGACGATGAGACCACGTGGAAGCTGCCCGAGCCGATCTCGGTTGATCTCACCGCGCTCCGTACGACAATCCTGCCGAGCCTTGTCGAGGCGGTCGCCCGCAACATCGATGCCGGCGCCAAGAACATCGCGCTGTTCGAGGTTGCTCGCGTCTATCTCCCCGGCGACGGCGATCTTCCGACCGAGCGCGTTCGTGTGGCGGGCATCGTCGAGGGGGGCTTCTCACGCGCGAAGGGGGTTGTCGAGACGGTCTATGCCGCGCTCAAGGCCGAGCCGGAGTTCTCGCGTGGCGAGCATCGCCTGCTGCATCCCGGCAAGGCTGCGACAACCGGCGCAGGCGTCGTTGGTGAGCTGCATCCACGCGAGCTCGACGGAGAGTGGGGTGCCTTTGAGCTCGATCTTGAGGAGCTCTTCGCCGCATCGAGTGAGCCCGTCACCTACAGCGACGTCATCACCTTCCCAGCAGTGCGTCAAGACATCGCTGTCGTCGTCGGCGAGGAGGTGGCCGCAGGCGACATTGTCGCTACTGCGCGTGCAGCCGCAGGTGCCGAGTTGCGCGAGATCCGCGTATTCGACGTCTACCGCAGTGAGCAGCTCGGGGTGGGCAAAAAGTCCGTCGCGTTCTCGGTTGCCTACCAGGCAGATGACCGGACGCTCAACGACGAAGACGCGACGCGCCTGCGCGACGCGATCGTCGGCGCGCTGGCGAACCAGTTCGCCGCCGAGCTCCGTGCCTAGCCGTTAGCTGGCTGGCTTCGACGAGGTCACAAGGGCGGCGAGGTCGGCCGCAGGGATCCGGCCC
The DNA here is from genome assembly GCA_900299235.1 of Actinomycetota bacterium. Taxonomy (GTDB): domain Bacteria; phylum Actinomycetota; class Thermoleophilia; order Gaiellales; family Gaiellaceae; genus PALSA-600. Next base: position 1,422 of record OMIZ01000083.1, read on the forward strand.
GCGAGCTTCGCGCCGAGCAGCGCGGTGACGATCAGCGGCCGTCCGGAGGTTGCTGTGAAGCACGTCCACGCCTTCGTCGCGGCGATATAGGCGCGGCGGTGGTTGGCAACGAGGGTCGTGGCCGACCCGCGACGGCATGCGGAAGGAGCTTCATCAAACTCCCGCACCGTGTAGCTGATCAGGTAGGGGCTGACCGCGTTTTGGTCGGTGACGTGCACGCTCGAATCGATCAGCAGCAACGTGAACACGGCGGGGTAGGTGCTGCCGTTCTGCTGGATCTCGCCGTGGCCGCCTCCGCCTTCGACGCGATACCCGCGCGGAACGGTGCTGGGGGCGTCGATGAGGTCGGTGTCGCCGCTGACCTGCAGGCCGACTCCGTACATCGCGATCGTGTTAGCACTCACGATGAGGGGAGAGGTTGCAGCTGCAGCACCGCCGCAGAGTGCGAGAGCAGCAAGGCTGGCAGCGGCGAAATGTGCCAACGACCGCCCGCCTCCCCGTCGCTCAGAGCGGGCCAACGCAGCTAGCCGGGGATCGATGAGGCGATCAGGGCGGCGATGTCGGCGTCCGCGATATGACCGACGAGACCAGCTCCGAGCGTCAGGTCGATCCGCACGACCTTGCCCGACTTCTTTCCCGCGAAGCATGTCCACGCCTCACCTGGGGTTGAGTAGATCGTCTTGCCCGCGGTCACGGTGTGCTGCCTTGCGCCTGCCCCGCACGCGGGTAGTCCGGTGGACGCAAACGCCACCTTGTACGTGAGGGTCAGCGGAATGAGCGCGGGCAGCTTTGAGAGGTTCGAACCCTTCGGAACGAACTTCAGCTGGAATGACGCCGGTTTGTCGGCCGTTCCTGTTCCACCTTCGAAGATGAAGCCGGTCGGCACCTTGGTGGGTGCCCAGATCAGGTCGTCGACACCGTGGCCGCGCAGGAGACCCGCATCGAAGGCAGCCTCCGAGTTGCCGGGGTTCCACGGCTGCGTGCTCGCAGCTGCCGTTCCGACAAAGAGCAGCGCGGCGGCAGTGATCACGGCAAGGCGCATCGCCATGACGGTAGTCGCGCGCTGACGTTAGCGCAACTCGCGGGCCGAAAGGGCGCTAGACGGTCTTGCCGGCGATCTGCCAGACGGGACCCTGAGTCCCGACGGGATGCGTGTCGGACAAGACGCGCAGCACCGACACGGTGCCGCTCATTCCCGCCGCATCACAGCGTTCAAGGCAGCGGCGCACCATTCCGATCGATGCGCCGTACCCGAACCTGCTCGACGACCGGAACTGGAAGGCGAGGGTCGTCCCCTGGCGGCGGGGGTTGATCGGCCCGAGGTGCAACGCCCCATCGTCGATCCAGTCGCTCGACGAGAGCTCGACCTCAGCCAACAGGTCGCTCCAATCCGAGGGGATCGTCGCGAGTGCCGCATCCCAACTCGCGGCAAGCGTCGTCGTCGACCCGGCCGATCGCGTGGAATCGGTGATCGTCGCTCCCGGCGTGAGCGTCCCGTGGATCCGCTCCTCATCGAGGCGCGCAAGCGCACGGCGCGCCATCTGCGGCGTCACACCATTGCCAGCCCGCGTGACACGTACGACGAGGGCGCCACCTTGGCCGGTCAACGGCTGCGCAGACGTGAGCATCGCCTTGGCGCGCGCGGCGTCCGATGAGTCCTCCAAAGTGATTTCGAAGGTCACATCGCTCCAGGTAAGGGGCAGGCTCTCCTGGAGCGCCTCCCATTGCCGAGTCAGCTTCATGTGACAAACCGTACACTGTCAGCCGGTGTCAAAGACCGAGAAGAAACGAACCCTCACCGAAGATCGTCTGCGCGAATTCCTGCGCGAGATGCTGTTGATCCGTCGGTTCGAGGAAAAGGTTGAGGAGCGGTTCCGCGCGGGCGAGCTGCCGGGCTTCCTGCACGTGGCAATCGGCCAGGAGGCGGTCGCGGTCGGCGTCTGTGCCGCAATGGCGGATGGCGATGTCTTCGGCTCGACGCATCGTGCCCACGGTCACACGCTCGCGCGCGGCACGCACCCGAATGCTGTGATGGCTGAGCTGTACGGGAAGATGGAGGGCTGCTCGCATGGTTACGGCGGGTCGATGCACCTCTACGACGTCGAGCGCGGCAACCTTGGCGCCAACGCGGTCGTCGGTGGTGGCATTCCGGCGATGGTCGGCGCGGGTCTCGCGTTTGCGATGCGCGACGAACCTCGGGTTGCAATCGCGTTCTTCGGGGACGGCGCGACGAACACGGGCACGTTCCACGAGTCGCTCAACCTGGCCCAGCTCTGGAAGACCCGCACCGTCTTTGTGTGCGAAAACAACACGTGGGCCGAATCGACCCCGGGTTGGCAGCACTCCCCGGTGTGGGACGACATGTCCAAGCGCGCCGTCGCGTTCGACATGCACTCGATCAAGGTGAACGGTCAGGACGTGGAAGAGGTCTTCGAAAAGGCCAGCGAGGCGCTTGAGATCGCGCGTTCCGGTGTTGGGCCCGTGTTCCTGGACGTCGAGACGTTCCGTATGCACGGCCACTACATCGGCGACCCGCAGGTCTATCGCGCAAAGGAAGACCGCGACGAGGCTGCTGAGCGCGACCCGATCGTTCGCCTGCGCGAAATCCTGCAGGTCACCTCGGAGGAGTGGACGGCGCTCGAGGCCGAGGTCAAAGAGATCGTTGAAACGTCGGTTGAATTTGCGAAGAACGGCACCGATCCGCAGCCCGAAGACGCCCTCAAGAACATTTACGCGTAGGGGATCGAAATGAAGACAATGTCCTACCGTGAAGCCGTCCGCGATGCGATCGCCGAGTCGATGCGCGCGAGCGACGAGGTGTTCATCATGGGTGAGGACATCGCCGAGATGGGCGGCTCGATGGGTGTGACGCAGGGTCTGCTCGACGAGTTCGGCGCGACGCGTGTGCGCAACACCCCGATCTCCGAGATGGCGATTGTCGGTGCTGGCATCGGCGCCGCCATGCAGGGCATGCGTCCGATCGTCGAGATCATGTACGAGGACTTCATCACGCTCTCGCTTGAGCAGATCGTCAACCAGGCCGCGAAGCACCGCTTCATGTCGGGCGGGCAGCTGAAGGTGCCGATGGTGATTCGCACGCAGGGCGGCGCAGGCTGGTCGCCTGGTGCTCAGCACGCCCAGCAGCTCGAAGCGTGGCTCGTGCACGTGCCGGGTCTGAAGGTCGTGTTCCCGTCGACACCGGCTGACGTGCGGGGACTGCTCTGGTCGTCGATCTACGACGACAACCCCGTCGTCTTCTTCGAGCACCGGCTCCTCTACCCGATCAAGGACGAGGTTCCCGAGAAGCTCGAACCGATTCCGCTTGGCAAGGCCCGTGTGATTCGCGAGGGCACCGACGTAACGGTGATCGCCACCGGTCCGCTCGTCCATCGAGCGCTCAAAGCGGCCGAAGAGGCTGAGGCCGACGGCATCTCGGTTGAAGTCGTCGACCCGCGCACGCTGCAGCCGCTCGACGAGGATGGGCTGGTCGAGAGCGTCAAGAAGACAAACCGTTGTGTCGTCGCGCACGAAGCGGTGACGCGCATGGGCTTCGGTGCAGAGGTTGTGGCTGTGCTGCAGGAGAAGGCGTTTGACTACCTCGACGCGCCGATCCAGCGGGTTGGCGCCAAGTTCGCGCCGCTCGCGTTCGCGCCTGCCATGGAGCAGTTCGTCGTGCCGGGCCCGCAGGACGTGCTCGCAGCAATCCGCAAGACGGTTGCAAAGGCCTAGCGCATGGCGAGCGAAGTAAAGATTCCGCGGCTTGGCCAGGGCATGGAGTCGGGAACGATCGTCCGCTGGCTCAAGGCCGAGGGTGACGCTGTGCAGGCTGGCGAGCCGCTGTACGAGCTCGACACCGACAAGGTGACCCAGGAGGTGGAGGCCGAGGTAAGTGGCGTCCTGCTGAAGATCGCGGTGGCTGCTGGCGAGGCGCCGGTCGGTCAGGTTGTCGGTGTGATCGGTGCTGAGGGAGAGGTCGTTGATGTCGTCGCGGCGGCCCCTGAGAAGTCGGTTACGCCTACGCCTGCTACCCCTGCGGTCGAGGCTGCGCCAGTCGTCGAGCTTCCGACTGCGGCGATGACATCGAGCGACGGCGGCCGCCTGAAGGCCTCCCCACTCGCACGACGGATCGCTCGCGAGCGTGGCATCGATCTCGCGTCGGTGCGTGGCACCGGGCCAGATGGCCGGATCGTTGCCGAAGATGTTGAGCGTGCACAGACGCAGGGCGGCGCGGTCGCAATGCCTCCTGCGGCCGTGGTCGCCGCACCACCGGTTGCCATTCCGGTGGGGGAGGTTGAGCAGGCCGGTCTCTCGTCGATTCGCAAGACAATCGCGCGGCGGCTGACCGAGGCGTGGACGGTTCCCGCCTTCCAGCTCACGATCTCGGCCGACATGGAGCGTGCCGAGGCGCTCGTCGCTCGCGCCCGCGAGCTCGATCCCGAGGTGCGCGTCACCGTTACTGACGTGCTCACCAAGCTCTGCGCGCAGGCGCTCGTTCGTCATGCCGACGTGAATGTCCAGTTCGCAGGCGACTCGATCCTCCGCTTCCCTACAGCAAACATCGGAATCGCGGTCGCAGCGCCGCAGGGTCTCGTCGTGCCGGTGATTGGCTCGGCTGAACGGCTCACGCTTGCCGAGATCGCAGGTGCGCGTGGGGCGATTGTCGACAAGGCGCGCTCGAACAAGCTCACGCAGGGTGACCTTGAGGGCGGTACGTTCACGATCTCGAACCTCGGCATGTTTGGCGTCGAGCAGTTCATCGCTGTTCTCAATCCGCCGCAGGCCGCAATCCTCGCCGTCGGTGCAACGGAGCAGCGGCCGGTCGTCCGCGACGGTCAGATCGTCGCTCGGCCGATGGTGACGTTGACGCTAACCGTCGACCACCGTGCGGTTGACGGTGCCCAAGCTGCTGCGTTTCTGCAGACGCTCAAGGCGTTTGTCGAAGACCCCGCGCTCGCACTCTAGAGCTGATGCGAGCGGCCGATGACCCATCGGTGAAGCAGATTTCTCATCGTCACGTCATGTCGGCGCGCTACCAATAGGGGCGACGTGTCTGCGGCACCTACCGAGATCGACCACCGTCCACTGATTCGCCGCGGCGGCCGCGAGGATCTTCCGTTCCTTCGCTCGCTGCTTACGCTCGCGCATGGCTGGCGTGTGAACGTCTCCGAAGTCGACGCACCGTTCGGCCGCTACGTCGAGCGGTGGGGGCGATCAGGCGACCTCGCCGTGATTGCGATCGAGGATGGGCACCGCATCGGCGCTGCCTGGCTGCGTCTCTTCGATGAGGCAGAGCCCGGGTACGGCTTCCTCGATGCGGACACGCCCGAGCTGACGATCGTCGTGCTTCCCGGCAAGCAAGGGCAGGGAGTGGGTCGGCTGCTGCTCGACGCGATCCTGCAACGCGCAAGCGACGAGGGCGTGCAGGCAGTGTCAGTGGCCGTCGAGAAGGGCCATCCCGATCAGCGTGCGTTCGAACTCAAGGGGTTCGAGCCGGCCGCCGAGAACGGGCACGGCTCCGTGCTCCGCAAGTCTCTTTCCGTTTAGCTCGCGAGAACGTTGCGGATCCAGGGGGCGATCTCCTGGATGACGCGCGGGTCGATCTGGTGATCCATCGGCGACTCGCGGTAGTCGAGCGTTGCGCCTGCCGCCTCGAGGCGATCGCGCGAGGCGTGCGCGAAGCTGACCGAGATGATCGAGTCGTAGGTGCCGTGGGCCAGGAAGATCGGCGGGAACGGTGGTGCGATATCCCAGCCGGGAACGATCGGCACGAATCCCGAGAGGCCGATAACCGCGGTCGCGCGCTTGCGATCTGAGCCGAGCCCGAGCGCGTAACTCATCACGGCGCCCTGCGAGAACCCGCCGAGGATGATCTTCTCGTGTGGCAGCGCATCAAGCCAGGCGCCAGCCTCGGCGTAGCTTGCGTTGAACGTGTCGGGATCGGGGTAGCCGACCCGGGGAACGATGTACCAGTGGAAGCCCTGCCCGGGGGGCGCCATCGGGGCGCGCAGCGTGTAGCCGTCGAGTCGCCGTTCGGGATCGAACGCATCGAGGAGCGGGTAGAGGTCGTGCTCACTCGATCCGCGGCCGTGCAGCAGCACGAGCGCACCTTCTGCCGGGCCTTCGGCCGTACGCTCGAGGTAGATCACCAGTCGGCCCGCGGGTTTGGCAGCGGCGTCAAGATCGGTTCGAGCTCAGCCCGAAGAGGTTCGAAGCGGGGCGGGAGCACCAGCGACTCTCCGAGCGACTCCATCGGCTCGTCGACCCCAAAGCCCGGGCCGATCGATGCGATCTCAAACAGCACACCGCTTGGCTCGCGGAAGTAGATCGAGCGAAACCAGAAGCGATCGATCACCGGTGTTGGACGAATGCCACCAGCGGCGACCCGGTCGACCCACGCGTTGTGCTCGTTGAGGAGCGACGACCAGGCAACGTGGTGAACGGTGCCACCACCGGGAACTCCGGGTGCGGCTGGCGGCGGGTCGTAGAGGTAGAAGCCGTGGCGGGAGTCACCCGCGACGTCGTAGCCACCATCGATTGCGTCGAACCCAAGGTGGTTGAGGAACGCGGCGCTTCGTTCGGGGGCCGACGCGTAGGCGCGCACGCCGGCGAAGCCACGGATCGCATGCTCGGCCGGGATGTGGGGATGGCGCGCAGTGAGTGGCTCGTCGGTGGAGTCATCGACGATCAGCTCGAGTGCAAGACCCTCGGGGTCGGCAAAGAGCAGTGAGCCTTCGCTGCGCTCGCCGCCAACACGCTGCGTCCAGAAGTCGAGCGACGCCTCCGACGCGACCCGGAAGACGACGCGGTGCACCATGCCGTCGCCTGCGCGGCCAGGGAGGGCACCGGGGTATTCGAAGAAGGTGATGTCGCTGCCGGCGCTCCCAAGCTCATCGGCATAGAAGAGGTGGTAGACGCTTGGGTCGTCCTGGTTGACCGTCTTCTTGACGAGGCGCAAGCCGAGCGTGCCCGCGTAGAACTCAACGTTCTTCGGAGCATTGCCCGTGATCGCCGTAACGTGATGGACGCCTTCGAGATTCATGCTCTGGTTAACGCTCCGATCGCTTCGCGGATTCCCTCATCCGGTAAGTGTCGCACGGGGCGGGATAGGCGCCGCTCGACACCCCGGGGCGGAGTACCATCGGGCTGGAACCGACGACGAGGAGTGGCATGGACTGCGATGTCGCCGTCCTGGGCGGAGGCCCTGGCGGCTATACGGCAGCGATCCGCGCAGCCCAGTTGGGCGCGAAGGTCGTCTGTATCGAGAAGGAGCCTGAGCTCGGCGGCACCTGCCTGCGGGTTGGGTGTATCCCAACGAAGGCATGGGTGCAGTCTGCGCATTTCCTCCACCAGGCGCGGGAGTCGTTTCCGAAGCTCGGCGTGACCGTGTCAGAGCCAGTCCTTGACTTCGCGAAAGCGAACGAGTGGAAGAGCGGTGTGGTCAAGCAGATGACCGGCGGTGTCGCGCAGCTCCTCAAGGCCAACGGCGTCGAGTGGGTGAAGGGTGCGGGAACGTTCACGGGGCCGAACACGATCTCCGTCGCGGGTGGCGAGGACGTCACGTTCAAGAGTGCGATCGTCGCGACCGGCGCCTATCCGGTACGGCCGCCGATCCCCGGTCTCGACTCGCCGCTGTGTGTCGATTCGACGGGACTCCTCGCGCAGACCGAGATTCCGCGCCGGCTTGTGGTGCTTGGCGGCGGCATCATCGGCTGCGAGTTCGCCTCGATCTTCAAGGAGTTCGGCAGCGAGGTCACGATCGTCGAGATGCTTCCGCGGCTGATCCCGCAAGAGGATGACGACGCGGCGAAGGAGCTTGCGAAGCAGTTCGGCCGCAAGGGCATCACGCTGCATCTTGGCAAGCAGTGCACGAAGGTTGAGCAGAACGGCTCGACCCTGACGGTGCATTTCGGTGAGGGTGAGTCGATCGAGGCCGATCTGATGCTTGTCGCGGTCGGCCGCACACCGCTCGTCGAAGGCATTGGCCTTGAGACAGCTGGTGTGGCGTTCGATCGCAAGGGGATTACGACCGACGAGCGCCGCCGCACAACCGTTCCGCACATCTACGCGGTCGGTGACTGCGCGGGCTACTGGCAGCTCGCCCACACAGCGTTCCGTGAGGGTGAGGTCGCCGCTGAGAACGCATGCGGCCACGATTCGGTGATCGGAACGCCGGCGGTGCCGCGCCCGATCTACACGAGCCCTGAGATCGCTGGCGTCGGCCTCACCGAGGCGCAGGCGCGTGAGCAGTACGGGGATGCCGTCGCGGTTGGGATGTTCCCGTGGGTTGCGAACGCGCGTGCAGTGATGCAGGACGATACGACCGGGTGGGTCAAGACGATCCACGAGACGCACTATGGTGAGTTGCTCGGCCTCGTCATGGTCGGCCCGCATGTCACCGACATGATCGAGGTCGGCGTTGTCGGGCTCGATGCTGAGTCGACGGTTGAAACGATCGCCGATGGAATCGCCCCGCACCCGACCCTCTCAGAGGCGATCAAAGAGGCAGGGCTCGTCGCGCTCGGGCGCGCGATTCACCTGCCAAACAAGAAGCGCAAGTAGCGCCGTCGGCCCCAAGGCCGCAGCGCCGCCGCCTGTCAGACCCTGTCTACCGGTCGAACTTGGTGGTCGAGAGCGATGCCGGATCGATCAGCGGTGCGCCGCACGACTCACAGGTCGGCGGTGCCTCGCCGGGCTCCGGCGGGAACACCTCGACGGCGATCTGACACACGCGGCAGGCTGTCTTGTGCCCGTCGTGGCTGTGCCCACCGTGGCTGTGATCAGCCGACGTGCTCTCGTGGGATGTGGAGTCACTCATCGTTCGAACACGGTAGCGGCAGGGCCTGTCGTCGCGGCGTGCGGGCCTAGCCAGCGGGCTTCGCTGCTGCGGTGCAGGCGGTGATCGCCTTCCGCATGGCTGTAGTGCTCTTCGCGAGCCGTACGCCGACGAGGCTGCCCGTGCGTGCGACCTGAACCGACGCGGTGTGCGGGTCAAGCTTCAGTAGCCGCTTCAGTCCCGCCGTGATCAGCTTGGCATGCACATCGTCGGAGGTGAAGAAGAAGAGGCCCGCCTGCTTGCCGGGGAACTCGGCGACGAGGAGCGAGACACCCGAGGCGCTTCCGAGAAGCTCAGCGAAGGCGCTTTGCGGCGCGATCGTTGCGGCGGTTGCCGGGTTCAAGCTCTTGATGCGTGACGAGACCGCGTTGAGCGACAGGTTCTGCGTCGTCGCATGGTGGGTGTGCATACAGCTTGCGAACGCCGCCTTGTCGTACTTCGCCCCAAGCACGTTGTGGACGACGCTTGCGCCGCAGCCTGCGCAGAGCAGGGTCAGCACACCGAGAAGTGCGAGCCGCATTTGCACGTAGCGACCCTATCGCCTTCGCGCGAACGAGGCTAGAGGGCATCGCGAAAATCGCCTGCAAGTTTTCTGCAGGTACGGCATCACACTCTCTGGACGGGGGTACACAAAACGTCCCGCCCGGGAGCCGCGCCCGCCCGCTCGGTTCCCGGGCGACTCCTCTCCAGGGGAACAAGCTACGGGGTCTGCCTCTTCCGAAGAACCGGGGGCAGGCCCCGTTGGTCTCTCAGGAAGCTACGCCGCGACGCGTGCGGCGAGGTACTTCTCGACGGCCTGCGCGCAGCGCCGACCCTCGTTGATCGCCCATACGATCAGTGACTGGCCACGGCGCGCATCACCTGCGGCGAAGACACCGTCAGCCGACGTTGCGTACACCGGAGCTTTCGCGTTGCCACGCTCGTCCTTCTCGACACCAAACGCATCGAGGACGGACGCTTCGGGACCAAGGAAGCCCATTGCGAGCAGCACAAGGTCGGCCGGCCGCGTCTCGTCGGTACCCGGAATCGGCTCAAAGGGTGGCTTGCCGGAGTTCTGCGTCCAGCGGATCTGCTCAACCTGCCCATTCGAGCCGAGAAGCTCGGTCGTCGAGATCGCGAAGTCGCGGTGACCGCCCTCCTTGAGCGCATACGGAATCCGCAGCTTCATCGGCCAGAGTGGCCAGGGCGTGAGATCGTCGGGGCGCTGCTTGGGCGGCTCACCGACGAGTTCGATCTGGGTTACTGATGCGGCACCTTCGCGCAGCGAGTTCGCGACGCAGTCGGCGCCGGTGTCGCCACCGCCGATCACGATCACGTGCTTGCCCTTCGCGGTGATCACCTCATCGTCGCCAGGGGCGGCCGGCGTGCCGGGCATCGTCGGGCCGAACTCACGGGCCACGAACCGGTTGCGCTGGTAGAGGTAGTCCATCGCGAAGTGGACGCCCTTGAGCTCGCGACCTGGAACCGGAAGGTCGCGGGGCACGCGCGAGCCGATCGCCAGCACGACGGCGTCAAACTGCTCGCGAATCTCAGCGGCCGAGACGTCGGTGCCAACTGACACGCCGAAACGGAATTCGACACCTTCGCCCTTCAGCTGCTCGACGCGTCGCTCGACGATCCACTTCTCGATCTTGAAGTCAGGCACGCCGAAGCGCACAAGCCCGCCACCTGCCTCGTCGCGCTCGAAGACCGTGACGGCGTGTCCGGCGCGGCGCAGCTGCTGCGCTGCTGCAAGGCCGGACGGGCCAGCACCCACCACCGCGACCGAATGGCCTGTCTCGTGAGCTGGTGGCTGCGGCACGACCCAGCCCTCGTCCCACGCGCGGTTGATGATCGAAAGCTCGATCTGCTTGATCGACACCGCTTCGCCCTCGCGGATCTCAAGCACGCATGACGCCTCGCAGGGGGCGGGACAGAGGCGGCCGGTGAACTCCGGGAAGTTGTTCGTGCGATGGAGCTGGGCGATCGCGTCATGCCAGCGGTCGCGGTAGACGAGGTCGTTCCAGTCAGGGATCAGGTTGTTGATCGGGCAGCCGTTGTGGCAGAACGGCACGCCGCACTCCATGCAGCGAGCGCCCTGGCGCGCAATCTCCTCACCCTGCAGCGTCTCGACAAACTCCTTGTAGTCATTGATCCGCTCGGCGGGACTGCGCTCGGGGTTCTCGACCCGCGCGTCTTTGAGGAAGGCTCCTAGCTCACCCATCGCTACGCCGCCGTCCCAGCCGGGGTCTCAGACTCGCTCGTGACGAACCCTTCGCCACCGCTCGAAACCGGATGGTCGTCGGGGTAGTCGATGTGCCCGTCGGACGTGCTCATCTCGGCCATCGCTCGCTTGTAGTCGTGCGGCATCACCTTCACGAACGCCTTCGATGCCTCCGCCCAGTTGTCGAGGATCCTGGCGGCAACGATCGAATCGGTGCGATCGCGGTGCTCGGTGACGAGCGTCTTCACGAGCTCAAGGTCGTCCTCTTCCATCGGGTCGAAGCCGACGAGCTCCATGTTGCAGCGCGCACCGAACGTGCCATCGGGGTTGTAGACGTACGCGACGCCACCGCTCATACCCGCGGCGAAGTTGCGGCCGGTGCGGCCAAGCACGATCACGCGCCCACCTGTCATGTACTCGCAGCCGTGGTCGCCGACGCCCTCGACGACGGCAATTGCGCCGGAGTTACGGACAGCAAAACGCTCGCCTGCGAGGCCGCGGAAGAATGCGCGTCCTGCGGTTGCGCCGTACAGCACGGTGTTGCCGACGATCACGTTCTCCTCAGCGGCAAACGTCGCATTCTCGTTGGGGCGAACAGCAATCACGCCGCCCGAGAGCCCCTTGCCGACGTAGTCGTTCGAGTCGCCGATCAGTGTGAGTTCGACGCCATTCGCGAGCCACGCGCCAAACGACTGACCGGCCGAGCCACGCAGCGTCAGCTTGATCGTTCCCGGCGCGAGGCCATCGGCGCCGTTCGCGCGCGTCACGGCGCTTGAGAGGAGCGCGCCGACGGCGCGGTTGACGTTCCGTACCTCGACCTCGCCGGTGATCGGCTCGCCCTTCTCGATTGCGGGCTTCGCGAGTTCGATCAGCTCCCAGTCGAGTGCGTATGGGAGCGGCGAATCCTGTGCACGTGTGCGGCGGATCTGATCGGGATGGGCGTCGGGTCGTGCAAGCAGACCCGACAGGTCGACGCCACGCGCCTTCCAGTGATCGATCGCGTCGTCGGCCTGCAACAGATCGGTGCGACCAACGAGCTCTTCGAACCTGCGGATGCCGAGCTGCGCCATGATCGCGCGCGCCTCCTCGGCAACGAAGAAGAAGAAGTTGATGACGTGCTCGGGCTGGCCCTGGAAGCGCTCGCGGAGCACCGGATCCTGCGTGGCGATACCGACCGGGCAGGTGTTCAAATGGCAGGCACGCATCATCACGCAGCCGGTCGCGATCAGCGGGGCAGTTGCAAAGCCCATCTCGTCGGCCCCAAGGAGCGCGGCGATCACGACGTCACGGCCGGTCTTCAGCTGGCCGTCGGTCTGCACCCAGATGCGGGATCGGAGGTCGTTCAGCACGAGTGTCTGCTGTGTCTCGGCAAGGCCGATCTCCCATGGGACGCCGGCGCTCTGGATCGACGAGAGCGGGGAGGCCCCTGTGCCACCGTCGTGACCTGAGATCACGACGTGATCGGCGTTGCACTTCGCGACACCCGCCGCGACCGTGCCGACACCCATCTCGGAGACGAGCTTCACCGACACCTGCGCGTCGGGGTTCGCGTTTCTCAGGTCGAAGATCAGCTGCTTGAGATCCTCGATCGAGTAGATGTCGTGGTGCGGTGGCGGCGAGATCAGCCCGACGCCCGGCGTCGTGAAGCGGATCTTTGCGATGTACGAGTCAACCTTGTGGCCTGGCAGCTGGCCACCTTCGCCAGGCTTCGCGCCCTGCGCCATCTTGATCTGGATCTGATCGGCGTTGACGAGGTAGTTGATGTTGACGCCAAAGCGGCCGGATGCGACCTGCTTGATCGCCGACCGGCGCGAGTCGCCATTCGCGTCGCGCGTGAAGCGTGCGGGATCCTCGCCGCCCTCGCCGGTGTTCGAGCGGCCACCAATGCGGTTCATTGCGATTGCGAGCGTCTCGTGCGCCTCGCGCGAGATCGAGCCGAGCGACATTGCGCCGGTGGCGAACCGCTTGACGATGTCAGCCGCGGGCTCGACCTCATCGAGCGGGATCGCTGCGTTCTCGTCGATCTTGAACTTGAGCAGGCCGCGCAGTGTCGCGCGCCGAGCCGCATCCTCATTGACGCGCTTCGAGAACTCCTCGTAGCTCTTCGCCCCACCCGAGCGGACCGCGTGCTGGAGCAGCGAGATCGTCTCGGGGTTCCACTGGTGATGCTCACCCTCGGCGCGCCAGGCATAGATGCCGCCGATCGGAAGCAGCGAGCTGTCACCCGGATAGGCGCGGGCGTGACGATCGAGGGCCTCCTGCGCAAGTACCGGGAGTCCAACACCGCCGATGCGCGATGGAGTGCCCGTGAAGTGCGCGTCGACAAGGTCGTGGCCAAGGCCGACCGCTTCGAAGATCTGGGCGCCGCAGTACGACGAGATCGTCGAGATGCCCATCTTCGAGATCGTCTTCAGCAGCGACTTCGAGATCCCCTTCGTCGCGCGCTCCTGCGCCTGCGCAGCGGTCATTCCCTCGGGAAGCGTGTCGCCTGCGGCGAGCTCGGCAAGCGTCTCAAGCATCACGTACGGGTTGATCGCCGAGGCGCCGTAGCCGATCAGCGTTGCGAAGTGATGTGTCTCACGCGGCTCGCCCGACTCAACGATCAGGCCAGCCTGCAGCCGAACACCTTCGCGAACGAGGTGGTGGTGCACCGACGACACCGCGAGGAGTGCCGGCACGGGCGCACGGTCAGCACCCATGTTGCGGTCGGAGAGGATCAGGATGTTTGCGCCTGCAGCGAGCGCCTCGTCGGCCTCGCGCTGGAGCCGTTCAAGTGCCGGGGCCAGGCCGTCGACACCCTCGGCCACCGGCCAGGTCGTGTCGAGGGTCTGCGCCTTGAAGATCGACGTGTCGACCTGCCGGATCGCCTCAAGCGCCTCGTTGCTGAGGATCGGCTGGTTGATCGCAAGCTGGTGCGCGTGCTCGGGGCCCTCGGTGAGCAGGTTGTGCTCCGACCCGACGCTCGTGCCAACGCTCATCACGATCGCCTCGCGGGTGGAGTCGATCGGCGGGTTCGTCACCTGCGCAAAGAGCTGCTTGAAGTACGAGTACAGGAGTGGGCGCTGATCGCTCAACACGGCGAGCGCAAGGTCGTTCCCCATCGAGCCAATCGCCTCTTCGGCGTTACGCGCGAGCGGGGCGAGAATGACGCGGAGGTCTTCCTGCGTGTAGCCAAATGCAAGCTGGCGGGCGCGCAACGGCTCTTCACGCGGCAGCTTTGGCGTCTTCGCGGGCAGGTCGGAGAGGTGCACGACGCCCTTCTCGAACCACTCGCCATACGGCTGCTGCGTTGCGACCTGCTGCTTGATCTCGTCGTCTTCGACGATCCGGCCCTGCGCGAGGTCGACGAGGAAGAGCTTCCCTGGCTGCAGACGACCCTTACGGATCACGTTCTCGACGGGAATATCGAGTACGCCCGTCTCGGACGCGAGGACGACCCAGCCGTCCTTTGTCTCGACCCAGCGGCCAGGACGTAGACCGTTGCGGTCGAGCGTCGCGCCGATAATTGTGCCGTCGCTGAAGCTGACCGACGCGGGGCCGTCCCATGGCTCCATCACGCAGCTGTGGAACGCATAGAACGCCTTGAGGTGCTCTGGCAGGTCCTCGCGACCCTCGTACGACTCGGGGATCATCATCATGATCGCGTGCGGCAGCGATCGCCCCGCGAGCACGAGCAGCTCGAGCACGTTGTCGAAGTTCGCCGAGTCTGACCCGCCGGGGCGCACGATCGGCAGCACCTTCTTCAGGTCATCGCCGAAGAGCTCGGAGGCAAGCTGCGACTCGCGCGCCCGCATCCAGTTGACGTTGCCGCGGACGGTGTTGATCTCACCGTTGTGCGCGATCATGCGGTACGGGTGGGCGAGCTCCCAGCTTGGGAAGGTGTTCGTCGAGAAGCGGGAGTGGACGAGAGCGAGCGCCGACGCCATCCGCTCGTCCTGAAGGTCGGGGTAGCAATCGCGCAGCTGTGGCGCGGTGAACATGCCCTTGTAGACGATCGTTCGAGCGGAAAAGCTCGGGATGCAGAAGTCGGGGCCAGCTGCGAGCTCAGCAACGCGACGGATGACGTAGAGCTTCCGCTCGAACGCATCACGGTCGCCCGCGAGGTCTGCCGATGCACCGACGACGAGCTGCCGAATCACCGGGGCGGCATCGCGAGCGACATGGCCGATCGTGCCAAGTTCGAGTGGCACATCACGCCAGGCGATCACCTCCTGACCCTCGGTCTTCACGGCGCTTTCAAGCAGCTGTTCCAGCTCAGCGCGACGCGGCTGATCCTGCGGCAGGAAGCAGACGGCGACGCCGTAGGCTCCGGCAGGCGGCAGCTTGTCGCCGATCACACCGCGGAAGAACGCGTCGGGGAGCTGAATCAGGATTCCGGCGCCGTCGCCCGTCAGCGCGTCAGAGCCGGTCGCACCGCGGTGCTCAAGGTTGTCGAGGACATCAAGGGCTCGCTCGATCGTCTCGTGCGTTGGCACGGCATCAAGCTTCGCGACGAAGCCCACGCCACAGGCGTCGTGCTCATACGCAGGGTCGTACAGCCCAACAGGGCCGTCTGGGCGGCGGTGGGGCGAGGGGTTTTGCGGGGACGCGAAATCGCGACCCGCGATTGCCTCGCGGCTCGAAGGTGGTGTCCAGGCCACCCTGAAACGGTACCGGCAATGGAGAAATCGCTGCGAGAGAGGTGATTCAGATCGAAAATCCCCGCGGAGAGGCTCTCGCAATGCAGACTGACAGCATGAGCTTCGCTGCGCTGATCAGCAACCTCGTGTTCGGGCTCGCCATTGGTGGGGCCGCACGCTTTGCCGTCCCCGGGCCCGACCCGATGCCAATGTGGCTCACCGCCACGCTTGGGCTGCTCGGCAGCATGCTTGGGGGAGGGGTTTCGGTCGCGCTCTACGGCTCACACGGCGTGACGGCGAACCGCAACCACGTGTTCGTGACGTTGCTGCTTGAGATCGCTGCCGCCGCGGTGCTCCTGATCCTCTATCGCCGCTTCGTGCAGCATCGGCCGATCACGGGCCCTGATGCGGAGAAGTTCCCCGAACGTGGTGTGGGCGTTGAGCGGATGCGTGAGGGTTTCCGGCGTGCTGGCATCAATCCTGACGATCCGATGGGCAGCCTCCAGGCCCGTCTCACCGGTCAGGCGCCGTCGTCAAAGACGCCCGAGGCGCATCCTGATCACGGCGATGAGCTTGAAAAGCTGAAGGAACTCCACGATGAGGGAGTGCTGACCGACGAGGAATACGCCGCCGCTCGTGAACGTCTCCGCCGCTACTAGTCGCAGGTCTTGTAACCCGGATTGGGGAGGAGTAAGGTCGGCGCGGCGATTCGTCCAGGAGTCGCTTCAATCTGCGGAGGGAGACCACAATTGACTGACACGGCGATGGCCGCGCCCATGCCCGGCGCCGCACCAGGAGGCCCACCTGCCTACGAGGCAATGACAGGGCCGCTTGTCCCCACAAAGCTGCTTGCGATCCCGGCGATTGCGCTCGCGATGCTGATCACCGGCATCTTGCTGAACGCCGAATGGGCGCTTGGCTTCCTCCACGTTGGTTTCGGTGCGGTGTGGACAGGCTTCGATCTCTTCGCGGGCTTCATGGTGGGGCCGGTGCTGAAGAAGCTTGACCCGCCGATGCGCGTCGCCTTCATGAAGCGGTACGGGCCGCGGATGCTCGTCGTCATGCCAACCCTCGCAACAATCACCCTCGCCGCCGGGTTCCAGCTCGCGCGTAAGGCGGAGTTTCTGACGATGCCCTACCCGCGTCACTGGTGGCTCGTTGGGTCGTTTGCACTGGTCGGCGTGATGGCGACGAGCGCGTTTGCGATCCTGCTGCCGTCGAACTTGCAGGTGCTGATGGAGTTGAAGAAGCCGCAGCCGAACTTTGCGCTCGTCGGCAAGCTCTCGGCCCGCTACGCGACGTTCGCAGCGGTTGCTGGTGTCAGCCAGCTCGTGACCCTGATCATCATGACCCGCCTCGCGAGCTTCTGA
>OMIZ01000084.1 GCA_900299235.1 Actinomycetota bacterium
CAAGCCGCCGTTCCCCGCCGTTGCTGGCCTCTACGCGTCGCCGACGGTCGTCAACAACGTCGAGACGATCGCGACCGTACCCGCGATCATCGAGATGGGTGGCGCGGAGTACGCGAAGCTCGGTGTGCCGAACTCGCGCGGCACGCGTCTCGTCTCGGTCTCCGGCCACGTCGAGCGTGGCGGCAACTACGAGGTTGAGCCTGGTATTTCATTGAAGGATCTGATCTTCGCACCCGAGCTTGGTGGCGGCGTCCCGGGCGGCCGCTCGGTGAAGGCTGTGATTCCAGGCGGTTCGTCGACCGTGATCCTGACAGGTGACGAGCTCGAGGTCGGTTATGACTTCGACTCGCTGCTCGCGAAGAACACAGCGATGGGCTCCGCAGGCGTGATCGTCCTCGATGACCGCGTCTGCATGGTGCAGCTCGGCATTCGCGTGTCGGAGTTCTACGAGCACGAGTCGTGCGGCAAGTGCACGCCGTGTCGCGAAGGCACCCGTTGGATGACGCAGATCCTCCGCAAGCTCGAAGCGGGCGATGCCACCAAGCGTGAGCTCGACCTGCTGCTCTCGGTGTGCGATCGCATCAATGGCAAGTGCCTCTGCCCGCTCGGCGAGACCGCGGCGATGGCAGTTGCGAGCTACGTCGGCAAGTTCCGCAACGAGTTCGTCGCTCACCTCGACGGCGGCGGCTGCCCGTGCGGCGACCACTCGCCGCTCGACGGTGTTCTGGCGCCGGTCGCCCAGCACATCCACAACCACGCATCGGAGCTCGTGCCCGCATGACCGACCACGTCACATTGACGATCGACGAGCGCACGGTCACCGTGCCGAAGGGGACAGGTCTCGTCGAGTCGGCCCAGGCGGCTGGCATCGAGATCCCCGTCTTCTGTTACGAGCCACGCCTCGGGCCGCCGGTTGGCGCCTGCCGCATGTGTCTCGTTGAGATCGAGGGCATGCCCAAGCTTCAGGCTGGCTGCACGCTCACCGCCCAGGAGGGCATGGTCGTGCGCACCGCGCGAACATCACCGCTCGCGAGCGAAGGCCAGAACTCGACGCTCGAGTTCATCCTCGTGAACCACCCGCTCGACTGTCCGGTCTGCGACAAGGGTGGCGAGTGTCCGCTCCAGGATCTGACGTTCCGGTACGGCCCTGGCAATACGCGGATGACGTTCGACAAGCGGACACAGGAGAAGCCGATCCCGCTGTCACCGACGATCGCCCTCGACCGCGAGCGCTGCATCCTCTGTTACCGCTGCACGCGGTTCTCGGAAGGCGTGTCGGAGGACAAGGATCTCGTGCCGCTCAATCGCGGTGCGAACACGGTGATCGGCACGTTCGAGGATCAGCCGTACCGCTCACGCTTCTCGGGCAACGTGATCGAGCTGTGCCCGGTTGGTGCACTCACCTCGACGCAGTACCGCTTCGAGGCACGCCCGTGGGATATCCAGGAGTCGCCGTCGGTCTGTGGTCTCTGCCCGGTGGGCTGCAACATCAGCGCCACCACCCGCGAAGGCAAGGTCAAGCGGATCCAGTCACGCAATCACCCGGAGATCGATGAGGGCTGGCTGTGTGACAAGGGTCGCTTCACCTACCCCCACCTGACGGCCGCGGACAGGATCAAGACACCGCTCGCGAAGGGTGCCGACGGCTTCGAAGCGCTCGAGTGGGACGACGCGCTCGACCTGGCCGAGAAGCACCTGCGTGCCGGCGGCGAGACGACCGTGACGGCGTTCTCGGGCACCGAGTCGACCGAGCAGGCGTACGCACTCGGCCGCCTGCTCCGTGGCGGTCTCGGCGCGAACGGCGCCGTCCTGCCTGAAGAGATTCCGACCGCGCTCGACGCCTACCGCGCACCGCTCTCGTCGATCCGCGATGCGAAGACGATTGTGATTCTCACACGCGACCTCGTCGCCGACCGCGCGCCGATCGTCGACCTGTGGGTCAAGGCTGCTCGCCGCAACGGCGCCCAGATCCTCACCGAGATCCCTGAGACGAAGCTTGAAGACGCCGTCCTGATCTCCGACAACGCCGCCCATGCCGCGTGGCTTGCACAGGACATCGACGCAAAGTCGGCCTACTACCTGCCGCGCACCCCGAACGGACGTGGCGTCGCCGACGCGTGGAGCACCGCTGGCGATGGCGAGGCAAGCAGCGAGGAGCCGCGCGTCGTGATCGTCTCCGGCGATGACGCCGCAGCCGACCCGGCTGTCCGTGCCCTTGCTGAGAAGGCCGACTACGTGATCGGCATCGGCCTCTTCAGTGAGTCGTTCGTTGGCCTGGCCGACCTCGTGCTCCCGGCAACGAGCTACCTCGAGCGCGACGGCACAACCGTGAACCTCGAAGGTCGCGTGCAGCGTCAGCGTCGAGCTGTGATCGCACCGTGCCCTGACGAGCTCGCCTGGGTGTCGAAGCTTGCCGAGCGGTTCGAGATCGAGGTCTCGCCGCATGCGTCACTCGCGTTCGAGGAGATCTCGGCGCGCATCTACGGCGGCATCTCAATCGCCGAGATCGGCGAGCAGGCACCGCTGCCACCCGCAGCCGAGAAGTCAGAGCCGGTGCCCGCGCCGAAGCCTGTCCAGGTTCCGGTCGCCGACGGCCTTCGTGTGATCCGCTACCGCCCGCTCTTCTCAGGGCCTGTGGTCGATCGCGTCCCCGAAGTCGAGTTCCAGAAGGCTGACCACGAGGTCGGGATGAACCCGTCCGATGCCCGCGAGCGCGGGATCATCGACGGAGACATGGTGACGGTGAACTCGCGCGGCAACTTCCACCGCTTCAAGGCCCGCATCGTGCGCGACCTTCCCGCCGGCACCGTGCGCCTCTCTATTTACGCGAAGGGCGATCTCACTGAATTCGTGGCGGTGCGTAAGTGATCCACCCCAAGGAGACCTGGTGGATGGCGATCATCGAGTGCGGGATCATCATCAACCTCGTGATGGTCGCGTTCGCCTACACGACATGGCTTGAGCGCAAGGTGCTCGGCCGGATGCAGCGGCGCTTTGGGCCGAACCGTGCGGGCCCCTTCGGCCTGCTGCAGCCGATCGCCGACCTCGTGAAGCTCGTCCGCAAGGAGAGCTTCTTCCCGTCTGCGGCTCACGAGCTCCCCTACATCCTTGCCCCGATCCTCTCGACATTCACGGCGCTTGCCGCGTTCGCGGTCATCCCGTGGGGCAAGGGCTGGACAGTGCACGGCTACTACGTTCCCGGCGCAGTCTCAAGCCTGCCGATCTCGCTCATCCTGATCTTCGCGCTCGGCTCGATCGGCATCTACGGCTACATCGTCGGTGGCTGGGCGTCGGAGTCGAAGTACTCGATCCTCGGCTCGATGCGCACCTGTGCGCAGCTCGTTTCGTACGAGGTCTCGCTTGCGCTGAGCGTCCTCGGTGTGGTGCTGATGGGCCAGTCGCTGAACCTCGTCGACATCGTGAACAAGCAGCAGTCGACGGTCTGGTTCTTCATTCCGCAGTTCGTTGGTCTCTGCGTATTCCTGCTCGGCGGCATCGCTGAGACATCACGTCCGCCGTTCGACCTGCCGGAGGCCGACACCGAGCTCGTCGCGGGCTACCACACTGAATATTCGGGCATGCGCTGGGGCCTCTTCCAGATGGCCGAGTACATCAACATGATCGTGCTCTCGTCGCTCGCCGTCACGCTGTTCTTTGGCGGCTGGCACTTCCCGTGGGTACCGTCGCTCGACAAGTTCGGGCCGATCTGGTTCTGCCTCAAGCTTGCAATTCTTGTCAACGCCTTCATCTGGCTGCGCGCGTCCCAACCGCGCCTGCGCTACGACCAGCTGATGCGCTTTGGCTGGAAGATTCTGCTCCCTGCCGCGACGATCAATGCGCTCGTCACGGCCCTTCTCGTCGTGTGGGTGAAGTAATGGCTCAAGTCGTTCCAAATACACTCAAGGGCTTCGGTGTCACGCTCAAGCAGGTCTTCAAGAAGCCGCTGACGCAGCAGTACCCGGAGTACAAGCATCCGGTGTACCCGCGCTTCCGCGGTCGTCACCGTCTGCACGTGCATGCGAACGGCCTCGAGAAGTGCGTCGGCTGTTCGCTGTGCGCTGCCGCATGCCCGTCCGACTGCATCCGGGTCGTCGCGGCCGAGAACACACCCGAGAATCGCGTGTCGGCTGGTGAGCGCTACGCCCGCATCTACGAGATCAATCTCAGCCGCTGCATCTTCTGCGGCTACTGCGAGCTCGCATGTCCGTTTGACGCAATCACGCTCGGCAACGACTTCGAGATCTCGGAGTACAACCGCGACGACCTGATCTACGACAAGGAGATGCTCCTCAAGGAGCCGGTCAAGAAGGTGCCGGTTGCCGATCGCAGCCTCTACGACACACCGATCCCGTACTACCGGAGCCACAGCTGATGTCGAACATCATCGTCTGGCTGATCTGGATCGCCGCTGCGTTCTCGTGCATCGCGAGCGCCGCGGGTGTGATCACGTTCCGCAACCCGTTCTACTCGGCGCTGGCGCTGATCGGGAACCTCGCTGCACTGGCCGTGCTCTACCTGCTGCTCGGTGGTGAGTTTGTCGCTGCGGGCCAAGTGCTTGTGTACGGCGGCGCCGTGATGGTCATGTTCCTGTTCGTGATCGCCTACCTCGGCGACAAGACCGACGAGGCGCCGTGGGCGGGTGGCCCGTCCTGGCAGATCGTTGGCGCCGTTCTTGCAGCAGCCGCAGTGGGTACCGAGGTGATCTTTGCGATCGCCTCGACCTCAGGCAGCTCGCTCAAGCACAGCGCAGCGATCGGACGCTCCTTCGGCTCACCCGAGCAGATCGGCCGCCTCTTTCTCACCGATCACCTGATCGCCTTCGAGGTCACATCGATCGTGCTGCTCGTCGCCGCGGTTGGCGGCGTCGTCCTGGGATCGCACGCACGCGCGACGGAGGACGATGCACGGGCCTGACATCACCTGGTACCTCGCCCTCTCGGGGATGATGTTCACGATCGGCGCAATCGGCGTGCTTGTACGCCGCAGCCCGCTGATCATCCTGCTCTCGGTCGAGATCATGCTGAACGGCGCAAATCTCGCGCTGATCGCGTTCTCACGGCACTTTGGCCATGCTGATGGCCAGGTCTTTGCGATCGCGGTGATGGCTGTTGCTGCGTCTGAGGTCGTCATTGGCCTCGGTCTGATCGTCGCCATGGGCCGACGCAACATCGAGCTTGACGTCGACAAGATGCGGACGCTGCGCGGATGAACACCGCCGCCTGGATCACGCTCCTCGCACCGCTCACCTCGGCGGTGGCGATCACGCTCACGGGCAACCTTCTCTCGCGACGCCAAGCGGGCTACCTCGCCACGCTCTCGGCACTCGTTGCCTTCGGCGCCGCGATCACCGCGTTCGTCTCGATGATCGGCAAGGGCGCCGAGGAGCGCATCGCGCAGACCACGTCGTGGACGTGGCTCTCAGCCGGCAGCTTCCACGTCAACCTGACGCTCCTCACCGACCAGCTCTCGATCATGATGATGCTGATCGTCACCGGCGTCGGCAGCCTGATCGTCGCCTACTCGGTCGGCTACGTCGATGGCGACGACGAAGAACGCCGGTTCTTCGCATACATGTCGCTCTTCCTGTTCTCGATGCTGCTGCTCGTGCAGGGTGGCGACCTCCTGCTCCTTCTCGCCGGCTGGGGCATGGTCGGCCTCTCGAGCTACCTGTTGATCGGGTACCACCAGCACCGCGCGGCGGCTGTCGCTGCAGCCAAGAAGGCGTTCGTGATGAACGCGTTCGGCGATGCGACGATGGCGATGTCGCTGTTCCTGCTCGTGCAGCACACCGGCAAGCTCGACTACGCGGGTGTCTTCGCGAACGCGCCGGTTGGCGGCGGACTCGCCACGGTGATCGCGCTTGGCCTGCTCGGTGGCGCACTCGCGAAGTCGGCGCAGATTCCGCTGCACACCTGGCTCCCCGACGCGATGGAAGGCCCGACGCCCGTCAGCGCCCTGATCCACGCCGCGACGATGGTGACTGCGGGCGTGTACCTGATCGTGCGCTGCCACCCGCTGTTTGAGAACGCAAAGGCGATCGAGAACCTCGCGGCAGGCCTCGGTGCCGTCACGCTCGTGATGGCCGGGCTGATCGCACTCGTGCAGACCGACATCAAGCGCGTGATCGCCTACTCGACGATGTCGCAGATCGGCTACATGTTCGTTGGCGCCGCAGCAGGGTCGTACGTCAACGGGATGTTCCACCTGATGACACACGCGTTCTTCAAGGCTCTGCTCTTCCTCGCCGCCGGAATCATCATCCACGCGCTCCACGACGAGCAGGACATCCGCAAGATGGGCGGCCTCGGCAAGAAGCTGCCGCACACGCGCACCGTGTTCTTGATCGGCTCGCTGGCGCTCGTTGGTGTGCCGCCGTTCTCGGGCTTCTTCTCGAAGGACGCGATCATCGCGTCGACGCTTGATCGTGGCACCTTCGGCCTCTTCCTCTTCGGCGCCTGCTTGATCGGCGCGTTCCTGACTGGCGTCTACACGTTCCGCCTCTACTTCATCGTCTTCCACGGCGAGCAGAGCGCGTTTGCCAAGGAGCATCTGCACGAGCCGCACGGCCGCCTTGAGGGTCCGCTCTCGATGGTGTGGCCGGTGACGATCCTCGGCGGCCTCGCCGCGATCGGCGGCCTCCTGCAGTTCGCCCCGGCGTGGCACCCGCTTACCCGCTGGCTCGAGCCAATCGCTCCGTCATTCGCCGAGGCGACGAACACGCAGGAGTACATCGCGTCGGTCGGCACCGTTGCGCTCGGCCTGCTCGGTATCTATGTCGCGTGGACGATGTTCGGCGCGAAGACGCGCCCCGTGCCGCACGCGGTGCCCGCGTTCGAAGCGAAGTTCTACTGGGACGAGCTCTACGACGCCGTCTTCTATCGGCCGGCCGTCGCTGCGTCGGCGACGCTACGCAAGTTCATCGAGGTACCGCTTGTGTTCGGCTCGATCTCTGAGGTCACCCGCGGCTTCCGGCTCGGCTCGGTCGAGCTCGCCCGCGTTCAGAACGGCCTTGTACGCTCCTACGCGCTGGCGCTCACCGCTGGTCTCGCGATCCTCACCGTCGTCTTCCTGGTGACCAAGTGAACCACTGGCTGACAACCTTCCTGATCTTCCTGCCCGTCGTGGGCGCGTTGCTCGTGTGGCTAACGCCGTTCTCCAAGCACATGGCAGGCGCAATCGCCACGCTGGTCGCGCTGCTTGAGGTCGCGCTCTGGGTGATCGCCGTCGAACGGTTCGACTTCGGGAGCGGCAACCTGCAGTACGAGCAGCAGCACACGTGGTTCCGCGAGATCGGCTCGAGCTACCACGTCGGCCAGTTCGGTTTCTCGCTGTGGCTGATCGGTCTCACGGTCATCGCCGGAGCTGCCGCCACCGCGTATGCGTGGTGGGCAGGCCGGGAGCGGGCACGCGCCTACTTCGGCTTGATGCTCTTCCTCACGGGCTCGGTCGTCGGTGTCTTTGCCGCACAGGATCTGCTGCTCTTCTACGCCTTCTTCGAGGCGATGCTGATTCCGCTCTACGTGCTGATCGGTGTCTGGGGTGGTGCTGGTCGGCTCAGCGCAACGATCAAGTTCGTCGTCTACACGGTCGCCGGCTCGCTGTTGATGCTCGCCGCGATCATCGTCTACGGCATTCAGCAGGGCACTTTCGACCTGACACACGCGATGGCGAGCGGCAACCGCTGGTTGTTCCTCGGCTTTGCGATTGCCTTCGCGGTGAAGGCGCCGCTCTTTCCGTTCCACGGCTGGCTACCCGACGCCTACCGCGAGTCGCCACCCGAGATGGCCGCGCTCCTCTCTGGCGTGATCTCGAAGGCCGCCGCTTACGGGTTCCTGCGCATCGCGATTGCTCAGTTCCCGGAGCCTGCGCACCACTTCCGCACGCTGATCCTGGCGCTCGCGGCCGCCGGTCTCGTCTACGGCTCGCTCCTCGCCTTCCGCGCCCCCGACATTCGGGGCGTGATCGCGTACTCGTCACTTGGCCAGATGGGCCTGATCACGCTCGGACTCTTCGCGACGAACGCGCTCGGGTATGACGGCGCCGTGCTGCAGATGGTCAACCACGGCCTCATCTCGGTCTCGCTGTTCCTGCTCGCCGGCATGGTCGAGCGCCGCGCGGCCACAGGCGAGCTCTCGCTGCTCGGTGGCATGGCCAAGGGTCGTCCCGCACTCGCAACGATCTTGATGGTCGTCGGGATGATGGCCCTCGCTGTTCCGCTCTCAAGCGCGTTCGCCGGCGAATTCCTGATCCTTGCCGGCGTCTTCCAGCACGGCTGGGGTTGGGCCGCGGTTGGCGCGATCGCAATCGTCCTTGGTGCGATGTACACGTTGCGCCTCATCTCCGCGGTGCTTCATCGTGAACAGGGGCCGGCGGTCTCCGATGCTGCTCTCGACCTTCGCGGAGCTGAGCTCGCGATCGTCGTGCCGCTCGTCGTGCTGCTGCTTGTTCTCTCGGCATGGCCCGATGCGATCAGCGGCCATTCGTTCGGTCATGGCGGCCTCGTTGCCGGAATCCAGGCAGCCTTCCAGGCGGTGGCCAAATGATCCATAAGCCGCACGTCGATTGGTTTGCCCTCTCACCAACCCTCGCGTTGACGGTTGCGGCGGGCCTGCTGCTCCTGGTGTCGGTGCTGACGCCGAGGAGCATCCGCAAGCCCCTTGCGGCCACCGTCGCGGGCGCCGGGTTCCTGACCGCGCTCGGACTGGCGATTGCGCTGACCGACAAGAGCGCTCGTGGCGCTGCGATCCACGCCGATGCGATGTTCCGCGATCGCTGGGCTGGCCTCGCGCAGGTGCTGGTCGCAGCGTGCGGCGCGGTTGCCGTGCTGATCTCCTATGGCGAGCGCTGGCGGGAGGAGCACGTCGGTGAGTACTACGCGCTGCTTACCGCCGCAGGCGCTGGCCTGATCTTCTTCGTCTCGGCGTCGAACCTAATGACGCTGTTCCTCGGCCTTGAGTGGTTCTCGGTTGCGCTCTACGTGCTCTGCGCGATCGATATCGACCTGATCGGCTCACTCGAGGCTGGCCTCAAGTACCTGATCATTGGCGCGGTGGGCTCTGCCACGCTGCTCTTTGGCTCGGCGCTCGTCTACGGCGCGACCGGCGCGCTGAGCTTCGACAAGATCGCCGCGAACACGCACACCCATAGCGGACTGCTTGCAGGTGGGCTCGCAATGATCATTGTCGGACTCGCGTTCAAGACGTCAGCGGCCCCGTTCCACATGTGGACGCCCGACGTCTACCAGGGAGCACCCACACCCGTCACGGCGTTCATGGCCGCGGCGACCAAGGTCGGCGCACTCGTTGTCACAGCTCGGCTGCTCGTCACTGCCTTCCCAACCGACGAGCACCTGTGGACGTGGTCGATCGCTGTCATCGCGATCATCTCGCTCGTGGTCGGCAACATCGCGGCGCTCGCCCAGCGGAGCGTCAAGCGGCTGCTCGCGTACTCCTCGGTCTCGCACGCGGGCTTCATGCTCTTCGCTATCGCGGCAGCGAACAGCCTCGGTGCACGGGCGCTCATGTACTACCTCATCCCCTACTGCGCAATGTCGCTCGGGGCGTTTGCCGTTGTCGCAGCGCGCGAGCGTGAGCTTGGCGCTCCGGTCACACTCGACAACCTGGCCGGCTTCGGCTGGGAGCGGCCGTTCCTTGGGGTTGCAATGTGGGTGTTCATGCTCGGCTTCCTCGGCTTCCCGCTGACCGGCGGCTTCTGGGGCAAGATCTACGTCTTCTCGGCGGTCTACCAGCACGGCTGGTGGTGGCTGATCGTCGTCGGTGTCGTCGCGACGATGGTCTCGGCGGTCTACTACCTGGCGATCGTGCGTGCGATGTTCCTGCGCGACGGTGCCGAGCTGTCGCTCGCGCCGGCTGGCGTGCTGCCCATCACC
>OMIZ01000085.1 GCA_900299235.1 Actinomycetota bacterium
CGCTCGTCGAAGGTTGCATCTGTTACACGGGCGACCTGATGAGCCCGGCCGAGGATCTCTACACCCTCGACTACTACCTCGGCGTCGCCGAGAAGCTCGTTGACGCAGGCGTGCACGTGCTGGCGATCAAGGACATGGCTGGATTGCTGAAGGCGCCGGCTGCGCGCGTGCTTGTGAGTGCGCTGCGCGAGCGGTTCGACGTGCCGGTGCACCTGCACACCCACGACACCGCGGGCGGGCAGCTTGCGACCTACCTCGCCGCAATCGAGGCTGGGGTCGACGCCGTCGACGGTGCCGCAGGCCCACTCGCCGGCATGACGTCGCAGCCGAGCCTCGCGGCGATCGTCGCTGCCACCGATGGCACCGATCGCCCAACCGGCCTGTCGATCGAGGCGCTCTCGCAGCTCGAGCCGTACTGGGAGTCGGTGCGGCACCTCTACCGCCCGTTCGAGATGGGCCTCGAGGCACCGACGGCGAGCGTCTACCTCCACGAGATTCCTGGCGGTCAGCTCTCGAACCTGCGCGCGCAGGCGTCGGCGCTCGGCCTGGCTGATCGCTTCGACCTGATCGAGAAGCTCTACGCCGCGTCCGACAGGATCCTCGGCCGGATCGTGAAGGTGACGCCGACGAGCAAGGTCGTTGGTGACCTCGCGCTCGCACTCGCCGCGACCGGCGCCGACCCGAAGGAAGTTGAGGAGCACCCCGAGCGGTTCGACCTGCCCGAGAGCGTGATCGGCTTCCTCGGTGGCGAGCTCGGCACGCCCCCTGGCGGCTGGCCTGAGCCGTTCCGCACGAAGGCGCTCGCAGGCCGCACGATCAAGGAGCCGCAGGCCGACCTCGATCCCGAGATTGAGGCGGAGATCGCGAAGCCCGGCGCGGGACGTGTGCTGTCTCGCCTGCTCTTCCCCGGCCCGGCGAAAGAGCAGGAGCAGGCCGAGGAGCGCTACGGCGACGTCTCGGTGCTACCGACCCGCCTCTTCCTCTACGGCCTGCAGCCCGACCGCGAAGAGGAGTTCGACCTCAGCACCGGTGTGCGGGTGATCGTTGAGCTCTCGGCGATCGGCGATGCAGACAGCCGCGGCATGCGCACCGTGCTCGTGCGCGTCAATGGCCAGGTGCGGCCGATCGAGGTGCGTGACCTTTCAGCCGACTCCGATGAGACCACCGTCGAGCGCGCCGATCTCTCGCAGCCCGGCCATGTCGCCGCCCCGTACGCGGGTGCTGTGACGGTGCGTGTGAACGTTGGCGACGAGGTGGAGGCCGGTCAGCCGGTCGCCCACATCGAGGCGATGAAGATGGAGGCTGCGATCGGTGCGCCGATCACCGGCACCATCGAGCGTGTCGCTCTCCGCGCCGCCGCGCAGGTGCAGCCTGGTGACCTGATCGTGGTCATCAAGCCGCGTCAGGCTTAGATAGCTTTCAACGGTTTACATCCGACTTACGTTCGTCGTATGTTCGCTTGACGCAGCGGCGCAATTGTCCGATGCGTAGAGATCTGACATTCCCCGGAGGGAGAACATCGTGAAGAAGGTCATCGCTTCTGCGCTCGTTGCACTTGCCGTTGCCGTTGCTCCAGCGGGCGCGCTCGCTGGCAAGGGTCATGGCAAGCACGCTGGCGCAAATGCGGGCGCGAACGCGGGCAGCAAGAAGGGCACCGGTAACGGCGCGAACAAGGGGTCGAAGAAGGGCCACGGCAAGGGTGGGTCAGGCGGCACGACGACGACCGGCTCGACCACCACAACCTCGGCGTAGCGAGCAGCGGCGTCAGCCGCCCAAGACGCATGTCTTCACGGAGGGCTCCCGGAAACGGGGGCCCTCCGTCGTTAGTGGCGAGCTGGCTACTAGCCCGACGAGTCGAGGATCGACGTCCCTCGACGGATCGATCCACAAGCTGCGTAGTTGCTCAATACACCGACGAGGCATCCGGCGAATGGGCCCATCGGGTCTTCGAAGTACCACTGGGCGGTGAACGTCGCCGCTCCGCCCGCATCCGCAACGACGCGTGTGGTGCTGCGGACGGTCTGATCGCTGACCGTCGGACCCGCACCGAGCCACAGCTGTATCTCCTCGCCCGGTGTGAATCCGACTGCCGTGATGACGCTTCGCGAAAGATTCGCGGTTGGGACGGAAAGCCTCGCGCCGTTGGTTCCCACAGGCGTGCGGCCGGCGAGCGCGGTGGGAACGACCCATGATGTCGTGCAGCCGGTGCGGCGTGTCTTCACGCCGTGCAGGCAGATCTCCCACTGGCCAGTCTTGTCGGTCTTGATCGAGCCCGCAACCGTTCCCGATCCGTCTGGATGGGTTGTGCCAACGAGTTGAGCTGCCTCTCCAGGAAGGTAGAGCCAGATCTGGACGATCTCACTCCTGTCGAACGGCCCCGACGACATCGTGATGGACTGGCCAACGCCGATCGTTTGCGTCCGGTTCTGCGTCGAGAGTCCGCTTGAGGTGGCGACGGGGCGCTTTGTTCCCGTCGCGATCGGGGCGGTCGGGGTTGGCGCGACGCGCACGCCGCTAGTTCCAGCCGCAACGGCGAAACGGACGCAAGCGATCCGCTTGGTCAGTTGCCCTTGACCACATAGGAAATACGTCCCTGGGTCGGCGTACGCGGCCACCCATCTCGCGGTGTAGCGACCACCTGAAGACCATCCCCCCGTGATGTCGGAGGTCGGCCCCTTGGGGGGATAGAGCCACACCGAGACGTACTCGCTTCCTGCAAAGCCACTCATCGCGGCAGAGACCGTCCCGCCCGGCTGCACGGTCGTGGGCGAGACCACACCTTCGGCGCCAACACTGCGCGGCGGGCGAGGACTATCGGGGCCGACGATGTAACACACGAGCATTCCGCTCAGGCCGCAACCTTCTGATGATCGCGACGCGTTGCTTCCGACGGCGGTCAGCGCGGAAGCGGCGCACAAGACGGCGACCATACGAGCGATACGCACCGGTGAATTACCCCTCGCGCATGCCCCCGCGTCAATTCCCACTGCCGGTTAACCCGGACCGGTACTTGAACCACGCGAAGACTGATTAAAGAATCGCTGGAGCCGTGAATAGCTGCTGCGGGCGGCGCACCCCCGTTGATTCGAGGATCGGAGGTTCACGATGGACACGCAGACATTGATCAGCCGAGAACGCGCGAGGCTTCCATTGTTCTGGCGAATGCTCGGGCTTGGCCGATCGTTCAAGAACCTCCCGAGCCTGCTTGAGCAAGACGAGACGCTACGGGCGATCTGCGTTGGTAACGCTTCCGATCAGCGTAACTACCTGATCGCCGCGACAGATCGGCGCATCGTTGTCGCGGAGCTCACGATGTTCGGGGCGATGAAGACACCGCTGTCATTCCAGCTCTCGAACGCTTCGATCAATGCTGAGCCGTCAAAGGGGCGGCTCACACTCCAGACCGGAGACTACGTCCTCGCAATCACCAGGGCGCAGAAGGAACAGATCGCCGATCTTCAACTCGCGCTTTCGCGCTAACGAATCCCAGAATAGAAAACCCCCGCGCAAGCGGGGGTTTTCGTTAGCAGGCCTGTAAGCCGGATTCTGTCTTGAGTGATCATCCCTCTTGGCAGCTACCCGAGTCCTGGGCGGGCAACCTCATAACGGACTCTGTTCGCCTTGCACCGGACGGGGTTTAGCAAGCCGCCGCGTCGCCGCGACGCTGGTGGGCTCTTACCCCACCGTTTCACCCTTACCTTCGACGTCTCCGGAGATCACGTCGAAGGCGGTTTCCTTTCTGTTCCACTTTCCGTTGGCTTTCGCCACCTGACTTGCGTCAGCGTCCTGCCCTGCGGTGTCCGGACTTTCCTCGACGCCACAAGGACGCCGCGATCACCCGGCCTGCACAGAAAAGTCTAGCCCTGCCCCCGCAGCAACGGCGGATTCCGTTCCTACCTGGGTGCCGCACTCGGGGCAGAACACCACTCCCTCACGCGCATGCATCACGAACTCGCCACAGACCAGGCACTCGAGCGACGCACCGCGCAGCAACGCCATCAGCTCCTGATCGAGCGATCGCGCGAAGAGGGAGATGACCTCGCCGGTCACAGCTCCCGGAAGACCCCCACGACGCAGCCAAGGATCTGGACGTGGTCGGCGTAGATCGGTGAGAGCGACGCGTTCTCGGGCTGGAGTCGGATGCGGCCGTTCTCGCGATAGAACGTCTTGACCGTTGCCTCGTCGGCCGACTCGTCGTCGCCCGCGAGCGCCACAACGATCTCGCCGTTGCGTGCGTCTTGCGTCTTCTGGACGATCACCAGGTCGCCGTCAAGAATGCCGGCCTCGATCATCGACTCGCCCTTCACCCGGAGAAGGAAGTCGCCCTTGGAACGGCTCGGCATCGGCAGGTAGTCCTCGACATTCTGTTCGGCAAGCAGCGGGCCACCGGCGGCGATCTCACCGACGAGCGGCAGGCTAACCGCGCCGAAGTCGCCGATCACGGCAGGTTCGACCGGAGCCGCCTCGCTGCGCTCGCGGCCAATCAGCTCGAGCGCGCGCGGCTTGGTTGGATCGCGGCGAAGGAGACCGGCGCGCTCCAGGTTCGCCAGATGGGCATGCACGGTTGAGGGCGACGCAAGGCCGACCTGCTCGCCAATCTCGCGGACGGTGGGCGGGTAGCCGCACCGATCGACGTATTCGACGAGGTAGTTCCAGATCTGCTGCTGCCGCTCGGTGAGCATTGCGCCTCCGGCTTGAAATTGGGGTCGGGTGAAAGGTGTGACGAACGTGTGTTCGT
Source organism: Actinomycetota bacterium (assembly GCA_900299235.1). Classification (GTDB taxonomy): domain Bacteria; phylum Actinomycetota; class Thermoleophilia; order Gaiellales; family Gaiellaceae; genus PALSA-600. The sequence goes on from OMIZ01000085.1 coordinate 4,739, forward strand.
TGTGAGAGTAGAGAGTCCTGCGGACGACGTCAAACGTGTGTTCGTATTTGTTTTTCGGAACCGCCGCATGCGGTTCGCGGAAATCGCCCGATGCTCCCGCCTCGCGCCGCTCTTTCAATGCACGCATGCGAACGCCCGGAATCGCCCTCATTGCTGCCTGCCTCGTTTTGATGGCGAGTGCGTACGGCGGCCAGGGGTGGGGTGTCACTGGCGCGTCCGCGGGCACGGCGCCTGCCGCAGCGTCTGCTCACTGAGCCTCCGAGCTCAACCCGTTAACGACGAAACCCGCTCTCGCGGGTTTCCGTCATGCGCTGGAGAGGACTTGAACCTCCACGACCGCAATGGCCACTAGGCCCTCAACCTAGCGCGTCTACCAATTCCGCCACCAGCGCGTGGGGAGCGCCATTCTAACCACGCATCAACGGATCGGCGCGAGCTCACGTTCAAGCGTCGGCCGCACCTGCTCCAACCAGGCGGGTAGCGAGAACTCCTGGCCAAGGTGACGTGCGGGCTCATCGACCGCAAATCCGGGCCCGGCGGTTGCCACCTCGTGCAGCAGGCCGTCGGGCATGCGGAAGTAGACGGAGCGGAAGTAGGTGCGATCGAGCGGCCCGGTCGGTCGTAGCCCGAGCTCGGTGAGCCGTTCGAAACACGCGTCGAGCGCGGCGTCGTCAGCCACCTGCCAGGCGACGTGGTGCGTCGTCCCGGCGCCAATCAAGGCTGGCGTGTCGGTGGGCGGGCCGAACTGGATCGGGGCGTCGGTGGAGAGGATCCCGCCATAGAGCACCGGGTTGCCAAGCGCCACGACCGACCGCACGCGCGGCGACTCTCCCGGGAAGACGTTGAGGATCAGCCCATCGGGATCCTCAATCGTCGCGGGCTCATCGGCATATGGGCTCTCGATCGCAAGCGACGCGAGCGTCCCCCGCCCCACGCGCCCACCCTCGGAACGAGGCCACTCGAAGAACGTCAGCAGGCTCCCGGGCGACCCATGCTCATCGCCGAAGTACAAGTGGTAGCTGTGTGGGTCGTCGAAGTTCACCGTCTTCTTGACGAGCCGAAAGCCGAGCCGGTCGCGGTAGAAGTCGACCGTCCGCTGCGCATCAGCGCAGACACAGGTCACGTGGTGAAGCGCCGCGAGGTGCACCGAGCGACGACTACGCGAGCAGGCGGTACAGCGCCACAGTGTTCGCCACGAAGAGCACGGCGACGATCAACGTCAGCCGCGTCAAGTTCCTCTCGACGATGTGGGTGCCGCCCTGCGATGTCGGCGTGAAGCCCATCCCGCCCACTCCGGCATCACGGCCGGAGTGCATGAGGATCAGGCCGACGAGTGCGGCCGAGATCAGAACATGGATGACGGAGAGCGTTGCCAGCATGGCCCGCGAAGGGTAGCCGAATCGCAGCACCCAAACCCGTTACGCGCCCGTTACGCTGGCGTTCAGTGGAAGACAGCAATCCTCGCACTCAGATCCAGAAGCACCTGCTGACCGGCGACAACCGGCTGAAGCAGGGCGTCGCGCCGGCGAAGGTGCGCGAGAGCTACGAGGCTGCGCTTGCCGTTGCGCGCGAGGCGGGGATCGAGGACAAGGTGCGGCCGCTCGTCGAGATCAGGCTCGCCGACCTTGCGCAGCTCGAAGCAGAATCGCCTCCACCCGCTCCGCCTGCCGCCTGACGTCGTGCTCGGCCGCCGCGGCGCGCGCTGCGTCGTTCGGTGACGGCAGCGTGGCTGCCTCGGCAAGCCCCCGCGCGATGTCGCCCGTGTCGAGTGGATTGACGAGGACGCCGCCATCCG
>OMIZ01000086.1 GCA_900299235.1 Actinomycetota bacterium
CGGGCAGCAGATGAATGGGGGGAGAGCCACGACGAGACGATATCCGGGCGTCCGGAGTTTCCCGCAGAGAGGATCAGCGCCACCGCCGATGGCATGTAGTGCCACACGCGGGAGGATGGGTCATCGTCTGATGAGGAGGTAACGGAGATGGAAACCATCTGGACACTGGTAACCGTGAGCTTCGTCCTCGTCGTGCTTGGAACTGTTGGTCTCGGTGTCGTGAAGATGTTCGGCTTCGGCCCGCACCGGCACTAACTCAGACGAGAACTCGTCTCTCCCCACATGCGCGGCCGCCCAAAAGGCGGCCGCGTCCCCTTTCGATCAAGAGATAAGTAAAAAGCGATTGGTTATCGATAAACATTCATTTGTAATTTATGCATAGCCAATCTACTCTGCTTCCAGAACAACTGATCGAGTCTTACCGAGAGATTCGTCAGGAGGAGCGAGTAGCACCATGAACATCTTGTTTACCGTACTGACCATGTTGTTTGTTGCCGGATTTATCGCGGCTGTCGGCGTGGGCATCGCCGGCGTGTTCGGGTTCACCGAGCAGTCGCGCTAGATCCTCTTCCCTCTGCGGGGCGTATAGGGCAGGATCGGGGTGTATGGATGTCTCCCACCCCGATCCTGCCCGTCCTCTTCGTATCTACCTCGCCGGGCCGCTCTTCTCGGAGGCTGAACGCGCATGGCTCGATCAAGTGGCGGCACGACTCCGGGCTGAAGGGCACGAGTGCTTCGTTCCGCATGAGGAGACGGCGTCGCTCACCGAGTTCACGAGCCGCTTGATCTACGCGCTCGACGGTGACGGACTCCGATCGGCGAACGTGCTCGTTGCGTGGCTCGATGGCCTGGCCGTTGACGACGGGACGGCGTGTGAGGTTGGCATCTTCGCCGAGCTCGTCCGAAGCGGCGGCCCGCAGTATCGAGGGATCGTCGGAATCGTCACCGACCTGCGTCTGCAGCGTCGGCGAAGCGTTGTGCCAGGCGACGGTCTGAATCTCTTTGTCGCGGGTGCGATCGAAGCGTCGGGTTCGATCTGCTGGTCAGTCGACGCGGCAGTCGCGGCGATTGCTGCGCTCGCGGGGTAGGAGGGCGGGGCAGACGGCCGAGGCCACCCGCCCCGCGTGAGGACTCCTAGAGGATCAATAGACCTCGACGCCGCCGCTCGACGGCACAGTCGTGCTCGAACCACTCGACGACGAACCGCTGGACTTCGGAGTGGCCTGCGGCGGCAGGGTCGTTACGACCGCGCCCGCCGGCGAGAGCGCGTACCACGAGTCGCTCGCGCCTTGGCCATTCGCGTCGCCCGCCTTGGCGTCGCCCTTGAAGCGGTAGAGCGCATGACCGGCGTAGGTCACTTGCAGCCCACCGTCGGGACGCTTCAGCGTGTCGAGCTTCGTTGCTTTGATCCCGGCGCCAGCCACAGGCGTGGTGCCAGCCTTGATGAGAACCGGGGGCCATGCCTTCGCGCACGCACCCGTGCATGCGATCTGGCCCCCCTTCTCGGCTCCGTAGCTATAGAGGGTCAGGCCGTCGCCTGAAACGACGAGCGTGCCAACGCCCGTCACTTTTGCGGTTGTCACGGTCGGAGCAGACGCAGCCTGCGCCCCAACAACTCCGATCGCCGCAACGATCGCCGCGAGTACGGTCGCGATCCGCAGTGCTTGCCGTACTGCCATCAACTTCGTCTCCTTCCCCTCAGGACAGGTAGTACCCGGGAAGAACTACGGAGATTGTGGCCTCAACGGTTCACGGATTCGGAAAAGTCGCTCGTTTGGGTGATGGCCGCCACAGCCGGGCTGGAAAGGGCAAGGCGGTAGTCGTAAGCGTGAAGCTCCCGTCCGTGGCTGCGCAGCCAGTCGACGTCGTCGCGCCACGATGGTCGCGCATCCTCGACGAGCGCCCAAAAACGCGACGAGTGGTTGAGCTCCTTCAGGTGCAGCAACTCGTGACAGACGACGTAGTCGAGGACGCGTCGTGGGGCGACGATGAGCCGCCACGAGAACGAGAGCGTGCCGTTTGTCGAACACGATCCCCAGCGGGTCTTCTGGTCGCGGATCGCGACCCGCGCGTAGGTGAGGTTGAGACGCGCCGCTTCGGCAGCGACCGCATCCTCAAGTTCCAGTCGCGCCTGCTCGCGGTACCACCGGCCAAGTACAATGTCGCGAGCGGCTGGGTCACCCGAGATGACGACGGAGTCCTCACCGAGGTGGATCGTTGGTCGCCCGTACTCGCGGCCTGAGACGACCGTGTGCGCGACTCCACCGAGCCACACGACCCCCGGTCGATCAAGGCCGAGACGGGGTGTCGCTGCTTCGCGGCGCATGGCCTCGGTGACCGCTCGAAGGAGCCATGCGTGATGGGTGGTGAGGAACTGGTCGAGCTCGCTTGGTCGGACACCGTTCGGGACGACCGCCTCGATTGCCTTAGGGCCACGCACGATCAGGCGTAGACGTCGCGCTCGCGACGAGCAACGCACCGTGATCGGCACCTCGCGGCCACCCAGCACAACCGTGACGACAGTCGGAAGGTCAGCGACGCGCCACGAGTTCATGGACGGACCGTACCGGCCGGGCCAGCCGTAACACCGTCTTTATCTCTCGGACGTATCGTTCGCGTCTCATCCCCGAGGAGGTCAGCCGTGAAGAGCGCAGCAACGTCACTCGTTGTAATCGCCATTGCCCTCGCGATCGGCTTCGCGGCAGGTCGGCTTGAGCATCGTGGCTCTTCGGGATCTCGCACCGTCACGGTGAGTGGCGACGGCAAGGCAACATCCGTGCCTGATGAGGCGGACTTCTCGTTCGGTGTCATGAACCAGGCGAAGAGCGCGTCGGAGGCATCGACCGCGACCTCCGAGGACATCAGCCGGATCATCGCAGCAGTCAAGAATGCCGGGGTCGCTGAAGCAGACATTCAGACCGCCCAGGTTTCGCTCTACCCGACGACGGCGCCAAACGGCTCGACAGTGACGGGCTACACCGCGTCGAACACCGTTTCGGTCAAGGTGCACACGATCGCCAACGCCGGGGCAGTACTCGATGCGGCGACGAACGCGGGAGCGAACCAGGTGAATGGGCCGACGCTCGTGAGTTCGAAGCAGAACGAGGTGTATGCGACCGCACTTGCTGCTGCCTACGCGGATGCAAAGGCGCGGGCACAGGCGATCGCCGTTGCGAGCGGTCGGTCGCTCGGCGCCATTCGGGCCGCGAGTGAGCAGTCGTCGTCGGGGCCGGTCGCCTTTTCGGCTGCGAAGGCAGCTGACTCGGCAGCGACGCCGATCGAAGCGGGCACAACGGAGATTGACGCTCAGGTGAGCGTCACCTTCGACCTGCACTAGTGCCTAGAGCGCAAGCGGGGTGGAGCGGCCGCTCAGGCGGGCGCGCACGCGGTTGAGCGCATGCGCAAGCCGCTCGAGTCCGCGTGGATCCGTAAATTCCGGATCCTGCGTGCGCAGCCCGAAGCGTCGAACGAGTATTCGAATCAGGAGCATTCCACTGAAAACGGTAGGAGCAGGGGTGCCCGCGGCGGGTTGAGCGTGTGTTAACGGCCAAGATCCTCGGCTAGGCTCCCGCAGTAAGCACGTAGTCAGGTTTCGGGGGTGAAACCGGTGAAGCGTCGTCGATCGAGAACGGAGCGGGGTCAGGTGTCGTTGCGCAGACGATTTGACTCGGGTGGGGACCCAAGCAGCCTTGTGTCGTACACGGCCGCCGCGCTGTTCATCGGGTTTGCGCTCGTTCTGATGCCCGCGCCCCGCCACGATCTTTGGTGGGTGGCGGCGGCAGCTGGCGTTGCCGTCGTCGTGATGGCCATGGCGCTTACCTGGCGCGTTTCGCCAACGCTTGCGCGCCTTGGTGTTCCGATCGGCTACATGGTCGTTGCGTCATTCCTGCGCGCATCTGCCGGAGGCAGCGTGTCGGGATTCGCGGGTCTCTTCCTGCTCCCGGTGATCTGGCTCGCACTCTCGGCAAGTCGCGCTGAGCTCTTCGGTGGCATCGCCGCGATGATCGGGGCGCAGGCGACCCCCATCCTCCTCGTCGGGTCGCCGCAGTATCCACCGTCGAGTTGGCGGGCGGTCGTCGTCCTGGTCACGGTCGCAACGGTCGCAGGCGTGACGATCCAGCGCCTCGTCGCCGAGGCCCGCCGGTATGCGACCGACGCATTGCGTCGAGCGCAGGATCTGGAGAAGGCCAACCACTTGCTCGATGAGCAGGCGCGTATCCGCGCTGACTTCATCGCGCTGGCCGCGCACGAACTTCGTACGCCGGTCTCAACGATTCTCGGTTTTGCCTCGACCCTTGAGCAGCGGCACGAGCAACTCTCGGAGGAACAGCGCGCCGAGTTTCGCTCCCTGCTCCTTGGCGAGGCACGACGCATGGCCGGTCTTGTCGAGCAGCTCCTCGACCTATCGCGGCTCGATGCGTCGGCAATCACGATCAACCCACGGCCGGTGTTCGTGGCCGATGAGGTGCGGCGTGTCGTGGTTGCTGTCGCGGGCGAGCATGCCGATGCCGTCGAGGTCGATGTTGCGGAGAACCTGGTGGTGACGATCGACACTGAAGCGTTCGAGCGCATCCTCTCCAACCTTGTCTCCAACGCCGTTCGCTACGGCGCGGCGCCGGTGCGGGTGGTCGCACGCGCGGAGCAGTCCGACCTCGTCGTCGTCGTCGCGGACGACGGATCGGGTGTGCCGGCCACGTTCGTGTCTGACCTCTTCCTGCGCTTCACGCGTAGTGACGCGGGCCGCCGTCGTGCGCCAGGGACAGGACTCGGCCTTGCGATCGCCCGCTCGTATGCCGATGCGCATGGCGGATCGTTGACCTACACAGGGAGCGAGCACGAGGGTGCGCGATTCGTGCTCTGGCTGCCCCGCGTAGCTGCGGGCCTCGATCGCCAAACTGCAGCCGTCGAGCAGACACCGGCGAGCGTGATCTAGGCTCCACGCCCTAGGCGGGGTGGGTGTGGCGGTAGGGACGCTCGCCGCCGGCAGCCGCACGGAGAATGTCGTCCCCTCGCCCGGGCGGCTCGTGACCACAATCGCTGCCCCGTGCGCATCGGCGATCTGACGCTCGACGAAGAGTCCGAGGCCCGTGCCAGGGATCATCTGGCTGATCGCGTGTTCTGTTCGGGCGAACCGCTCAAAGATCGCAGTGAGATCGGCCTCGGCGATCCCGATTCCGGTGTCAGCGACGTCGATGCGAACGGTGTCCCCCTCACTGTATGCGCGGACGGCGACGGAGCCTTCGTGTGTGAATTTCGCGGCGTTGCTCAGCAGGTTGTCGACGAGCTGCCCGAGCTGGCTCGCGTCACCGAGCACCACGAGGTCGGGATCGACCTCGCACCGAACCGACACGTTACAGTGGCGGATGAGGGGTGTCACCGCCTCGGCTGAATCGGCGACCAGCCGTGAGATGTCGACCACGTCGCGCCGGGCGTCAGCTGGGCGAGCTTGTAGCGCGGCGACGAGGAGCAGGTCGCTCACGAGCCGCACGAGGCGCGCCGAACTCGACTTGATTATCGAGACGTATTCTCGGTGCTCTGGATCGAGACGCTCTTTGTCGTCGTCGAGCAACTCGATGTAGCTGTCGATTGCCGTGAGCGGTGTACGGAACTCGTGCGAGACGCTCGCGACGAAGTCGTCCTTGAGCTGGTCGAGTTCGCGCAGCATCGCGTTCTGGGCGAGCGCAGAGCGAACTGCCTCGCGCATGCGCAGGACGACGAGGAGCGTGACGACTGCGCTGCCAGCGCAGGCGACGTACATTTCGACCTGCCGACCGATGACCTGCCGAACGAACACGGTCGCCGGAATTGCAAGGGCTGCAAGGAGCAATAGGGCTGATCGGCTGTCGCTCAGCGATGGTGGCTCGGGGCGCCGCCGCGGTATCGGTAGTTCGGGCCTGAGAGCGGCAGCACCCCAGAGGACGTATGAGCCGAGCCAGAGGCAGTCGGCGATGCCCCCAACGGCGTAGCTCGACGCGTTCAAGA
>OMIZ01000087.1 GCA_900299235.1 Actinomycetota bacterium
ACGCGGTGCAGGCGAGGATCAGCCGTGCGGCTTCGCCATCGCCCGGAAGTCGTGACACCAAACGGTGTCTGACACCGCGGTTTGGGCGGGGCTGCAACGAACAGGGCCGCCCCGGAGGGCGGCCCTGTGAGAACTACGCGGTGCAGGCGAGGATCAGCCGTGCGGCTTCGCCATCGCCCGGAAGTCGAGCGCCTTGTCGAGGATCTCGTCCGATACACCCTTCTCGCGGGCAACCTCGCGGAGCGACCGCTTCGAGTGCGACGCCTCCTTCACGATCTCCGCAGCAGCGTCGTACCCGATGTACGGGTTAAGCGCCGTCGCCGCAGAAAGTGTCAACTCGGCATAGGTCTCGCACTGCTCGCGGTTCGCCTCAATGCCGTCGATGCACTTGTCGGCAAAGAGCCGACTCGACGACGCGAGCAGCTTCACCGAATCGAGCAGATTACGCGCCATCAGCGGGATGAACACGTTCAACTCAAAGTGACCCTGCATCCCGCCAATCGCAATCGCGGCGTCGTTCCCGATCACCTGAGCGGCAACCTGAGTGACCACCTCCGGGATAACCGGATTGACCTTGCCCGGCATGATCGACGAGCCCTTCTGCAACTCGGGCAGGAAGATCTCCGACAGCCCCGCACGCGGACCCGAACCCAGAAAGCGCAGATCGTTCGCGATCTTCGTGAGCGACACCGCCACCGTCTTCAGCGCACCCGACGCCTCGACCAACCCATCGCGTGCAGCTTGCGACTCAAATGCATCGGCCGGGGCCGAGATTGTCAATCCCGTCTCCGCCGACAGCCGAGCGCGAACCTTCGCCGCGAACTCCGGATGCGTGTTCAGACCCGTACCGACAGCCGTGCCGCCGAGCGGGATCTTGCCGAGACGACCAAGAGTCGACTCAACGCGGGCGATTCCCTCACGAACCTGGGCGGCGTACCCGCCAAACTCCTGGCCGAGCGTGACCGGAACCGCGTCCATCCAGTGCGTACGACCCGACTTGACCACATCATCGAACTCGACAGCCTTCGCCTCAAGCGAAACCGCCAACACGCCAAGTGCCGGCAGCAGGTCGTTCACGATCTCGTCGAGCGCAGCGAGATGCACAGCAGACGGGAAGACATCGTTCGACGACTGACCCATATTCACGTCGTCGTTCGGATGCACACCTTCACCCGCGAGCGTCGCAATCACCTCGTTGGCATTCATGTTCGACGAGGTACCCGAGCCCGTCTGGAAAACATCGATCGGGAACTGATCGTCGAGCTCGCCGCGGGCGATCTGATCGGCTGCGGCGCCAATGCGCTCTGCCTTCGCGGCGTCGAGCAGACCGAGCTCGGCGTTCACATGGGCGGCAGCGCCCTTGATGCGGCCAAGCCACCGCGCAACAGATGCGGGGATCGGCTCGCCTGAAACAGGAAAGTTGTCAATCGCCTTGCGGGTCTCGCCACCCCAAAGCTCACGTGAAGAAGTCGTCCAGTCGCTCATAGCGGCAGCCTAGCTCGCGCGAGCTACCCGTCAAACGGTTGTTTGATTTGAGCGGCGCCCTAACGGGTTGCGCGAACGTGGCCGAGCAGCTGCTCCCACGTGACGAGCTTCACCCGCGGACGACCATACGGCTCGCCCCGCTCGCGCTCGTGCGCGTCGATCGCTTCCCAGCTCTCGTACTCGACCAGCTCGACGTTACGGCCAACCAGGATCCGTTCGAGCTCGTCGCCGCCACCGTCACGCGTCGGCAGCTTGCCCGCGCGGTAATCCTCGAGCAGCAGCTCGGCGGTCTCGGACGCGTCCTTCTTATTGGTGCCAATCACGCCGCTCGGGCCGCGCTTGATCCAGCCCGCACAGTAGACACCAGGAACAACCGCGCCCTCCGCATCGACAACACGGCCGTCGTCGTTTGCGATCGTGCCGCGACGATCATCGAACGGCACGCCAGCGATCGACTGACCGCGGTAGCCAACGCTGCGCAGGACAAGCGAGCACGGGATCGTCTCGCGCTCCTCCGTCGCGACCGCGGCGATGTTCCCGCGATCGTCAACGACAAGCGTGTTGCGAACAACCTCGATCGCCTCAACTTTGCCGTCACCGAGGATCGCCACCGGCGAAACACAGAAGCGCAGATGGATCCGCCGCGGCTTCCCTTCAGGCGCTCGCGCCGCGTACTCGCGCAGCAGGTCGACGTTGCGCCGGGCGGTCGCGCGATCGTCCTCCAGTGCGGCGGCACTCGCAGCATCGAGCTCAAGATCAGCGGGGTCGACGATCACGTCGGCACCGGCAAGCTCACCGAGCTCCTGCAGTTCGGGCGTCGTGAACGCCGCCTGAGCGGGGCCACGACGACCGAGCATGATGATGTCGCGAACGCCAGCGTTGTTGATCGCCTCGATCGCGTGGTCGTTCGTGTCAGTAACGCCAAGCTCGTCGGGCGTCAGCGCGAGCATGCGCGCGACATCGACCGCGACGTTGCCGTTCCCGATCACGACCGCCGTCTCACCCGACAGGTCGAATGGAAGATCCTGGTAGTCCGGATGGCCGTTGTACCAAGCAACGAACTTCGTGGCAGGCCACGAGCCGGGGAGATCCTCGCCGTCGATGCCAAGTCGACGATCGGCCTGGGCGCCGACCGTGTAGACGACAGCGTCATAGATCGCAGCCAACTCGTCGTGTGAGACATCGCGACCGACCTCGACGTTGCCGAAGAAGCGGAAGCCCGGGTTCTTCGCGATCTTCTCGAACGCGCGTGAAACCGCCTTGATGTTCGGGTGGTCGGGTGCGACACCCATGCGCACTAGACCCCAGGGCGTCGGCAGCCGTTCGATCATGTCCACCTCGACGGGAACGTCGGACGCGAAGAGGTGCGCAGCGGTGTAGAACCCCGCGGGACCAGACCCGACTACCGCGACGTGCAAAGGACGTTCGCTCATGGTCGTCGTCTACTCAGCGAATTGGCGGAAGCGGGCGAGGCGGCTAGTGACGGCAGCCGTGGTGCTCTTCGCCGTCTGCGACCTGGAAGCTATGGCCACAGCCGCACGAACCGGAGGCGTTCGGGTTGTCGATCTTGAACCCGGTCTCCTGGAGCGTCTCCACGAAATCGACCGAAGCACCCTTGAGGTACGGGGCGCTCGCCGAGTCGACCACGACGCGCACGCCGTGGAACTCGACCTCGGTGTCACCGTCGTTCGCGCCACGGTCGAAACCGAGCGCGTACTCGAAGCCGCCGCAACCGCCACCACGAATCGCTACACGCAGCACTTCGGCGTCACCAGCAGGCTCCTGCGCCATGAGGGCACGAACCTTGTCGGCGGCGCGCTCGGTAAGCGTCAACGTCGTCGGGGTGGTTTCGATCGCGGTCACTTGCAGAAGTATAGCGACGAGGTTCGGCGTGAGCGCTGGGGTCTCGTGCGTCACTTCGTGCGAAGTGTCTCGATCGTTCTTGGTAGCGTCCGACGGGCGACGGAGAGGGAGACGCAGGTGTTTAACGACTGGTTGCCATTCGCTATCTACGGGCTGCTTTCGCTCGTCATTCCCGCGACGATGATCGGCGCGTCGTTTGCGCTTGCCACCCGTCCCAAGCGTGCCGTTAAGGCCCGAACGATCCCGTTTGAGTCGGGCGTCTCGCTTGGAGCACCGAAGAAGCAGCGCTTCACCGTCAGCTTCTACCTCACCGCGATGCTCTTCATCCTCTTCGACATTGAAATCGTGTTCCTGTACCCGCTCGCAGTGATCCTCCACTCGCTTGCGTGGTTCGGGTTCATTGAATTCAGTGTCTTCATCCTCATCCTGCTCGTCGCGTACGTCTACATCTGGCGGAAGGGAGCACTCGAATGGCGCTAGATCATCCACTTCGCGATTACGGCTTGAAGTCGGAGCGGCTGCTCTGGCCGGAAAAGGCCCCGGGTGCGTTCGAGACCGAGGTAGCCGAGCTTGAGACGAAGGTTGGGCTGACGACGCTGCAGAAGGCTGTTGCCTGGTCGCAGACGAAGTCGATGTGGCCGGACACGTTCGGCCTTGCCTGCTGTGCGATCGAGATGATGTCGATCGTTTCGTCGCGCTACGACATTGCGCGCTTCGGCATGGAGGCGTTCCGCTCGTCACCACGCCAGGCCGATCTCTTGATCGTGTCGGGTCGTGTGAGCCACAAAATGGCGGCACCGCTGCGACAGATCTATGACCAGATGCTTGAGCCGAAGTGGGTGATCGCGATGGGTGCCTGCGCGAGCTCCGGCGGCATGTTCAACAACTACGCGATCGTCCAGTCGGTCGACAAGGTGGTGCCGGTTGACGTGTACGTCCCGGGCTGTCCGCCCCGGCCGGAGCAGCTGATCGAGGGCATCGTGCGCCTGCACGAGGCGGTGCAGGCCGGTGTGCCGCCGGCGTACGAGCTGCGGAGTGTCGCGTCGTGAGCTACGAAGGCGTGCCAGGTCTCGTCGAGACGATCGAGGCCCATGGGGAGACGACGCTCGTTGTCGATCCTGCACGCCTGCTTGAGGCTGCTCGCCATCTGCGCGACACCCTCGGTTTCAACTTTCTCTCCGATGTCGCCGCCGCCGACTACCTCGGCTGGGGCGAAGGTGAAGTCTCGGGGTACATCGGCTCTCGCTCGGGCCGCGACCTGAACCATCCAGCGACGTTCGGACTACAGGCGATCCCAACCAAGAAGCCGAAGCGCTTCTCGATGAGCTACCACCTGCTCGCGCTTGGCCCGAATCCGCGCCGCGTGCGGCTGCAGGCATGGATCGACGAGGACGAGTCGGTGCCGAGCGTGATCGAGATCTGGCCGACGGCCGACTGGCACGAACGCGAGGCATGGGATCTGATGGGCGTTGGCATCACCGGCCACCCGAACCTCAAGCGCATCCTGCTTGAGGACGACTGGGAGGGCCACCCGCTGCGCAAGGACTACCCGATCGGCGGCGAGCCGGTGCGGTTCTCGGAGGCGGAGTAATGGCTGTCGCACCTGAGAAGGCACGCGGCGTGATCTACGAGGGCACCCGCATTCCGAGTCCGATTCCGACCGTGCTCCGTGTTCCCGACGAGCTGATGGCGACGGGCGACGTGATGCAGGTCAACTTCGGCCCGAACCACCCGTCGACCCACGGCGTGCTCCGCCTGATCGTCGATCTCTACGGCGAGGACGTCGTCGGGCTCGAAGCGGTGATCGGCTACCTGCACACCGGCTTCGAGAAGTCGATGGAGCAGAAGTCGTGGTGGAAGGCGATCACGTACCCGGAGCGAGTCGACTACCTCTCGTTCCAGGCCAACGAGATGGCGTTCGTGATGGCGATCGAGAAGCTCCTCGACATGGAGATTCCCGAGAAGGCCACGTGGATGCGCATGTGTCTCTGCGAGCTGAACCGGATCCACTCCCACCTTGTGTGGCTTGGCACCGCGGCGCTCGAGATCGGCGCGATTTCGATGTTTTGGTACGCGCTCCGCGAACGCGAGACGATCCTCGACCTGTTTGAGATGGTCACCGGTGTGCGAATGCACACCCGCTACTTCCAGGCGGGCGGTCTCGCCGAGGACATCCCGACCGGCTTCTACGCGCAGGCTCGCGCCTTCTGCGATCAGATGCCGAAGGGTGTCGACGACTACGAGTCGATGCTCGACAAGAACAAGATCTGGCTTGAGCGCACCGTTGGCCTCGGCCTTCTCTCTGCGGATGACGCGATCGCTCTCGGTCAGTCGGGCCCGGCGCTGCGCGCGTCAGGCGTCAACTGGGATCTTCGCCGTGACCAGCCCTACCTCGCCTACGACCAGGTCGAGTTCAACGTGCCGGTCTACTACGAGGGCGATGTGTACGCCCGGTACCGCGTCCACATGGAGGAGATGCGCGAGTCGACGAAGATCATCCGTCAGTGCGTGGACCGGCTCGAGAAGATGAACGGTCAGCCGTGGATCGCTGACGATCGCAAGGTCGTGCTGCCACCGCGCGAGGAGCTCCACACCTCGATGGAGGCGCTCATCCACCACTTCAAGATCGTCACCGAGGGCTACCGGGTTCCCGAGGGCGAGGTCTACGTTACGATCGAGTCGCCGCGCGGCGAGATGGGCTGTTACGTCGTCTCGGACGGTGGCGCGAAGCCGTGGCGTGTGAAGTTTCGCGCACCGTCATTTGTGGCGCTCGAAGCGACCGCGACGTGCATGCACTCGGGCTTTATCGCCGACATGATCGCGATCGTCGGTTCGCTCGACACCGTCATGGGTGAGGTCGACCGCTAATGGGTGCCGAGCTCTTCGACCGCATCCAGGAGATCCGTGCGATCTACCCAGAAGGGACGCAGTCGGCGCTCCTGCCCGCACTCCGCCTCGCGCAGGAGCAGTACGGCTGGCTGTCGCCCGACGCATTGCGCGAAGTCGCCGATGCGCTCGACCTGACCCCGGCGGTGTGCAAGTCGGTTGCCTCGTTTTACGACCAGTTCCACCTTGAGCCGGTTGGTGAGCACCTCGTCGAGGTCTGCACCAACGTCTCGTGCGCGCTCTACGGGGCGCAGCAGGTGCTCGAGGCGTTCCAGGACGAGCTCGGCTGCCGCGCAGGCGAGACGTCAGACGATGGCAAGGTGACGCTTCGCACGATCGAGTGTCTTGGCGGCTGCGGGTGGGGCACGATCGTCGCCGTCGACCATGCCTACCGCAAAGGCGTCAAGCCCGAGGATGCGGCCGCGATCGTGAAGGAGCTCTCGTGAGCCACAAGCAGGTCGTCATGGCGGGCACCGACGCTCGCGATCTCACCAAGCTCGCTGAGTACGAGGCCGTTGGCGGCTACGCGAGCCTCACGAAGGCGCGTGCGCTTGGGCCCGAGCAGATCACGAACGAGCTGATGGCATCCGAGCTGCGCGGCCGCGGCGGGGCGTTCTTCCCCACCGGCCGCAAGTGGAGCTTTGTTCCCTCACCGGAGCAGAACCCGAATCCGCACTACCTCGTAATCAACGCCGACGAGTCGGAGCCGGGCAGCTTCAAGGACAACGAGATCATCTCGCGTGTCCCGCACCGCTTCATCGAGGGCTGTCTGATTACAGCCCACGCCGTGCTCGCCAAGCACGTCTACGTCTACATCCGCGGCGAGTACTTGGAGCCGTACGAGATTCTCGTCGAAGCGCTTGAGGAGCTGAAAGAGCGCCCCGACCTGCGCGGCGACGTGACGATCGTTGTCCACCGCGGCGCCGGCGCCTACATCTGTGGTGAAGAGACGGCGCTGCTCGA
>OMIZ01000088.1 GCA_900299235.1 Actinomycetota bacterium
CGGTCGCCGCCGCCAAGGCTGCCGCCGCGGCACCTGCAAAGGCGAAAGCACCGGCCACGAAAAAGCCGGCCGCGTCGCCTAAGCGAAGCGCGGCCGGCAAGAAGTAACAGCCGTTCGCTGAGCCCCTCCTAGTGCTTCACGGGCATCGCGTTCGATGCCGCAAGCTGGGCCTCGAACAGGGTCTTGTCGATCTTCCCATGAAAGATCGGCACGCTCTCTTCGACGCAGATCCGAACAACCTCGTCGCGTTCCATCCCGACTTCCTTGGACAGCTCTTCGGGGGTCAGGTGGTTGGCCATTGCGCGCCTCCTTGTTTGCATGCACAAAAAAGCCCGCCGCGCTCGAAGCGCAGGCGGGCGACAGAAAGCTCCCAGCCGGTACCGGTTGTTGCCCTCACAGGCCCCACCGTGTTCTGGGCGTGCTCATGGCGGGGACCATACTCCTCGGATCTGACGCATGCAAACGGTGATGAGGCGCGGGCCGTTGGTCGGTTCACGCTACGATTCGGCGTCGCCGGGGTGTGGCGCAGCCTGGTAGCGCGCTCCGTTCGGGTCGGAGAGGTCCCCAGTTCGAATCTGGGCACCCCGATGAAACGTGGGGGGACTCCGGTTCCCCCACGTCCTCTCCTCTCGTCGCACCCGTGTGGGGCACGGCTATTCTCGGCCGATGCTCCGTGCGGTGATCTTTGACGTCGACTTCACGCTCGCCAAGCCAGGCCCTGACCTCGGCGCTGAGGGCTATCGCCGCCTCGGTGAGCGGTACGGGCTCGACCTTGACCCTGCGCTCTATGACGAAGCGCGGATCGCTGCGTTCGCCGAAGTCAAGCTCCATCCCGAACTCGACCACGACGAGGAGATCTGGGTGCTGTTTACCGAGCGCGTGATCATCGGGATGGGTGGGAAGGGCAACACGTACGACGCGGCGGTCGAGATGGAGCACGCATGGGTGCACTCTCACCACTTTGAGATCTTCGAAGATGCGCTCCCCACGATCGAGGCAGTGCGTGAACGCGGGCTGCTGATCGGGATGCTGTCGAACTCCTCACGCGATCTCGCCGACTTTGTCGCCCACCACGGGCTCTACGCCGATGCCGTCCTCACGTCGAACATGCACGGGAAGACGAAGCCACACTCGTCGATCTTCCATGCGTTGCTCGAGGAGCTCGGAGTCGAAGCGCATGAAGCGGTGATGGTGGGTGACATGCTTGAGGACGACATCGAAGGTGCTCGTGCCGTTGGCATGCACGCGGTTCTGATCGACCGTGAGAACCGGTATCCCGAGATTGAGGATCGTCTGCCTGACCTCACGGGGCTGCTTGAAGAACTCGGCCTCGACTGACGCCGCCTGAATTGCGACGATCCGTCGATGCGTCGCATCAACATCTTCACGCTCGCGCCGTCGCTTGAGAGCTCTCGTGAGGGGTATCGCCATCGTTCCGCACGTGTCGGAGCCGAGCTTGGGGCGGAGAAGATCGGCGGGAGCGTCTACGAGATTCCCGAGGGTGAGTCGACATTTCCGTACCACTTCCACCATGGGATGGAGGAGTGGGGGATTGTGATCGATGGGTCGCCCACGCTGCGCTCGCCGGATGGCGAGCGGCAGCTTACGCGCGGCGATGTTGTGTGTTTTCCGCCCGGTGCTGTCGGCGCCCATCAATTTCGCGGCCCGGGTCGTCTGCTGATGATCTCTGCGAACCGGCTCCCCGAGGCCGCGGAGTATCCCGACAGCAACAAGCTCGGCGTGATGCCCGCCCGCAAGGTCTTTCGTCTTGGTGACGCGACTGACTACTGGGAGGGCGAGTGACTGAGACGGTCAATCTCTTCTCGCTGGTTGCCGAGAGCGATCCGAGTGACCCCGAGGGCTTCCGTGCGCGGATGGCCCGCTTTGGGCCGACGATCGGGGCGGAGCAGCTTGGGGGGTCGGTGTACGAGATCGATCCTGGCGAGTCGATCTGCCCGTATCACTACGAGTTTCCCGAAGAGGAGAGGCTGCTTGTGCTTGAGGGGAACCCGACGCTCCGCGACCCGGACGGCGCTCATGTTCTTGAGCCGGGGGATCTCGTGGTGTTCCTTGAGGGGCCGGAGGGTGCGCACAAGGTGTCGAACGGGAGCGATCAGCTGGGCGTCGCGCGCGTGATGATGCTTTCGACGAAGTCGAAGACTGCGGTGTGCGTCTATCCCGACAGCAACAAGGTGGGCGTGTGGCCGCTCGGCAAGCTCTTCCGCATCGACGATGCCGTCGATTACTTCGACGGTGAGCTGAACACCTAGCCGCCGGTCTGGCGGGCGATCCGCGCCCCACCTCGGTTTGGGGACTGTCCCCAGGACGTGGCCCGAGGGGGCAGGTGGGGTGCTGCGGCGCGCAATGTCTGGAACCGACGATGCGCTTGCGAGGCACGCCGGATATGTTGGTCTCATGGCTCGGCAGCCTCGAAACGTGCTCCCCGAATATGGGGTCTTTCACGTCACATGTCGGGGTGTCGCGAAGAGCGAGATCTTCTGCGACGACAGCGATCGCGCCCTCTTTATCCGACTTCTCAACGAATCGGTGCAGAAATTTCGCTGGCAATGTCACGCCTACTGCCTGATGGGCAACCATTACCACGCGATTCTCGAAACCGAACTCCAGTTGCTTTCGCGCGGACTTCACCGGATGAACGGTGCGTACGCTCAACGATTCAACCGCCGCTACGAACGCGTCGGCCACCTATTCCAGAACCGATTCTTCGCCCGAAACATTGCGACAAACGAACACCTCGAAAGTGCGATCGCCTACGTCTGGAACAACCCCGTCCGCGCCGGCCTCTGCGAACAGGCCGACGCCTGGCCCTGGGGTGGCAGCATCAGCCCCAGATCAAAAAGGGTGAGCTAGCCGCGCTGGATCGGCGCGAGCGCGGGCGCCCACGAACACACCGGCGACGCCTCACCCTTCGACCCGTTCAGACGCCGGTATCCGAGCGCATGCTCGGCCTGCATCATCTTGTGAATCTGGGTCGTGCCTTCGTAAATGATCGGTGCGCGCGCGTTGCGGAAGTACCGCTCGATGCCGACCTCTGCGCTGTACCCATACGAGCCGAACACCTGGATCGCAAGATGCGCGGCCTCGAACGCCGACTCGGTCGCGTGCCACTTCGCGAGTGACGTCTCGCGCATCGAACGCTTGCCCTGATCCTTCATCCAGGCCGCCTGCAGCACAAGCAGCTTCGACGTCTCGTACCCGAGGATCATCGTCGCGATCATGTCCTGCACGAACTGGTACTTCCCGATCGCCTGGCCGAACGTCTCACGCTCACGCGCGTACTCGACCGAGCGCTCCAAGCATGCGCGAATCACGCCGCACGCACCAGCAGCGACGGTGAAGCGGCCGCCATCGAGCGAGTGCATCGCGATCTCGAAGCCCTGGCCCTCCTCGCCGATGCGATGGTCGGCGGGCACTGCAAGCTCCTCGAAGAACAACTCGCCCGTCGACCCAGCCCACACACCGAGCTTGTTCTCGGTATCGCGCGTCGTCAGCCCCTTCATTCCCTTCTCGATCATGAAGGCCGTGATGCCCTTGTGGCCGGCGTCGGGATCGGTCTTTGCGAAGACGAGGATGTGGTCGGCGACGGTTGCGTACGAGATCCAGTTCTTCTGCCCATTCAGGACGTAGGTGTCCCCTTCGCGGCGTGCGGTCGTACGCATTGCAGCGACATCCGATCCGGCACCAGGCTCGGTCAGCCCGAATGCGGCAAGCTTTGTGCCCTTCGCCTGCGGCACGAGCCAGCGCTGCTTCTGCTCTTCCGTTCCGTACCGCAGGAGCGAGAGCGAGTTCAAGCCGACGTGAACAGAGATGAGCGTTCGGAACGCCGCTTCGCCCCGCTCAATCTCCTCGCAGGCGAGCGCCTCGGCAACAAAATCGAGCCCCGCGCCTCCGTACTGTTCGGGAATGACAATGCCGAGAATGCCGAGCTCAGCCATTCCATCGATCAGGTCGCGGTCAAGTCGGTGCGCAAGGTCGTTCTCGACGGCTACAGGAAGGATCCGATCGTCGACGAACGCCCGTACTGTGTCTTGGATGAGGCGTTGCTCATTGGTCAATTCGAAGTCCATCGCTGCCTAGCGTAACGACCGTGCACGTCTTCCCTCACGAATCCCTCGTCTTCGGGCTGATCCTCGCGCTCGCGACGGCCGCGGCGTTCAACTGGTCGTGGATCGCTCAGCACACGATTACGTCGCAGATGCCGCCTCTTTCGATCCGACGGCCGCTGTGGTCGCTCGGGCTGCTGTTCTCGCATCGGCAGTGGCTGATCGCCTTCATCGTCGGGATCGTCGGCTGGGTCTTCTACGTCCTGGCGCTCGCGCTTGCACCGCTCTCGCTCGTGCAGTCGGTGTCGGCCGGCGGCGTCGGCCTGCTCGCGGTCTTCGCGGAACGGGCAACCGGTGAGCGGCTACCTCGGCGGGAATGGATCGGCGTCGGCATCGCCGTTGCCGGCCTGATCTTCCTCGGCGCCTCGCTTGCGGGCGGATCTAACAGCGGCAACAACGGTCAATGGAAGGCGGTGGCGCTCTGGTTCATCGTCTCGTGGCTCCTAGCCGCAATCTCGCTTGGCCCTGTGGCGCCGTTCCTTGCGCCGGGCGCAGGCTTCGGAATCGCTGCAGGGCTGATGTACGCCGCTGCTGATGTTGGAACGAAGGCTGCTGTCCACGGCGGCTGGTGGCTGCTCGCGATCGCGCCCGTCTGGGCCTCGCATAGCCTGGCGTTCACGATCATCCAGCTTGGGTTCCAGCGTGGGCGTGCGCTTGCGACGGCGGGTCTCTCGTCGTTCTGCACAAACGCGTTGCCGATTCTTGGCGGCATCGTCGTCTACAGCGAGAAGCTCCCGGGTGGAACGCTCGGCGTGCTCAGGATCGTCGCGTTCGCCTGTGTTGTTGCGGGCGCTGCTGCTGTGGCTCGCAAAGAGACGCCGAGCGAGCCTGCCCCGCTGACGCTCTAACCGCGCTACGTGCCGAACGCGGGAAGACCGTCGATCGAGCGACCGTTCTTCTCGGCGATGTACTCGCGCAGGCCTTCGTCGGTCTTGCTCTCAACCCACCGCTCGAACTGTGTGCGATCGGCGGTGTACTCCATGAGTGGGACACCGAAGCCGCACGAGTCAGACACGCGATCGACGTGGATCCGGATGACCGATCGTTGACCGCCCGGCCCGGGATCGGGAAGGGTGATCAGCTCGCCCCGGCCATGGAGACGAACGATCCGTGGCGGGCCATCGAACGCGCAGAACATCACGCAGATGCGGCCGTTATCCCGTAGGTGAGCGGCGGTCTCGGCGCCCGACCCGACACGGTCGTCGTACTCGACGGTGTGATCGTCGATCACGCGAAACGTTCCGATCGGCCCCTTTGGGGAGACGTTCACGTGCCCGCCCGACGAGGGCGCTGTACCGACGAAGTAGACGTGTTGTCGCGAGATCCACTCGGTGAGCGGATCGTCGATGCGCTCGAGCAACTTCCCCATCCCGCGAGCCTACCTACCACGGCCTGATTCGATCTCGCATGGCTACGATTGCCCGACCGTGACCGAGCAGAGCAGCCGATCGGATGCTCGTGCCCGGCCTACCCCTGCGCTCGCGCGCAAACGGCACGTTGGAGCTGTTGGGGTCGCGGCCGGGTTCGCTGCCGCCGCAATCGCGGTGGGCTACGCGTTTCAAGGCTCGCTGACGACGTTGCCGAAGGGCACGACGATCGCGGGGGTCAATGTTGGTGGTCTCTCGACGACCGAAGCGGTCTCGCTCCTTGAGCAGAAGTCTGCGGCCGTCGAGTCGGTGCCGTTGACCTTCACG
>OMIZ01000089.1 GCA_900299235.1 Actinomycetota bacterium
GCCGCCGCTGCGGGTGGAGGGTGTTGCGGTGGAGCCTGCGGCTGCGGCTAGCGCCAACTCGGCGCTTCTCGACTACGGCGCTCAGGTCGCCGGGTGCACGAAGTGCGCCCTCGCACAGACGCGTACCCAGGTTGTGTTCGGCTCGGGCGCCCCTGACGCCGACCTGATGTTCGTCGGTGAGGCACCTGGCTTCCACGAGGACAAGAACGGCGTCCCGTTCGTCGGTGCAGCCGGCCAGTTGCTCACCAAGCTCCTCGCGTCGATCGGGCTTGAACGCGAGGAGATCTACATCGCAAATGTGCTTAAGTGCCGCCCACCCGGCAACCGCGATCCGCAGCAGGAGGAGATCGAGGCGTGCGAGGGCCACCTCTTTCGCCAGATTGAGCTGATCAAGCCGAAGGTCGTCGCGACGCTTGGCAACTTCTCGACGAAGCTCCTCACCGGGAAGCCTGCTGGGATCACGAAGGTGCATGGCGTGGAGCAGCACGTCCGGCTTGGAAACTCTGACGTGGTGCTTTTCCCGATCTTCCATCCCGCTGCGGCGCTCTACACCCCGCGGATGCTTGAAGTGCTCCAGGCCGATTTCGCGAAGATTCCGGCGCTCATCGGCCGCCCGATGCCAGCGCCCGTCGCCGAGCTGCCCGCCGCTGACCTGCCCGCTGCCGAACCAGAGCCCGTCGCTGTCGCCCAGGAGCCACCTGCAGAGCCGCCTGCGGTGGCCGAGCAGGCGACGCAGCTCGGCCTCTTCTAGTGCCCTAGGAGTGCGGCAGGCTGGCGCCCGCAAGCGCCAGGATCACCCCAGCGACGCCGAGACCAACGAGCGTTGGTACGACGCCGAGTCGCCGCGAGAGGAGTAACGCCCCTGCGCTCGCAAGAAGTACGGCCTGCCACCATTCGGTGAGCGCGAGTGCGAGCGGGATTGCCGCTCCGAGGATCGCTCCGACCGTGGCCGGCCCTGCGCCGTCGAAGAAGCTTCGCGCCCACGGGTTCGAGCGCAGCCCTTGGAAGTGCCGTGCACCACCAAGGACGAACGCGAACGAGGGTGCAAACGCGACCGCTGTGGCGAGCAGCGCTCCGCCGACACCTGCGGCGCCGTAGCCGACCACGGCAACGGTCAGTGTGATCGGGCCAGGCGTGATCTGTCCGAGCGCTACCGCGTTCAAGAACTGCGTGTTTGTGAGCCAGTGATAGGACGACACAGCGTCATGCTGCATCAGCGGAATGATCACAAACCCGCCCCCGTATGAGAGCGCGCCAACCTTGGCTGCAACCCACGCGAGCGCGCCGAACCCGCCCGTAGCGGGAACTGCGAGTGCCGCAATCGGCGTGATCGATGCGAGAGACGTCGTCCCACGTACGCGGAGCACGATCTCAGCCGCCCCGCACACGAGCAACACCGCGACGACCCATGGGCCGACTAGCGCGGCCGAAACGCCTCCTGCGGCCGCATAGGTGATCCAGCGGGCTCCCGACGCCGCGCGCCCGCGGCTGGCTGGGATCAGGCCGATCCCGGCGTGGACTGCGACGGCGGCGACGCCCGCGCCGGCTCCCGCGGCAGCTCCGCGGATCCAGTCAGGTGGTGAGCCCGTGAGGAACACCGCGGCGAGAGCGACGATGACGACGAGACCGGGGAGGATGAATGCCGCTCCACCGACGATCGCGCCTAGCGGGCCACCCAAGCGCCACGCGGTGAAGATTGCGAGCTGCGTGGAGGCTGGACCGGGTAGCAGGTTGCAGGCAGCAATCGCGTCTTCGAACTCGTTCGCGGCAAGCCAACCGCGCCGGTCGACGCAGAGCTTTCGCAGCAAGGAGATATGGGCAGGTGGCCCGCCGAACCCGGCGCAGCCGATGCGCCCCCATTCGCGCAGGATCGTCCAGCGTGAGGTGCGCGGGAGCGATTCTTGAATGCCTGCAGCCATCGCGTCATCGTAGGGTCGGCTGACGCGGGCCGGGTGTCGATGTCGGGTCAGCGTTTATCGTCATGGGGTGGACGTCGTCACGACGCACTCGGGGGCTGAGACGGAAGCGCTGGGCGCCAAATTGGCAGCCACGTTGAAGTCAGGCGACATCGTCACGATCACGGGCGATCTCGGCGCTGGCAAGACGACGTTCGTGCGAGGAGCGTGCCGCGCACTGGGTGTCACGGGTGCCGTGACGAGTCCGACGTTCACGATCGGCCACCGCTATGACGCGCCGATCCCGGTTGCGCACCTCGATCTCTACCGCTTCGTCGGGCTGTCGAGTTCCGAGTGGGGCGACCTCGAGCCGTACTTCGACGGCACCATCTGTTTTGTGGAATGGCCAGAACAAGGAGCCTCGTGGCTACCGCCCGTCCGCGTGGTCGTGCACCTCGAGCACGTTGCCGCTGATACCCGAACGATTTCGATTGACGATGCAGACGATCCTCGCGTTTGACACGGCCACAGCCGTGACTGCATGCGCGCTGTTCCACCGCGGATCGGTCGTGGGCGAGTGTGAGACAGAGGCGAAGTCGCTGCTCGTTGCCGCCGACGCGCTTCTGAAGAACGCTGGACTGCAGCCGAGCGACCTGGAAGGGGTCGTCGTCGGCGTCGGCCCGGGAAGCTTCACCTCGATCAGAATCGGTGTCGCGGTCGCCCGGGGGCTCGCACTCGGATTGGGCATTCCCGTCGCGGGGGCATCGACGCTCGCGGCGTTCGCAGGGGGGCGCCCGGTGATCGATGCGCGCCGCGGTGAAGTCTTCACCGAGGATGGCGTTTCGACTCCCGACGCGCTCGAGGTTGCGGGCGAGACGCTCGTAGGTGACGGTGCGATTCGTTACCGCACGATCTTCGAAGCGGCAGGTGCCACTGTCCCGCCTGACGACGACCTGACACATCGCCCATCGGCCGCGTTGCTGCTCGGTGCCGCAAATCACTTCGGGTCGGCCGACGAGGTAACGCCGATCTACATTCGTGAACCCGACGCAAAGCCGTCGACACCATGACCGCGGTTGACCTCGACATCCGCCGCCTTGGCATCTCCGACCTCGACGAGATTGAGCAGATCGAGCGCCGCGCCTACACGGCTCCCTGGTCGCGCACGATGTTCGCGTCGGAGCTCACGAAGCCCACGTCGATCTGCCTCGGGGCATTCGAAGACGGGGTGATGGTGGGGTACATCATCAATTCGCGCTACGTCGATGCCTGGCATGTGATGAACGTCGCGGTCGACCCTGAGCAGCAGAACCGTGGGATCGCGAGACGGCTTCTCCAGCGGCTCTTTGACGTGACAGCCGAAGACGCCGAGCGCGGCTACACGCTTGAGGTGCGCGTCTCGAACGCTGCGGCGATCCACCTGTACGAGACGCTTGGCTTCGAGGAACGTGGTCTCAGGCGTGCCTACTACACCGACAATCGCGAAGACGCCCTGATCATGTGGAAGGACGCCCCGTCGGAGCTCGAGTGGTGAGCGGGTTGATTCTTGGCCTGGAGACGTCGTGCGACGAGACCGCGGCCGCGCTCGTCACGCCAGACGGGGTGCTGAAGGCAAATATCGTCGCCTCGCAAGCCGATCTGCACGCGCGCTACGGCGGTGTGGTGCCAGAGATCGCCTCACGCCGTCATCTCGAGCTCGTCTCCCCGGTGATCGAGGAGACGCTCGCGGCTGGTGGAGCGACCCTCGACGACGTCGACGCAATCGCGGTGACGGCCGGGCCGGGTCTGATCGGCGCGCTGCTCGTAGGACTCTCGGCTGCGAAGGCGCTCGCCTGGTCTCGCGGCCTGCCGCTGATTCCGGTCGAGCATCTGCATGGGCACGTCGCTTCGCTGTACCTGCAACCGACTGACCTTCAGCCACCGTTTACCTGCTTGCTCGCGAGTGGCGGTCACACGCTGCTTCTCGATGTTCCCGACCGTGGGTGGGAGCACGTCCGCATCCTTGGGCGCACGCTCGACGACGCGGCAGGCGAGGCGTTCGACAAGGGTGCTCGACTGCTCGGTCTCGGCTACCCGGGCGGTGCCGAGATCGACCGTCTCGCGAAGCACGGCGATCCCGAGGCGTTTGCGTTTCCCGTGGCGCGGCTTGCGGGCTTCGATTTTTCGTTCTCGGGTCTCAAGACCGCGCTGCTCTACACCGTCCGCGATCTCGGCCCTGATGCCACCGAGGAGCGCAAGGCTGATCTGGCCGCGAGCTACCAGCACGCGATCGTGCGAGCTCTCAGCGAGCGTGTACGCGAGGCGGCTGGAGATGGACCGATCGCGATTGTTGGCGGCGTCGCCGCGAACTCGGCCCTTCGTGCCGCGCTACCCGAGGCGGTTGCCGCCCCGCTCGCCCTGTGCACCGATAACGCAGCGATGATCGCGTCGGCCGGTCGTTACTCGCCACGGCTTAGCTCCCCCGCCTTCCTCGGGCTCGACGCTCACTCGCAGTCGCTCTAGGCGGGAGTAGAGTGGGAGTGCTCACGCGAAAGGAGCTCATGGTCGACTCGGTAGACCCGGCGTCAGGTTCCCCCGACGCGTTTGGTTTCGCGCAGCAGCAGTTGCGGGAAGCCGCAGCGACGTTCGGGATCGAGCCCGATCTTGTCGACATCCTTTCGGAGTGCAAGCGGGCGGTTGAGGTCTCCGTCCCGATCACGATGGATGACGGCTCGGTGCAGGTGTTCACCGGCTACCGGGTGATTCACAACAACGCGCGAGGCCCGTCGAAGGGTGGTATTCGCTACCACCCGTCGGTCACGCTTGACTCGACGAAGGCGCTCGCGATGTGGATGACATGGAAGTGCGCGCTGATGGGGCTGCCGTTCGGGGGTGCAAAGGGGGGTGTTGCGTGCGATCCGCACACATTGAGCCTGGGTGAGCTCGAACGCCTTACTCGGCGCTACACGACCGAGATCGTGAACGAGATCGGGCCCGAGAAGGACATACCGGCGCCGGACGTCGGCACCAATCCTGCCGTGATGGCGTGGATCTTTGACACCTACTCGATGAACCAGGGTCACTCGGTGCTCGGTGTGGTGACGGGCAAGCCGCTCGCTGTTGGCGGCTCCCTTGGGCGTGAGGAGGCGACCGGTCACGGCGCGCTCTTCTGCCTCCAGGAGGCCCTCGCCCGACTCGACCGCACCGTCGCGGGCTCGCGTGTGGCAATTCAGGGGTTTGGCAACGTTGGCTCGGTGCTCGCCCGCGTGCTGGTCGAGCAAGGAGCAACGGTGGTGGCGATCTCCGACTCGACCGGCGGCGTCTACAATGCTGCGGGCATCGACATCGGCGCGGCGCTTGCACAGAAGGCGCTCGGCGGGCGGCTCAACGACTTCTCGGGCGGCGACCGGATCACGAACGAGGAGCTGCTCGCGATCGATTGCGACATCCTTGCGCCGTGTGCGCTCGAGCGCGTGATCGACGGTACGACTGCTTTGCGCGTCAAGGCCTCGATCGTGCTCGAAGGCGCGAACGGGCCAACAACACCCGCGGGCGACGCGATCCTGAACGACCGCGGCATTCTCGTGCTGCCCGACGTCCTTGCCAATGCAGGCGGCGTTGTCGTCTCGTACTTCGAGTGGGTTCAGGGACTCCAGGAGTACTTCTGGAAGGAGGAGGAGGTGCACGCGCGGCTTCAGGCGATTGTCACGCGTGCCTTCGCCGACACCTGGGCTCTCCACGGGTCGTACAACGTGTCGATGCGTCATGCCGCCTACGCCCTCGGCGTCGGCCGTGTCGCCGAGGCGTCGACGATTCGCGGTCTCTATCCGTAGTCGTGGCTGTCGTTCAGCTCTACGTCGGGCGCGACTGCCACCTCTGTGAGATCGCCCGCTCTGCGCTTGCACGCCTCGCCGAGGATGAGCCATTTGGCGTCGAAGAGATCGATATCACGGGCGTGCCTGAGCTTGAGGCGGCCTACCGAGAGTGGCTGCCTGTGATCGAGCTAGCGGGCGAGCGGATCTCGGTGTACCGCGTTGAGGAAGAGCCGCTCCTCGCGCGTCTTCGTGCCTGACCTGCGAGACGTCACAAAGTCGGCGAAAACGGCGGGTTTGTGACACGGCTTTCGCGCTCGCTGTATCGATAAGGCAGAATCTTTGTGATGTTGCAAAGTGCCAATGAGCCAGTTCGCCTTGGGGAGGGGCGTGTTGGGGTCGGCGTTGCCGCTCGCCTGTCGCGCTACCTCCAGGTTCTGACCCAGGCAAAGAAGATGGGTAAGGATCGCATCTCGTCGCAAGAGATCGCTGACTACACGAACGTCAACGCAACGCAGATCAGGCGCGACCTTTCGAACTTCGGCAAGTTTGGCAAGCGGGGGGTGGGGTATTCGATCGACGGCCTGTTGAGCGAGATCCGCACGATCCTGCGCACACAGGGTCAGCACAACATCGCGCTTGTTGGCGCCGGCCACCTCGGCCAGGCGATCGCCGGCTCGCCGATCTTCGCCGAACATGGCATCCACATCGCGGGCGTCTACGAGACCGATCCAGCCAAGATCGGTCAGCTGATCGGCGATGTCGCGATTTCGCCCTACGCCAACCTCACCGACGAGGTTCGCGATCGTCAGATCGTCGTCGGTGTACTCGCGGTGCCGGCCGAAGCGGCGCAGAAGGTCGCGAACGATCTGATTGGTGCTGGCGTACGCATCATCTTCAACTACTCGGAGGCGCTGCTCGACGTCCCCCCGGATGTCACGGTGCACACCTCCAACCCGGCAGTCGAGCTGTTGCACGCGCTCTACTTCCACCTCGGGTAAGCCCGGCCGCGTGAGTCGCATCCTGCTCTGGCACGGCTACCTCCTTGGAGGTACCGGGTCGAATGTGTACTCGCGGGCATTAGCGCGTGAATGGCGCTTGGCGGGCCACGATGTCACTGTCGTCTGTCAGGAGCACCACCCCGAGCTGTACGACCTTGGTGGCGCCCCTGTTGTCCGGCCCGAGCTGCCCGGCGGCCTGTTGCCCGTCTTTGTGCTCGACCGCTATGAGGGCGTTGAGGCGCGGCTTCTGCAGGACTTCACGAGGGCGGAGCGAGACGACTATGTCGAGGCGAACGCAGCCGCGCTTCGCGAGTTGCTGCCCGCTGATGTCGTGTTCACGAACCACGTTCTGCTTGGGGGGCCGGTTGGTGCCGCCACCGGCGCGCCGTATCGCGTAAAGGCGCATGGGTCAGAACTCGAGTATTCGATGCGTGGTCGCCCCGAGCTGTGCGCATGGGGACGCGAGACGCTTGCGGGTGCGGACGCCGTATTCGTCGGCTCTGAGCACATCCGCAACGTGCTGGAGGACGTGGTCGGACATGTCGATCGTGTCGTGGAAGTCCCGCCAGGCGTTGACATCCACGAGTGGCGCCCACGGCCGCGGGCCGAGGCACTTGAGCTGCTGCTCGCAGAGGCGCGTGCCGATCCCCCGAATCCCGGGAACGCGAATGAGCGGCTTCCGGACGAGAACAACGCCGCGCGACTCGCTGCATTCCTCGCCGACGAACGCCCGACGGTCGTCTATTTCGGAAAGCTGATTCGCAACAAGGGTGTTCACCTGCTGATCGAGGCGATGCGAGGGCTCGACGCACGCTGCGTGATCGTTGGCTTCGGTGACTACCGCGCCGAGCTTGAGGCGCAGGCGGCGTCGTTGCCCGCTGGGCAGGTGCTCTTCACGGGGCCGTTTGAGCACCGGCATCTCGTTGGGCTGCTTCCCCTCGCCGACGTGTCGGTTGTGCCGTCGATCTTCCCCGAGGCGTTCGGGATGGTTGCCGCCGAGGCTGCGGCGGCTGGCTGCCCGCCACTCGTCGCTCGCCACTCCGGCTTGGCGGAGGTCGCTGCGGGTCTCGAGGAGGAGTACGGCACGCGGTTCGCATCACTCGCTTCCTTTGCGACCGACGACGTTGCCGACCTACGCGCCAAGCTCGAAGCGATCCTCGCTCTACCAGCCGCCGACCGTGCGCTTCTCAAGGAGTCGGCGCGCCGTGCCGTGGTCGCTCGGTGGTCGTGGGCGTCAGTTGCTGAGCGCCTGCTCGCCTAACTGCGATTGCATTGACGGTTCCGGGGTAGCCTTCCGGCGTGGGCGAGGAACAGAAGCTCAGTCCAGCCGAGCAGCTGGCAGTCGCGCGGCAGGCATTCGAGGACGGCACCGACTTCACCCTTGCGGTCGAGGAGGAGTTTGCACTGCTGGATCCTGAGAGTCGCGATCTCGTCAATCGCTTCGAGGAGCTGAAAGATGCGGTTGCCGGTACGGCGCTCGAGCCCGACTTCATTGGTGAGCTGATCGCGTCAGAGGCGGAGGTGCGAACGGGACGCTGCGAGGAGTTCGGCCAGGCCGCTGCTGCAATGGTTGAGCGCCGCCGTCAGTTGCACGAGATCGCAGGCCCACTTGGCATTGACCTCGCATCGACGGGCACACACCCGTGGGCACGTTGGCAGGATCAGCGGATCATCGACACGCCGCACTACCGTCGAAATGACGAGATTCTGCGCTACGTCGTGTGGCGCAACAACACGTTTGGTCTGCACGTGCATGTCGGCATTCGTGGCGGTGATCGCGCGATCGCCGTATGTAACGCCCTGCGGAACTTCCTGCCAGAAATCCTCGCCTACTCGGCCAGCTCGCCGCTTGTCGAGAACTTCGATTCCGGCCTGCACTCGGCACGCACACAGGTCTTCACGAAGATGTTCCCGCGGTGTGGCATCCCCGACGCCTACGACGGCTGGCAGGGCTTCGAGGATTACGTCGACTTCCTCTACCGCACGAACTCGATCAACGAGCACACACAGCTGTGGTGGAGCGTTCGGCCGCATCTCGCCTACCCCACGGTCGAGATTCGCATTGCTGACGCGCAGCCGGATGTCGCGGGTGCGCAGAGCCTCGCGGCTCTCGCGTACTCGATCGCCGCACGATGTGTCCGTGCACTCGACGAGGGCGAGCCGCTCCCTGATCTGCCGCATCGTCTTGTGGAAGAGAACTTCTGGCGCGCGATCCGCCACGGCCTCTCCGGTGAGCTGATCGACTTCGGCCGTGGCGAGCCGATTGCGGCCCGCGCGCGCATCGAGCAGCTGCTTGAGTGGGTTGTGCCCGTGGCTACGGAGATCGGTGCCGCACCGTTCCTGACGATTCCCACCCAGAACGCGGCGGAGCGCCAAAAGGCGCGGATCGCCGAGGGGTGGAGCCTCGCGGAAATCTTTGAAGAGCAGATCGCGGCTGGTCGCCCGCATGGCTGAAAGCGACGATCCGCTGCAGCAGATGGCCGAGGATCAGTCGACCGCGGCACGCGAGACACAGGTCGATGACCTGCTCGCGGGGCTCCGCCAGCTGAAGGTCAGCGAGTTCCTCTTGTCGACAATCTCGACGGTCGCGTCGATCAGTTACGGCAAGCTTGAGACAGGCGATCTCGCCGAAGCAAGACTTGGTATTGACACTCTCCATGCGCTATTGCCTCTCCTTGATGGACATATCGAGGAAGGCATTCGTAAGGACTTGACGAATGCGGTGGCCAACTTGGGGTTGGCGTACGTCGAGGTGTCAGCCACGGCAACGTCCTAACCCCTTGTTATCAATGCGGCGCGCCATTCGGCGCGTCACTTCGTGAGGGGAGCTACTAGCGATGGATTGGGTTCTGCAACACCCCGTGCTCCTAGCCCTAGTTTGCGCGGGTATCGCTGTTGCGTACGGTCTGTACCTCACCGCGTGGTTGCTGAAGCAGCCTGCGGGGAACGAGCGAATGCGGGAGATCGCCGGAGCTGTGCAGGAGGGCGCGACTGCGTACCTCAAGCGCCAGTACCGGACGATCGCTGTGGTGTCGAT
Source organism: Actinomycetota bacterium (assembly GCA_900299235.1). Lineage (GTDB taxonomy): Bacteria > Actinomycetota > Thermoleophilia > Gaiellales > Gaiellaceae > PALSA-600. Next base: position 9,725 of record OMIZ01000089.1, read on the forward strand.
TGTCCCGCTCGCGCTCATCGGGTTCTACAACAAGCTCGGTTGGGGAGCGGCAGGCGGTTTCGCCGTCGGCGCGATCCTCTCGGCGGCTGCCGGCTTCATCGGCATGAACGTCGCCGTGCGGTCGAATAGCCGCACTGCCGAGGCTGCACGTGACGGCATCAAGCCCGCGCTGAACGTGGCGTTCCGGGCCGGCTCCGTGACGGGCCTCCTCGTGGTCGGACTCGGCCTCCTGGGCGTCGCCGGCTACTACTGGTTCCTGACCGGCGGACTTGGGCACACCCCGAACTCGGCGATCAAGGACCTCGTTGGGCTTGCGTTCGGCGGTTCGTTGATCTCGGTGTTTGCCCGTCTTGGTGGCGGTATCTACACCAAGGCAGCTGATGTCGGCGCCGACCTCGTCGGAAAGATCGAGGCAGGCATCCCGGAAGACGACCCACGCAACCCGGCCGTCATCGCTGACAACGTCGGCGACAACGTCGGTGACTGCGCCGGTATGGCAGCCGACCTCTTCGAGACCTACGCCGTAACAGCGGTGGCGGTCATGCTTCTCGGTACAGCGGCTGGCCTCTCCGATGCCCGCATGTACCTTTTCCCCCTGGCACTTGGTGCGGTTTCGATCGTTGCCTCGGTCATTGGAACGTTCTTCGCTCGCATCGGGCGCGGCGAGAACGCGATCATCAACGCGCTCTACAAGGCAGTCCTTGTCGCGACGATCCTGTCGGCGATCGGCTTCATCCCGATCACGAAGGCGTTCAACGGCAGCCAGTACAGCTTCAAGGATCTGTACCTCTCAGCACTCGTTGGTCTGATCGTCACGTTCCTGCTCGTCGCGATTACCGAGTTCTACACCGGCACCCGCTGGGGACCGGTGAAGTCGATCGCTCGTGCATCGCAGACGGGTCATGCAACGAACATCATCGAAGGTCTCGCCGTGGGTATGCAGGCAACTGCCGCTCCGGTGATCGTGATCGCGGCGGGCATCTTGATCGCCCACTCGCTCGCAGGTCTGTACGGCATCGGCATCGCCGTGATGGCGCAGCTGTCGATGACTGGCCTGATCGTTGCCCTCGACGCGTACGGCCCGGTGACTGACAACGCCGGTGGTATCGCTGAGATGGCCGACCTCCCGGAGAGCGTCCGGGCAGTCACCGACCCGCTCGATGCAGTTGGTAACACGACGAAGGCTGTCACGAAGGGCTACGCGATCGGCTCGGCCGCTCTCGCAGCGCTCGTGCTCTTCGACTCGTATACGACGGGCCTCAAGGATCAGGGGTTGACGACGATCTTCGATCTCTCCGATGCATGGGTGATCGCAGGTCTCTTCGTCGGTGGCCTGATGCCGTTCCTCTTCGCGTCGCTCGCCATGGAGGCGGTCGGTCGCGTCGGCGGTGAGGTCGTCGAGGAAGTGCGCCGTCAGTTCCGCGAGGACAGCGGGATCATGGCGGGCACGTCGCGTCCGGAATACGGCCGCGCGATCGACATCGTCACGAACTCCGCCATCAAGGCGATGATGGCTCCGGCCGCAATCCCGATCGTCTTCCCGATCGTGGTCGGCATCATCAGCGCCAAGATGCTCGGCGGTCTGCTTGTCGGCACGATCGTTACAGGTCTCTTCCTCGCTATCTCGATGACCGCCGGTGGTGGCGCGTGGGATAACGCGAAGAAGCTGATCGAAGACGGTTCGTTCGGTGGCAAGGGCTCAGAGGCTCATGCTGCAGCCGTCACGGGCGACACGGTTGGTGACCCGTACAAGGACACCGCCGGCCCGGCCATCAACCCGATGATCAAGATCACGAACATCGTGGCAATCCTGATCATCCCGCTGATCGTCTCGATCCACTCGTAAGGTCAGCAGCACGTCGGAACCGCGAGAGGGGGAGGGAGACCTCCCCCTCTCGCTCTTTTTGCCCCTGTCCGGGTTCCTGAGCCTCTAACCTCTCCACTCGTGTCACGGCGGCGCCAATCTCATGGACTCGAACGCGTCCTCGGCACGCCAGCACTCTTTGCGACTGCGTATGGCAACGTCGGCTCGTCGATCTACTACGCGCTCGGCCTTACCGCGGTCTTCGCCCTCGGGCTGACGCCGCTCGTGTTTGTCGTGGCGGGTGTGATCTTCGCCGCGACTGCTGCGAGTTACGCGGAGGGCACCGTCCACTATCCGGAGGCCGGCGGCTCATCGAGCTTTGCCCGCCATGCGTTCAACGAGCTCGTCAGCTTCGGCGCGGCGTGGGCTCAGATGCTCGTCTACATCGTGACGGTGGCGACGTCGGCGTTCTTCGTGCCGCACTACCTGTCGATCTTCTGGGAGCCGCTGAAGCAGAACCCCTGGGACATCATCGGCGGCGCGGTCGTGATCATCCTGCTCGCCGGCCTCAACATGGTGGGCGTCCAGGAGGCGGCGAAGCTCTCGATCATCCTGGCGGTCATCGACTTCGCCACCCAGGTGCTGCTTGTCGGTCTCGGCTTCGCGCTCGTCTTCGACGCGCACATCGTGACGTCGAACATCCACTGGGGCACAGCGCCGACGTGGGGGAACTTCGCGATCTCGATTCCCGTCGCGATGCTGGCGTACACGGGCGTGGAGACCGTCTCAAACCTCGCCGAAGAGGCCCGTGATCCCGTCAAGAGCGTCCCAAACGCGTACAAGCTTGTTGCCGGCGCCGTGTTCGCGATCTATTTCACGCTGCCCTTGATCGCGCTGTCGGCGATGCCGGTGAAGGACATCGGCGGGAAGATGACGACGCTACTCGCGCTCCCGCCGGAACAGGGAGGTTTCGCGAACGACCCAATCCTCGGCCTCGTCGACTACCTCGGCCTGCACGGGGTGACGTTGCACGCCCTGCAGTACTACGTCGGCATCCTCGCAGCCACGATCCTGTTTATCGCCACGAACGCTGGCGTGATCGGCGCCTCCCGGATCACCTACTCGATGGCGACCTACCGGCAGATGCCGGAGATCTTCCGGCGCCTGCACCCGAAGTTCAAAACGCCGTGGCTCGCGATCCTGCTGTTTGCCGGGATCGCGCCGATCATTGTCATCCTGCCGGGCTCGACCGACTTCGTCGGGACGCTCTACTCCTTCGGGGCAACGCTGTCTTTCACTGTCGCGCACGTCTCGATCGTCCGGATGCGGATGAAGGACAAAGACAAGGAAGTGCTGTTCCGTGCCCGCCCGAACGTGCGCGTCAAGGGCGTCGACTGGCCGCTCTTCGCGATTGTGGGCGGCACTGCGACGGGTATTTCGTTCCTCGTCATCGTCGTACAGAACCCTGCGACGCGCTGGGTTGGCCTTGGGTGGCTTGTGGTCGGTCTGCTCGGCTATGCCGGCTACCGCAAGAAGTACGTGAAGGCCGATCTGCTCGAAACGGTCAAGGCGCCGCCGATGCTGGGTACGGCTGCGGCCCTCGAGTACCGCCAGATCCTCGTTCCGGTTGTGCCCGGCCAGGAGGGGCGCGAGTCGGTCGACCTGGCCGCGCGCCTGGCGGCGGAACGGCGTGCACTGATCGTTGCGTTGCGCGTGCTCGTCGTACCGATCGATCTGCCGCTGGACGCCGATCTGCCGGAGGCCGAGGACGAGGCTGAAGCGTTGCTCGATGACGTGCGGGCCCGCACCTCGTCGTACGGAGTGCGTACGGTCGACCGTCTCGTGCGCGCACGCAACGCTGGCCGCGCGATCGTCGATGAGGCGGAGCGCCGTCAGTCGCAGATCATCGTGCTCGGTGCGCCCCGCGGGCGCCACGGTGACATCTTCGGCGTCACCGTTGACTACGTCCTCAAGCACGCGCCGTGTCGCGTGATGGTCGCGGCAGGGAAGGCCCGTTGAGGATCTACCGTGGCATGACGTTCCTGCTTGCGGCCACGACGATGGTGCTCGGCCTCGCGATGCTGATCATCGGACTCTCGCGCGGAGCGACGGCCGGGATGCTGCTCGGGACGCTGTTCACCGTCGCGGGCGCTGGTCGGCTGTACGTGCTGCGAGGACGGCGCTAGATGGCCCGCAAGCTGCCTGGGCTGCGCCGCAACCTCGATGCGAGGTCGCTCTTCTCGGTTGCGTACGGCGAGATCGCCTCGTCGATCTACTTCGCCCTCGGCGTGATCGCGCTCCATGCCGAAGGCTTCACGCCGGTCATCCTCCTGCTCACCGGGGCGCTCTTCCTGCTCGTCGCGCTGTCGTATGCCGAAGGCACGAGCGCGCTGCCTGAGACCGGCGGCGCTGCAACGTTCGTGCGCCGCGCCCTCAACGACCTCGCAGGGTTCATGACCGGGTGGGCGCTCTTCCTCGACTACCTGATCGTCATCGCGCTTTCCGCGCTCTTTGCGCCGCACTATCTCGCTGCTGCTCTGGGCATGCCGGGCATCGGAAAGCGGCCCTGGGACATCGTCGCTGCCGTCGGCGTGATCGTTGTCGTGGCTGCTGTGCGTCTTGTGCGGCGGCCGTCGCTCTACGCTCTCGGCATCGTGCTGCCAGCGCTCGACCTGATCGTGCAGGTCGTCCTGGTGGCGCTTGGAGCGGTTGTTGTCTTCTCCGGGCACACGCTGACGCATGACCTCTCACTTGGGCACAGCCCGTCGTGGCATCAGCTGCTCTTCGCCGTTCCGCTCGCGATGCTCGCGTACACCGGCCTTGAGACTGTCGCAAACCTTGCTGAGGAGGCGCGCCGACCTGGCGTCGACCTGCCCCGTTCGCTGTTTGGCGCGATTGGCACCGTCGTTACGCTGTACGTCGCGGTCGCTGTGGTCGCGCTCTCGGCGTTCCCTGGCCCTAGGACGGCGCTCGGCACGACCTGGCTCCACTCGCCGCTCGTCGGCGTCGCTTCGGAGATTGGCAGCCACTTGCCGCACACCCTTGAGCAGGCGCTGAAGGTGTTTGTCGGGGTGAGCGGTGCCGTGATCCTGATGGCGGCTGTGACAACCGCGATGTCGGGCTTCTCGCGCCTCGCGTACTCGCTTGGTGAGCATGGCCAGCTGCCAGCCTCGTTCGGGCGGCTCCATCGCCGCACGCTTGTTTCGCCCCAGGCGATCGTCAGCGTCACGATCGTTGCGAGCTGCGTCGTCGTCGCGACGTCATACGTGAAGCACGACGTCACATTCCTAGCGAGCATCTTCTCGTTTGGCGTGCTGGGCGCGTTTACGGCAGCGCAGCTCGCGGTGATCCGGCTCCGCATCACTGAGCCCAACCTGCCGCGACCGTACCGAGCGCCGTTCAACATCAAGTTCGGGCGGGCTGAGATTCCACTGCCCGCGATCATCGGCTCGGTCGCGACGTTCGCCATCTGGATCGTGTCGCTCTGGACACATCCCGCCGCCCGCTACGTCGGCCCAGGCTGGCTGCTCCTCGGGTTCGTGGTCTACGTCGGCGTTCGTCGCGCGCGTGGCGAGAGCCTGATGGCACGTGTGATTGCACCCGACGAGCTCGCACCGTCGGACGTCCCGCGGTTCCGTCGCATCCTCGTGCCCATGAAGCTGGGGATCATCGGCGAGGAGATGATGGCGACGGCCGTGAAGCTCGCTGCTGAGCATGGGGCGATCGTGGAGGCCGTCTACGTCACGCTCGTTCCTCTCGAGCTGCCGATCGATGCGCCGATGCCCGAAAAGGATGAACGCGCTGCGGAGGCGCTCGAGGAGGCACGCCTCCTTGGCGATGACCTCGGCGTGAAGGTGATCACCTCGACGCTACGCGCGCGAGCGATCGGCAGCTCGATCGTGCATCACGCCGAAGACACGAATGCCGACGTGATTGTCCTCGGATCGTCTCCGCGCTGGCGGCGGCAGTCGCGCTTCTTCTCGCCGACGGTCGACTACGTCCTGCGTCGAGCGCCATGCGAGGTGCTGATCGTCGCGTTCCCCCAGCAGGTGATGGACGCAGAACTCGCGTTGGAGTAACGCGCGGGCAACGGCTCGGCCGGACGGTCGGATACGCTCCTGCACGTGAAGGCGATCGTCGTCGGTTGTGGACGCGTTGGTGCGGCACTTGCCACCGAACTCAAGTCGGTTGGCTGGGATGTCGCTGTCATCGATGAGCGCGAAGAAGCACTCGGCCGTCTCGGTGAAAACTGGACGGGCGAGTTCTATGTCGGCCACGGCATGGATGTGCCGCTGCTCAAGTCCGCTGGCATCGAAGCTGCCGACGCTGTCGTCGTAACGACGGACGGCGACAACACGAACATCCTGATCGCGCAGGTCGCACAGCGAAAGTTCAACGTCTCGTCGGTGGTCGTGCGCCTGCTCGACCCACGGCGCGCCGAGTTCTATCGCTCGCTTGGCCTGAACGTCGTCTGTCCCACCTCGAGCGCGATCGCCGGCCTCAAGGCAGCCGTGCTCGGTGACGCGTCGGTCGAGGCCGCCTGATGTACATCCTGATCGCAGGCGGCGGCAAGGTCGGGTCAAACCTGACGCGGACGCTGCTACGCGACGGCCACGAAGTGACGCTGATCGAGCAGCGCAGCACACGCTACGACCAGCTTGAAATCGAGTTTGAGCATCAGGTGTTGAAGGGCGACGCCACGGAGATGTTCGTGCTGGAGTCCGCTGGCATTCGTCGGCCGCCCGACCTCGTTGTGGCTGTGACCGGCGACGACGAGGACAACGTCGTGATCTGCCAGCTAGCGCGCGAGAAGTACGGCGTCGAAACCGTGATCGCGCGTGTGAACGACCCGCGCAACCAGATCTACTTCGATCTCCTCGGAATCACGCGCACGGTCTCGGCCACCAGCTCGATCATGGCCCTGATCGAGCACGAAGTGCCTCAGCATGGCCTGATCCACCTGCTCGAGCTTCGCAAGGAGAATCTCGAGATCGTCGAGGTCACCGTCGGTGAGCGCGCAGCGTGCACCGGCAAGCTGATTGGGCAGGTTACGTTGCCTGAAGGGGCGCGGCTGATCTCGATCGTGCGCGACGGCAAGCCGAGCCTGCCAGAGGATTCGATGGAGCTCGTCGCGGGCGACTCGGTGCTCGCGATTCTGCAGCCGGGCAAAGAGGACGAGCTACGTCGCGTCCTTGTGCGCGAATAGCCCGCTCTCACATGTGAAACTGGCGCGCGGCCTCCGATCCAGCGCATAGGCTTTCGGTATGCGTGGGCTGACCTCTCCTCGTCTGCTCGCAGTAGCTGCCGCAATCCTCGGTGTCACGAGCATCGTCTCGGCCGCGACGCCTGAGTTCGCGAACCGCATTCACACGGTTCGCAACCTCGTTGGCCGCGACGTTCCGTCGCTTGCGCGCACCCTCGTCGTGGCGTTCGGGCTGGCGTTGTTGCTCCTCTCGCGCGGCCTCGCACGGCGCAAGCAGCGAGCCTGGCAGCTTGCCTTTGCACTCGTTCTTGCACTCGCGGCAGCCCATATTGTGAAGGGGCTCGATGTCGAGGAAGCGGCGATCTCGATCGGCTTTCTCGGTGCGCTGTGGATTGGGCGCCGTGAATTCGTTGCCCCGGGGGATCCTGAGTCGGTGCGACCACTTGTTCAGGTGCTGCTCGCGCTGGCGATTGTTGTGCCGCTGGCGCTGCTGCACCTTGCCGGAACGGTTGCGTACTCGGACTTCGTCGACGACGGCGTCTTGATCCTCATCGCGGCGCTTGGCCTGCGCGCGGTCGCGATCTGGTTGCGTCCGACGGCCGAGAAGGTGCGGCCGATCCCTGCGGAACGTCACCGCGCCGAAGAGCTCGTGCGCGAGTTTGGTCGCGACAGCCTCGCGTACTTCTCGCTTCGCCGCGACAAGTCGCTCTTCTTCTCGGCAAGCGGCATGTCATTCCTTTCGTACGGTGTCGTCGGCGGCACCGCGATCGTGACCGGCGAACCCGTTGGTGTCTTGTCCGAGCGGAAGGAGCTGCTCGCGGAGTTCCAGCGTGTCGCTCATTCGAAAGGATGGCGTGTGGCGATCGCGGGTATCGGGGCTGAGTGCCTGCGCGAGGTCAGCGAGCTCGGCTTCCGGTCGCTGTACCTCGGCGACGAGGCGCTCGTGCATCCGGCGAAGTTCTCCCTCGACGGGCGCCCGATTCGTAAAGTGCGCCAGTCGGTGACTCGACTTGCGAAGGCTGGCTACACCGTCGAGATCCTTGCGCCAGCAGACATCGAGCCGGAGTTGCGCGCGGCTCTTCGAGAAGTGTCGGCTGAGTGGCGTGGCAAGTGGCCGGAACGCGGTTTCACGATGGCGATGGACGCGCTGTTTGAGTACGAGGACGCGTTTGTGGTCGTGGGCCGTGCTCCCGACGGCAAGGTCGGCGGCTTCCTTCAGCTCGTGCCATCACCGGCGGCGTCGGGGTACTCGCTGTCGCAGATGCGCCGTCGCCGCGATACGCCAAACGGGCTGATGGAGTACCTGATCGTCGAGACGATCGCGTGGGCCAAGAACCGCAACGTCGCCGAGCTCTCACTCAACTTCTCGGTTGCGGCAGAGTATCTCCGCGCTGACGGCGGCCTGTTGCGCGCCGTGCTGCTTAAAGGCGACCGTCTCTTCCAACTTGAGCGGCTCCATAGCTTCAACCGCAAGTTCTTCCCGGAGTGGCGTCGCCGCTACCTCTGCTTCGAGAAGTGGACGGATCTCCCCGCCGTCGCGTTCTCGTATCTGCAGGCCGAATCGCTCCTGACGCCTCCTGGCCCGTGGGCCGACCGGACGCCGGACATCTCCGACCGATGATGCGACGCCTCGCCGTGGTGGTCGCCGTCACCACGGTTGCGGTCGTTGTTGTTGGCGCTGCAGGGTCGGCGACGAGGCCGAGTGGGTGGCTGCGCTTCGGGTACGACGCTGCACGGACAAACTCCAGGCCCGAGACCACAGGGATCACTGCCGCGAATGTCGCGAAGCTCCGTCGACGGCAGTTCGCGATCGACGGGACGGTCGATTCTTCCCCGCTTCTTGTCTCGGGGGCGGTCATTCGCGGACACGCCCGCGACGCAATCGTCTTCACGACGACCTATGGCAAGACGGAGGCGATCGATGTGATGTCGGGAGCCGTGCTCTGGCGCTTCGTGCCACCAAACTACGGCTCGGTTGCCGAGACCGCGCAGATCACGACGATGACGCCGCTGATCGATCCGGAGGTTGGCGCGGTCTACGCAGGTGCGTCCGACGGGCGTATTCGGCGGCTCTCGCTCGCCGATGGTCATGTCGAGTGGACGACGAGTATCACTCGTGATCCGACGAAGGAGAAGCTCGCCTCGGCGCTCAATATGGCAGGTGGGCTGATCCTGGCGGCCACCGATGGCTACATCGGGGACGCCCCGTCCTACCAAGGGCATGTCGTGTCGCTGAACGCAGCTACCGGCAAGATCGTCGCAGTCTGGAACTCGCTCTGCTCAGAGCGGCACGCGTTGCAGCAGCCCGTGACGTGCCCTGAGAGCGGCTCCGCGATCTGGGGTCGTTCGGCGCCCGTGGTCGATCCGACGACCGGTCACCTGCTGGTCGCGACGGGCAATGGCGTGTTCGACGGGAAGCGGTATTGGGGAGATTCGCTGTTGGTCCTTTCGGCGAACGCGTCGACGCTTCTCGCGCACTGGACACCGGCCGATCAGAGCAGGCTCAACGATGCGGATCTCGACGTAGGGTCAACCGCTCCAGCGTTGCTCGACGGTGGGTTCGCCGTGCAGGGCGGAAAGGATGGGGAGCTCAGGCTGCTCAACCTCGCGAAGCTTCCGGGCGTCAACTCGCGGCTTGGCGGTGAGGTTCAGACGGTCGACCTGCCCGGGAGGGCTGATCTCTTCTCGGTGCCAGCCGTGTGGCAGGGGCGCTACGTCTTCGTCGCAAATGCGAACGGCACGCAGGCGTGGCTACTGACAAACAGCAATCGCCTGTCGCTCGCGTGGAACAACGCCAACGCTGGCACGAGCCCGGTTGTCGCGGGCGGACTCGTGTACGTACAGGCCGACGCTGGAATTCGCGTCTACGAGGCAACCACGGGCACCCAGCTAGCCGTGCTTCCGATTGGCGACACGCACTGGCAGACCCCAGTCATCGTCGGCGGGCGCGTGATTGCGGCCGAAGATAACGCGAACACGCACTCCCTTACGGGAACGATCGACGTGTTTGCCCTCGCGGGTCGCTAGGCGCCGAGTTCGGCGAGCGTTCGCGCTACGCGGGCATCGGGTCCGAGGAGCGCGAGGAGACGTTCGAGCGAGCCGGGGCCAGCCTCAAGGTGTGCGATGCGCCGTGACGCGCCGAGGTGCGCGATCGCGACCTGCGCGAGCACGGCTGGGCGGTCGGTGAAGACGCCGATCGTGACGCCATCGGCTTGAAGTGCGCGGAGCGCCGACGTCGCGCCGGAGCTTGGCCGGAGGTAGACGGGCGCATGATCCTCGGCGAAACGTTCGAGAAGCTGCTGCCAGTTTGGTAGCTGCTCGTCGAGCCGGTCAGGGTCGATCTGGGCTCGGCGTGAGACATCCTCCAGCCAGGCGTCCCAGAGTCCGCTTGTGTCGCCGAGGACGCCGTCCAGGTCGATTGCAACCGCTGCCATACGGGGAGGCTATCCCGAACGGCGCACGGGAACGACGGCGAGCGTGCGGCCCTCGCCAACGACGCGAACGTTGGCCCCGTAGTGCGTTGCCACGAGCGACTCGGTGGCGATCTCGTGTGGGGCGCCTGTCGCGACCAGCCGGCCCTCTGCGAGCAGCAGCAGGCGATCTGCGTACTGGGCGGCCAGCGTGAGGTCGTGCATCGCTGAGACGACGGTGAGGTCGCTCTGGGAGCGCAGGAGTGACACAAGCTCGAGCACTTGCTGCTGGCGGCCGATATCGAGTGCGTTCGTGGGCTCGTCGAGCAGCAGGATTGGCGCGTCTTGGGCGAGCGTTCGGGCGAGCACGGCGCGCTGCTGCTCGCCGCCGGAGAGCGTACGAAGCCTGCGTTCGGCGAGCGGCCCGAGGTCGAGCCGCCGCATGGCGCGGTCGACCGCCTCGTGATCTGCGACCCCCTCGGCGGCGAAGTCGCCGATGTGGGGCGTACGGCCAAGCATCACGTAGTCGCGCACACGCATGTCTGGCGGGAGCAGAGGTGCCTGCGGCACGAAGGCGATGCGGCGTGCAGTCTCTCGCCGCGACCAGTCGGCGACCTCGCGGCCATCGACCGCGATCGAGCCGTCGTACGAGCAAAGTCCTGCGACCGATCGGAGGAGCGTGCTCTTGCCAGCACCGTTAGGGCCGATCAACGCAATCCACTCGCCCGACGCGACAGTCGCGTCAATGCCGTGGAGGATCTCGGTGTCGCCCAGCGTCACGCTGAGATCGGTGATCGTGAAGCCGCTCACGAAAAGCTTCGGCTTGTTCGTAGGACGATCGCGAAGAAGGGTGCGCCGAAGAACGCGGTGACGACTCCGATCGGGAGTTCGGCGGGGGAGACAACGGTGCGGGCGATCACATCGGCGAGCACGAGGAACCCCCCGCCCACAAGCAGCGAGAGTGGCAGCACGACCCGGTAGCTCGATCCGATTGCCAGGCGGATCGTGTGGGGGACGATGATTCCTACGAATCCGATGAGGCCGCTCACGGCGATGGCTGCCGCCGTACCGATCGTCGCGAAGACAACGACTGCGAGCCGGGTGCGGCGGACATTGATGCCCAGAGACGCCGCCTCATCGTCGCCGACCGTGAGGACGTCCAGTACCCGTCGGTGGGCGATCAAGCCGGCTGAGCTGATCACGATGTACGGGGCGCAGAGAGCCACGTCATGCCAGCCGGCCGTCCCGAGTCGGCCCAGGATCCAGCTATAGACCTCCTGGAGCGATTGAGTGTGCTGCTGCTGCACGAACGTCTGGATCGCTGTCAGGAACGCGACGACGGTGACACCCGCGAGCACGAGACCTGCGGGGTTGCGGGATCCACCGCCCGCATGACCGAGCACGGTCGAGCACGCGACCCCCACTGCGGCGCCAACGAACGCGGCGAGCGGCAGCAGGTCGTACGAGTCGATGGTGCCGCCGCCGTAGGCGATCGCGAGTGTCGCCCCAAGTCCTGCCCCAGCGGCGACGCCGAGCAGGTAGGGATCGACAAGCGGGTTGCGGAAGACCCCCTGGTAGCTGCCGCCCGCGAGGGCGAGCATGCCGCCGACGAGTAGCCCGAGGACGACGCGCGGGGCGCGCAGCTGCCACAGGATCGCCTTGTCGGCCGAGGACATGTTCGAGTGGACATGGAGGAGGGGAACGTGTGAGAGAGCCTCCCTCGCGATTGCGCCCAAACCGAGGTGTACGGGCCCCACGAGAAGGCCGATGAGCGCTGCGACGAGCGCGAAGATGACCGCGCCGACGATCGGCCCGA
>OMIZ01000090.1 GCA_900299235.1 Actinomycetota bacterium
CATCCCCGGCCGCGTCGTCGTCAACGTTGAGTCCGCCACGATGACGGAGCTCGCGAAGATTGAGAACCTCACCGCGGTGAAGCAAGCGAACGACGACATCGAACAGGCCAAGCACATCGTGTCGCTCGGCCTCGATCTGTACGCCGGCGACGACAACCTCGTGCAGCCGTTTCTCGAGATCGGCGGCAAGGGCGGTATCTGCGTTCACACCCACGTTGTCGGCCCACAGGTGGCCGCTCAGGTCGCGGCGATGCGCGCAGGCGATGTCGACGCGGCGCGTGGGATCGATCGTGGGCTCGCGCCCGCGTATGACCTCCTGAAGATCTCGACGAATCCGATCGCGATCAAGGCGGCGGTTGAGCTGCTCGGGCACCGGACCGGCGGGTTCCGCCTTCCGCTCGTGCCGCCGACTGACGCCGAGCTTGCCGCAGTGCGAGGGTGCCTCGAGCGCCTCGGCCTGCTTGCCTCTTCCTGAGTAGGGCGGCTATCGGCCGTATGCTTGGCAGATGACTGACGACGTCGTCCGCATCATTCCGCTCGGCGGCCTCGGCGAGGTCGGCAAGAACATGACGGTCTACGAGACCGGGGGCGAGATCATCGTCATCGACGCCGGGATCGCATTTCCGCGGGACGAGCACCTCGGCGTCGATCTGATCCTCCCTGACTTCGGCTACCTCGAGGGCAAGGAAGTGCGCGCAGTAATCCTCACGCACGCCCACGAAGATCACGTCGGTGGACTGCCCTACCTGCTACGCGAGATTCGTGTGCAGGAGGTCTGGGCCACGCGTCTGACGCTCGCACTCGTGCAGTCGAAGCTCGACGAGCACGGGCTTCTGCGCGCTGCTGAGCTGCGCGAGGCGAACCCTGAGGGTGACCCGGTGCAGCTCGGCCCATTCACGCTCGAGTTCATCCGCATGTCCCACTCGGTGCCAGACGCCGTCGGCGTGGCGATCGAGACGAAGGCGGGGCGGATGTTCCACACTGGCGACTGGAAGCTCGACTTCACGCCGGTCGACGGCCTCAAGACCGATGTCGGACGGCTCGCAGACCTCGGGAACCGCGGCGTTGACCTGCTGCTCGGAGACTCGACAAATGCCGAGCGGCCCGGGTACACGCGTTCAGAGCGTGTCGTGGGAGAGACCTTCCGGCAGCTCATCCCACAGAAGACGGGGCGCGTGCTGATCTCGTCGTTCGCGTCGAACATCCATCGCATGCAGCAGGCAATCGATGTCGCCGTCGATGAGGGTCGGCGCGTTGCGGTCGTTGGCCGCTCGATGCGCAAGAACCTCAACATCGCGCGGAGCCTTGGCTATATCACGGCACCCGACGATGTCTTTGTGAAGCCCGGCGACCTCGACGATGTACCGCCCGAGGATCAGATGATTCTGTGCACCGGATCGCAGGGAGAGCCGCTTTCCGCGCTCACGCGCATTGCCTACAACGACCACCCGTCGATCACTGTCGAGCGTGGTGACACCGTCATCATCTCCGCGCGTCCCGTGCCCGGAAACGAACTGCGCGTACATGACTCGATCAATCGCCTCACGCGGAGCGGCGCCGAAGTGCTGCATGAGGAGAACGCTCCGGTGCACGTCTCGGGCCACGCGTGCGCCGAGGAACTGCGAACGCTGATCGGCCTTGTGCGACCGAAAGCAGTGATGCCGATTCACGGTGAGTACCGGATGCAGGCAGCACACGCCCGTATCGCACGCGAAGCGGGTGTGCCGGCAAATGCGATCGTGATCGCCGAGAATGGTGACGTCGTCGAACTCTCAAAGCACGGCGTGCACCTTGGCGAGCGGGTCGAGTCCGGGGTCACCTTCGTCGACGGCCTTGGCGTTGGTGATATCTCGGACGTCGCGCTGCGCGACCGCCGCCACCTCTCCGAGGACGGCGTGCTGATCATCGTCGCAACGCTCTCGAACGGAGACGTCGCACCACCGGAGCTGATTTCACGCGGCTTCGCCGAGTCGGAGGAGCTTCTCGCGGAGATGCGCGAAGAGGCGCACGAGATCGTCCGAGGCCTGCTCGACGACGACGTTCGTGAGATCAAGCTGCTCCAGGAGCATCTGCACGACGGCATCGGCCAGCTCGTGTACGACCGCACCCGGCGCAGGCCGATGATCCTGCCCGTGGTGGTCGAAGTTTGAGCTCGGTCGAGACGCACTCCGAATGGGCGCGGGCGATCGAGAGCCACGCGTCAAATGATGCGACGGCGCGCCGACTGATCGCACAGCTGATCGCGGTTGAGACATCGGCTCTTGCGTTCTGCCGGCTGCTTGAGCGCTGGGCGAAGGGAGAGGCCGACCCATCGACACCCGGGCGGCGCGAGGCAGCACTGCGTCACGCTGCCGATCGCGTCGAAACGGCTCTAACGGGGCTTGAGACGCCGCTCGGCAACTATCTCCTCGAGCTCGAACCCGACGAGGCTGAGGGCCGTTCCTGGTTCGGTGAGCCGGGTCCCGCAGAACTCGTCGACTGGGCGCCGGTACTACAGCGGGCGGGCGTGCACGCCTCTCCGCACCGCGTCGCGAGCGCCTACCTGGAGCTTGCCGTCCTCGTTCGGGCGCTTGAGGGCCTTTCGGCCTCGGTGCGCTGGGAGGCGGGCCCCGACCGCGGGTCGCTCTGGGCGGGCCTCTTCGATCTGCGCGAGAACTTGATCGGCAGCGCGCTCGAAGAGCTGCGCGCACTCGCCTCGTAGCGATGGGCGTCGAGCTCACCGTCGTTGGGTCGATCAACCTCGACCTCGTGCTGCGGCTCGAACGACTCCCGCGCCCCGGAGAGACCGTGAGTGGGGGAGAGCTTGCGCGCTTTCCCGGAGGCAAGGGCGCGAATCAGGCAGTTGCCGCGGCGCGCCTAGGTGCGAGTGTGCGAATGGTCGGCGCTGTTGGTGACGACGCATTCGCCGACGAAGCGCTCGTTGGACTCCGTGACGCCGACGTCGACACGCACCTAACCCGTGTTGGGACGACGGGTGTGGCGATGATCTACGTGGACGCAGCCGGCGAGACCGAGATTGCCGTTGCGCCCGGTGCGAACGCGCAGCTCCATCCACAACGCGTCGAGGGAGCTGTGCTCTGCCAGCTTGAAGTGCCCGATGCCGTCATCGCCGAGGCGGCGGCGAGCGCATCGTTCTTCGCGCTCAATGCGGCTCCCGCACGTCCGGTGAGCGTGGTTCCCGATCTGCTCGTCGTGAACCAACTGGAGCATGAGGTCGTTTCCGCCGGGAAGCTCGTGGCCGTCACCTACGGCGCTGACGGAGCGGCACTCTTCGAACAGGGGCGTGAGGTCGCGCGGGCGTACCCACCGCGCGTCACCGTTGTTGACGGCACGGCTGCCGGCGATGCGTTCACAGCGTGCCTCGTCGTCTCGTTGCTCGAGGGGCGTGACCGGCAGGAGTCGCTGGAGCGTGCATGTGCCGCCGGAGCGCTCGCGGCGAGCAGACTTGGCGCGCAGCCCTCGCTTCCGACGGCCGCTGAGGTCGACGCCATACTTTCGGCATGACTCCAACGCGCATCATCCTCGACTGCGATCCCGGACACGACGATGCGATCGCACTGCTGCTCGCCCTCGCCTCCCCGGAGGTTGAGCTGCTTGGCGTGACGACGGTCTCGGGCAACCACACCGTCGAGCGAACGACAGCCAACGCACTTCGCCTTCTTGAGTTCCTCGGGCGCGACGAGATCCCGGTTGCTGCCGGAGCGACTGGGCCGCTTGTGCGGCCGCGCGTGATCGCCGAGTACGTGCATGGCGTCACCGGCATGGACGGGCCTGACCTGCCGCCGCCAGCCGGAAGCGCGATCGAACGGCATGCCGTTGAGTTCCTCGCCGACACGATCCGGGAACACGACGGGCACGTCACCCTCGTACCGACCGGGCCCTTGACGAACGTTGCGCTGCTCCTCGCGATGTATCCCGACGCGCGTCCCGATCGCATCGTGCTGATGGGTGGTGCGATCGGCGAGGGTAACCGCACACCTGCCGCGGAGTTCAACATCTGGGCCGATCCTGAGGCAGCACGGTGCGTGTTCGAAAGTGGCATTGAGACGACGATGATTGGCCTCGACGTGACGCACCAGGCGCTCGTGACGCACGCCCATGCTGAACGGCTTCGGGTCGCTGGCCGTGTTGGCAAGATCGTCGCCGAGCTCCTCGACTTCTACCTGCGATTCCACGAGCTGCGGTGGCCTGAACTCGGTGGCTCACCAATGCACGACCCGGTCGCGGTGCTCGAGGTGATCAGACCTGACCTCCTCGATATTCGACCCGCACGAATCGACATCGACTGCGGCTGGGAGCAAGGCCGCGGGCGCACGAACGTCGACTACCGCGATCGAGAGGACGGCCTGCCACCAAACAACTGTGTCGCAGTCGGTATCGACGCCTTTGCGTTCGCGGAGTTGCTGATCGAGCGCATCACGTCGCTCGGCTAGATCACGTTTCGCGACGAGGGAAGGACCTGCGCCCCCAAGCGAGAAGTGGCACTGGTGGCAGTTCGTAGCAAGCCGGCGCGTAAGCCGACACGTAAAAGTGCGCCTCGACGCACTCCCGCCCCGAAGGCTCGGGCACGACGACAACGTCCGCCCGCACAGCCGATCAAGGCGCATCACCATCCCGAACTCGTTGGGCTTGGCCTCGTTGCCATCGGGGTATTTCTCGCGGCTGTGCTGTGGTTCGGTCTCAGCGGCGGCCCAGCTGCCGCGGCTGCTCGCAGCGCAATCGGCTGGGGCGCGTACCTCGCTCCGCTCATCTTCTGCCCGGTCGGCGCTCTCGTTGTCGCGAAGAGCGCTCTCGTCGAGGTACGGCCATTCCGGCTCGGCCTCAGCCTCGCGTTGCCCGGCCTCCTGCTTGCGTTCGGCAAGTCGCACGGCGGCGGGATTGGTCGTCTGCTCGAAGCGATCGTCGCCATGGGTATCGGGACGACCGGAGCGACGCTGCTTGGGATCGTGATTGCACTCGCAGGGGTGCTTCTCCTTTCGGGCGCGTCCCTCGGGGCGATTGTGCGTCGCAGCGGTCACGCCGTTCGCACAGCGTCTGTCCGTGTTCGGCGCGAGCTTGCCGAACTCGATGTGTCAGACCCGTTCGACAACCTTGAGCCGTCCGAGGAGAAGCCGAAGCGTCGTGTGCCTCGCGAGGCGGCGCCACCAGTCGTCGATGCAGAGCATGACTTCCCTGACGTCATCTCCGATCACGCCTCAGAGTCGATGCCAGCAGTGCTCGCGCCGCCGTTCAACGACGAGGCGACTGTTGAGAATCTCGCTGGGGATGACACCCAGCAGGCGCTTTTCACCACCGAGGTTGCGGCGCCCGCCTCTGACTACGAGCTTCCGGATCGCAAGCTGCTGCGCCGTTCGAAGGCTGGAGGAGGACCGAGCCCCGAGGCTGACAAGCGCACTGCCGACGCGCTCGTACGGTGCCTTGCGAGCTTCGGAGTTGAGGCGACAATCGTCGGCCAGGTCTCCGGGCCTCGCGTCACGCGGTACGAACTGCAGCTCGCCGAGGGTACGAAGGTCGGCAAGGTTGCGAACCTCAAGGACGACCTCTCCTACGCCCTCGCAACGACCGAGATTCGCATCCTTGCGCCGATCCCAGGCAAGCAAGCGGTGGGTGTTGAGGTGCCGAACCTCTCGCCGAAGCTCGTCACCCTCGGCGACATCTACGACGATCTTCCTGCCACCGCAAGCCCGCTTTCGGTGTGGCTTGGTAAGGACATTTCCGGGGCCTCGGTCTGGACAGACCTGGCGCGTATGCCGCATCTCCTGATCGCTGGTACGACGGGCTCCGGTAAGTCAGGGTGCATCAACGCGATCCTCACGTCGATCCTCCTGCGTGCGTCACCGGACGAGGCGAAGCTGATCTTGATCGATCCGAAGCGCATCGAGCTGAACTACTACGAATCGATTCCGCACCTCCTCACCCCAGTGGTCTCGAGCCCGAAAGAGGCGAGCGCGGTTCTTCTCAACGTCGTCACGGAGATGGAGCGCCGCTACGAGCGTCTTTCCGTCGTTCGGGCCCGTAACCTCGCCGAGGCCAACCGTTCGTTCCGCAAGCGTGGAGAGCCTGAGCTGCCGTACCTGCTCGTCGTCATCGACGAGCTCGCCGACCTGATGATGGTCAGCCCTCAGGACGTGGAGGACGCGATCATCCGCCTTGCGCAGAAGTCGCGCGCCGTGGGTATCCACCTCGTGCTCGCGACGCAGCGCCCGTCGGTCGACGTCATCACCGGCATGATCAAGGCGAACGTGCCGTCGCGCATCGCCTTCGCAGTGAGTTCGCAGACTGACTCGCGCGTCATCCTCGATCAGAACGGAGCCGAGAGCCTGCTCGGACAGGGCGACATGCTCTTCAAGCCGCTTGGCACCTCGAGGCTGCAGCGCGTGCAGGGCGCCTTTGTCTCGGAAGACGAAGTCGCCATGATCGTTGAACAGACGCGCGTGCAACGCGAGCAGGACGTCGACCCGACCTTCCTCGAGGCTCCACAGGTCTTCGTCGAGGAACACGATGGCGACGATGGTGAGTACGACCCCGATGAGGATCCACTGCTCGATCGTGCGATCGAGGTGGTAATCGCGGCGCAGACGGCATCGGTGTCACTGCTCCAGCGCCGCCTGCGTGTCGGGTACACGCGCGCCGGCCGCCTGATCGACATGCTTGAGCGCCGCGGCATTATCTCCGCCTACGAGGGTTCGAAGCCGCGAAGCGTCCTCGTGGGCGAGGCCGACCTCGAACGCCGCGTACGGCACGAGGTCGACGAACCATCTGACCTGTAACGCTCACTGCCAGCACGGCTCCTCGTGTGCCGTGTGACGGTTTGGTTACAGCGCATGTACTCCCCTCTAGCGCAGACGCCGTGCCTGGCCGTAGGATGCTCGCCAAGAACGAATGTTTGATTCCAACAAGGAGGGAATGTGAGAAGGACGCGTCTTATGGCGCTCGCGTGTGCGGCTCTCTCAGTTGTCGCTCTCACGGCCGTCGCCGCGTCGCAGGCAAAGAGCTCGAAGCCTGCCGCCGTCAATTACAAGGTCGGTCTCGTCACCGACATCGGTGGTCTCAACGACCGCGGGTTCAACCACCTCGCGTACGTTGGCCTCCAGCGGGCTGCCTCGCAGCTCGGCGTCCAGGTCAAGGTTCTCACCTCGACTGGCGCGAACGATTACGTCCCGAACCTCTCGTCGCTTGCGAAGGACGGCTACAACCTCGTCATCGGCGTCGGCTTCCTTCAGGAGCAGGCGATCCAGCAGGTTGCGAAGGCCTTCCCGAACACGAAGTTCGCTGGCGTTGACATGAACGCTGAAACCGACTTCCAGGGCGGCATCTCGAAGAACTTCGAGGGCCTGATCTTCCAGGAGAACCAGGTCGGTTACGAGGTCGGCTACCTCGCCGGTCTCGAGGCCAAGCGCCTCGGCAAGACGGCGGTCAGCTCGGTTGGCGGTATCCCGGTTCCGCCGGTCGTACGCTACATCGCTGGCTTCCAGGCCGGTGCGAAGGCTGCGTTCCCGGGCGTTAAGACGCTCAACGGGTACTCGCAGGACTTCGTCGCGCAGGACAAGTGCAAGAACGTGGCACTCAGCCAGCTCGCGCAGGGCTCGGCCGTCGTGTTCCAGGTCGCCGGTGGCTGTGGCCTCGGCGCGCTTGACGCGGCGAAGGAGAAGGGCGCGTGGGGCATCGGCGTTGACGCCGACCAGTACTACGTGAACGACCGGGTGCTCACGAGCGCCCAGAAGAAGGTTGACGTCGCAGTCTTCACGGCGATCCTCAACCAGGTCAAGCGCAACATCTTCGCGGGTGGCTCAAACCTCGTGTTCAACGCGAAGAATGGTGGCGTCGGCCTCGGCAAGATCAACGCAGCCGTCCCGGCTGACGAGGTCGCCAAGGCGAAGGCAGTCGCTTGGCAGGTGCACCTCGGCAAGGTTGACGTGCCGACCACCTGTGCAAACAAGGGCTGCTAACGACGGAATGTCGCGTTGGGGGTGGGCCTGCGCCCACCCCCAACAGCCCTTCCTCCACCCGACTATCCAAGTAGCATCGCGCCCGTGACCGAGTCGACACCCGTTCTAGATCTGCGCGGCATCACCAAGCGCTTTCCGACGATCGTCGCGAACGACTCGATCGACTTCGAGCTCGCACGCGGCGAGGTGCACGCCCTCCTTGGCGAGAACGGCGCCGGCAAGTCAACGCTGATGAACGTGCTGTATGGGCTCTACGGGGCCGACGAGGGGGAGATCCTCCTGAACGGCACGCCGGTGAAGTTCAGCTCACCAAAAGATGCAATCACGCGCGGCATTGGCATGGTGCACCAGCACTTCATGCTGATTCCTGTGATGACCGTCGCCGAGAACATCGTTCTGGCCGACGAACCCACGCGCGGTGGCATCTTCCTCGATCACGCTGCAGCAAATGCGCGCGTACGCGAGCTCGCAGCGAAGTTCCGCTTTGACATTGATCCCGACACCCGCGTCGAGCGCCTCACCGTCGGGCAGCAGCAGCGCGTCGAGATCCTAAAGGCGCTCTATCGCCGCGCCGACGTGCTGATCCTCGACGAGCCGACCGCCGTTCTTACACCGCAGGAGGCCCTCGACCTCTTCCGCATTCTGAGCGAACTCAAAGCAGACGGCATGTCGATCATCTTCATCAGCCACAAGCTGCACGAGGTGCTCGAGATCGCCGATCGCGTCAGCGTCCTCCGGCGCGGCAAGCTCGTCGAGACGATCCCCGTCGCTGGCGCAACCGAGGAGAGCCTCGCGCAGGCAATGGTCGGCCGTGCCGTCCTGCTCCAGGTGGAGAAGACGCCGCACACTCCTGGCGAACCGCTTGTGCAGGTCGAGCACCTCTGCGTCCGTGACGATCGCGGCATCGAAAAGGTCAAGGACGTGTCGTTTGATGTGCGCACCGGCGAGATCGTGGGCATCGCAGGAGTCGACAACAACGGGCAGACCCAGCTCATCGACGCGCTCACTGGGCTGAGAAGGCCTGAATCGGGTCGAATCGTGATCGACGGCGCAGAGTACGAAGCGGCAACGCCGAAGGTAATGACCGACATCGCCGGGGTGGGCCACATCCCCGAGGATCGTCAGCACCGCGGTCTCGTGCTCGACTTCTCGATCGCCGAGAACCTCGCGCTGCACGATTATCGGCACGAGCCGCAGTCAACCCGTGGTTGGCTCTACCCAGGGCGCCTGATCGCTGCTGCGCGCAGGCTGATCGCCGAGTTCGATGTGCGTGGGGGAGGGCCGCAGACGCCCGCAGGATCGCTCTCAGGCGGCAATCAGCAGAAGGTGATTCTCGCCCGCGAGATCTCACGCGATCCGAAGGTGCTGATCGCCGCGCAGCCGACGCGAGGACTCGATGTCGGTGCGATCGAATTCGTGCATCGTCGGATCGTTGCCGAGCGCGACGAGGGTCGCGCGATCCTTCTCGTCTCGCTTGAGCTCGAAGAGATCCTCTCGCTCTCTGACCGCATCCTGGTGATGTTCGAGGGGCGGATCGTTGGTGAGTACACGCCCAGCGCAACGCCCGAAGAGCTCGGACTCGCCATGGCTGGAGCGACCACCCACGAGGCGATCGCGTGAGCGAGCCGACCCCTCAGCTCGAGTCGGGATCTGAAATGAACGTCGCACCGACGACGCTCGTCGGAAAGCTCACCGAGCGATTCGACTCGGCGGGTGCGATTAGCGCCGTCGTGACGACGATCATCGCGTTCTTCATGGCCGGGCTCGTTGTGCTCGCTACGGGCCACAACCCGCTTTCCACCTATCGCGCGATCTTCAATGGCACGGGCCTCGCATGGTTGATCCCCGGGTTCGGCGACCGCGCCAGTGAGGCGGAAAACCTGCAGCAGACTCTGCTCGTCGCGACTCCCCTGATGCTGACGGGCCTCGCGCTAGCGTTCGCGTTCCGCTGCGGCATGTTCAACATCGGCGGCCAGGGGCAGTATCTCGCTGGCCAGACAGTCGCGGTGCTCGTCGGATCGTCGTGGGCGGGTATGGCGGGTCCGCTGCACATCGTTCTCGCGATTGTCCTGGCGGCCCTCGCTGGAGCGTTGTGGGCTGGCATCGCTGGCTTCCTCAAGGCGACGACAGGCGCACACGAGGTGATCTCGACGATCATGCTCAACTGGATAGCGATCTGGGTGGCCGACTACTTCTTCGGGCTCAACGGCCCGTTCCAGGGGCCGGTGCGGTTCAACCCGATCTCGTCCGACATCGTCGCGAAGACACACCTGTATGTGTTCTGGGGCAGCCCGCTGCTGCAGGGGCTCGACATCGGCTTCTTCCTCGCGATCGTGATGCTCGTTGTCTACTGGCTGATCCTCAATCGCACGACCCTCGGCTTTGAAGTGCGGGCGGTCGGATACAACCCCGAAGCTGCGCGGTATGGCGGCATCGACGTGCGCCGAAGCTACTTCATGGCAATGGCCGTATCGGGCATGTTCGCGGGCCTCGCGGGCGCTGTCGACATCCTCGGGTGGCAGTTCCACCTGGCGACCCCGGACATTCACGCGTCGAGCATCGGCTTCCTCGGAATCGCCGTGGCGCTCCTCGGACGCAACAGCGCGATCGGCGTCTTCTTCGCGTCGATTCTCTTCGGCGCGCTCACGATCGGGACGTCGACCCGCCAGCTCGATCCAAACGTGTTCGATCCCGCTCTGGCATCGAACCTCACGCTGATCATCCAGGGCCTCGTCGTGCTGTTCGTCGGCGCTGATCTCGTGGTGCTCGGACTCTGGCTGAAGCTGCGACGCTCACTCTCTGCGGCTCAAAAGGCGCCCGCGTGAACATCGCCGCGCGCATCTTGCAGCCGTCGGTAAAGGTCACCGGTATCGGGGGCATTCTCATCGGGCTGGTCGCCTTCTGGCTCGCGCTACCACCCGCGTTGGTGCGCACGCCCGTGATCCCCGTCATCCTCGGGATCGTTGCAGTCGCAGCCGGCATCTCTGTCGTGACGCGGAAGAACTATCGGCTTGGCTACGGCGCAATCGCCTCTGGCGTCATCGGAATCATCCTCGGCCTACTCGCAATCCAGTCGGGTGAAACGCATCTGCGGATGGTCTTCACCTGGGGTGGTCTGCTCGCCGCCACGCTTTCGTACGCAACGCCGTTGACGTTTGCGGCCCTCGGGGGCATGTTCTCCGAGCGCTCGGGCGTTGTGAATATTGCGCTCGAGGGGATGATGCTCGTCGGTGCGTTCTTTGCCATCTGGGGTGCCGATGTGACGGGCAACTGGGTGCTCGGCCTCCTCATCGGTATCGGCATGGGCGGCGTGTTCGCGCTCATCCACGCGATCTGGGCGATCCATTTCCGTGCAGACCAGATCGTCGGCGGTACAGCCATCAACTTCCTCGCGCTTGGCGTGACGGGGTACTTCTTCATCCAGATCTACGGCAACGACGGCACGCCCGATCTCACGTCAGGTCACTGGCTCTCGGGCCAGTCGATCCCGAACGTGAAGATCCCCGCGCTCAGTGCAAATAGCTTCTTCGGTCAGGTCGTTGGTGGCCTGAACTTGATGATTTGGCTTTCGATCGTCGCGTTGCTCGTGTCGTACGTGATGCTGTTCCGAACGTCCGTTGGCCTACGCATTCGTGCGGTTGGCGAACATCCGCGGGCCGCTGACACCGTCGGTATCGACGTCTACAAGACTCGGTATGCCGCAGTGATTGTCTCGGGCATGCTCGCAGCCATGGGTGGGGCCTACCTCTCGATCGGGTTCGTTCACTCGTTCAACCAGAACATGACCGAGGGCCGCGGCTTCATCGCGCTCGCCGCGTTGATCTTCGGAAAGTGGCGTCCGTTCGGTGCGTTTGCAGCGGCGCTGCTCTTCGGCTTCTCGAGTGCGCTCGCTCAACAGATCCCACCCGCGTACACCGATTCAAGCGTCTCGGTGCTCTCGTCGTCGTCGCTCTTCCTGATCCTGCCCTACGTCCTCACGCTGATCGCCGTTGCCGGTGTCATCGGGCGCTCCGTCGCCCCTGCCGCCGATGGCCGCCCGTATGTCAAGCAATAGATCGGTACGCATCGCGACCCTGCTCGGCCTGGTCGCATTCCTCGCGAGCCCGATTGCTGTCGCGTTTGCGCAGGAGGTGGGGGGGATCACGCTGTTGCAGGCCACTGAGATCGGCGTCGCCATCGCGGTCGTGTGTGCGCTTGCCGCGATTGCATTCCTTCGCCGCGCCCGGTTCCGCCTTGCGTGGAGTGTGCGGGAGGAGAGTCTGCGTGCTGGCCGGACAGCGAACCTCCTTGCCTGGGCAGGTGTCTACGCCGCTGTGACCGGCGGTATTGCGCTCGGGGCGTACGCGCTCCTTGCCGCCAGTTCGTAAGCCGGTACCCTTTTCACGGCTGTGTTTGAGCTTGGCCCGAGCCTTCGCGAGGCACGCCACCGTCGTGGCGTCGAACTCGCGCAGGCTGAAGTCGCCACCAAGATTCGGTCGAAGTACCTGCGCGCCCTCGAAGACGAACGCTTCGAACTGCTGCCGTCGCCGACCTACGTCAAGGGCTTTCTGCGGACGTATGCGGAGTATCTCGGTCTAGAGGGTCAGCTGTTTGTCGATGAATACTCATCGCGCTTTATCGTCGACGACGAGGCACACGAGCGCCGCGTTGCGCGGAGGCCCGGATCGCGCGCCGCTGAACGCCAGAACCGGCGTTTCGAGACCATCGGCGTGCTCGCCGCGCTCGCAGCCATCGCCGCAATCACGATTGTCGTGATCGGTGCGTGGACATCGAGCTCCCATCCAGCCCGCGCGACACACGGCGCGAACAGGGCGACGGCGAAGACGATTGCAACACCGCATTATCTGCTCATTCACGCCGTTTCCGGTTCGTCGTACCTTGCGATTCACCGGAACGGCCCGTCCGGCCCGATCGTCTTTCAGGGGACGATTGCGCGCGGCCACACCGAGCCCTTCGACGGTACGCGGTTCTGGCTAACGGCGAGTGACCCTGAGAATCTCACGATTCGCGTCGGTGGGAGGCTCGTCGAGATCAGTGGGAGCCGTCCGGTTGTGCTCACCGTCACACCCTCGGGTTGGCAGCTGAACTGAGGCGCCCTCGGGCGCTGATCGTTCCGTCGGGATCGGAGCTTGTCCGGGGCGACCGGCTCGACCGTAACGGGCCCTATCTCGCCGCCTCGCTCGTCCGCCTCGGGGTGGACGTCGCTGGCATTCGGCTTGTCGGCGACGGTGAAGAGGATCTGCGGCGGGCGATTCGTGACGGACTCGAGTTCGAGATCCTCGTCGTTACCGGTGGCCTCGGGCCGACGCATGACGACCGCACCATGGCGCTGCTCGCTGAGGCTGCCGGCGTTCCGCTCGAGCTCAACCCGACGCTTGAGGGCGAGATCGCGGCAGTTTCCCGTGCGATCGCTGCGCGGCTCGGGCGCCCGTACGCCGACTTTCAGGAGGGGGTGCGCAAGCAGGCGACGATCCCTGCCGGTGCCGAGATCGTCGGTTTGGCAGGTACAGCACCGTCGGTTGCCTTGCGCACTCCACGAGGGGTGGCTGTCACCCTCCCGGGGCCGCCGGCTGAGGTGCTCGCACTCTGGCCGAAAGCAACAGAGACAGCGGCATTCAGGGCCGCGCTCGGCTCGACGGTGGCGCCCGCACGATCGTCCTTCCGGTTCTTCGGCGTCTCCGAGTCAGCTGTGGCGCAGGCGCTTGCCGCGGCCGGCGGAGAGCCCGAGGGGATCGAGGTGACAATCTGCGCCCGCGAGTTTGAGATTCACGTGGACCTCCTTGTCTCGGCTCACGCTCTCGAGGCCTCGGCCGCGTTCGAGCAGGCCTTCATCGAACCCATTGCGGAACACCTGTACGGGACGGGCGAGGCGAGCGTGGAGGAGCGCGTGCTGGACGCGTGCGGCGCGGCAGGATGGACGCTCGGAACCGCTGAGTCCTGCACCGGGGGGCTTGTCGCGTCGCGGCTGACGGCAATTCCAGGGTCGAGCAGTGCGTTCGTGGGCTCGATCGTCTCCTATGCCAATGAGGTGAAGGAGCACACCCTCGGTGTCGCGAGCTCGCTGCTCGCGGAGCGGGGAGCAGTCTCGCGCGAGGTGGCCGAGGCGATGGCGCGGGGAGCGCGCACCGCGCTCGCTTGTGACGTCGCGATTGCGATCACAGGCATCGCGGGCCCCGGGGGTGGGACGCCGGAGAAGCCGGTCGGCACAGTGTTCATCCATGTTCAGACGCCGACACGTAGCGAGGGAATCTCGCTCGGAATTATGGGAAGTCGCGACGTCGTGCGCGCTCGTGCGACGACAGCCGCCCTGCACCTTGCACGCCGTCTTGTCACAGAGATTTGACACAAACGATCCAGTTCTGAGAGAGATTGCGGCGTAGCGTTCCTTTCGAAGGCGAGAAGGAACGGGACGACAGGAAGCGAACAGGTGTTCGTCCAGCAATACGAACATATGTCCGTCCGACGCCCCTGCCAGACTCATTGACCTGCGGCCCACCCTGGGACGCAGCGGTGGACTGACTCGAGTACGTCGCGCTAAGAGGAGGATGAAGGTGGATCGCGAGCAAGCATTGGATACGGCCCTCGGTCAGATCGAACGCACGTTCGGCAAGGGCGCAGTCATGAAGATGAGCGACCGAGGCCAGGTCTCGGTCGGAGCGGTGTCGACCGGTGCGCTCTCACTTGACCTCGCGCTCGGTATCGGTGGTCTGCCGCGTGGTCGAATTGTCGAGATCTTCGGACCGGAGTCGTCGGGTAAGACAACGCTCGTCTACCACGTGATTGCCGAGGCACAGCGGCGCGGTGGCATCTGCGCGTTCATTGACGCGGAGCACGCGATGGATCCGACCTACGCCAAGCACATCGGCGTCAACATCGACGAGCTCCTCGTCGCTCAGCCGGACAACGGGGAGCAGGCGCTTGAGATCGCAGAGCTCCTCATCCGATCGGGTGCCCTCGCTGTCGTCGCTGTCGACTCAGTCGCCGCGTTGACGCCGAAAGCCGAGATCGAGGGTGAGATGGGCGACTCGCACGTCGGTCTGCAGGCTCGCCTCATGTCGCAGGCGCTTCGAAAGCTCGCGGGCACGCTCAACCGCACCGACACGATCTGCATCTTCACTAACCAGCTGCGCGAAAAGATCGGCGTGATGTTCGGCAATCCCGAAACGACGCCGGGCGGTCGTGCCCTGAAGTTCTACGCCTCGGTTCGCCTCGACATCCGTCGCATTGAGACGCTCAAGGAGGGGGTCGACGCGATCGGTAACCGCGTGCGCGTCAAGGTCGCGAAGAACAAGGTCGCACCACCGTTCAAGCAGGCGGAGTTCGACATCATCTACGGCGACGGAATCTCGTGGGAAGGCACCGTGCTCGAAGTCGGCCTCGACAAGAAGGTTGTGCAGAAGGCCGGTTCCTACTTCAGCTACGGCGACGAGCGGCTCGGTCAGGGTCGCCAGAATGCCACCGCGTTCCTGCGGGAGCATCCAGACATCGTCCAGAAGATCCTCCAGGGCATTCAGGCCGAAGCAGCCGAAGGCCAGATCGTTTCAGCTCGTCTGCTTCCGGAGTCGGAGTCGACGGAGGTTACGCCCGTTGCGGTGGTCGACGAGGTCGAGGTCGGGGCTACCGAAGAAGAGGCAGCGGCCGCGGCATAACGCCGCGCGACCGCACGAACGGAACGGCGGCGTTGGGGCGACGCGTCACGGCGGTAGTGCCAGAGTCGGGCGATCGCGTTCGGATCGACCTTGACGGCACCCCGTGGCGTGTCGTTCCTGCCCTCGCCGTCGTACGCGCACAGCTACGAGCTGGTGTTGAGCTCGATCGCGAACGCGCCCTCGCCCTACATAAAGCGCTCCGCGCGACCGATGCCGATACCCGGGCGGCGCGCGCGCTCTCTCGGCGCGACCGCACACGAGCGTCGCTCGACCAGCTCCTTGAGCGACGCGGAGTACGAGAAGCAGATCGGGACGGGGCCCTTGAGCGCCTCACCGAGGCCGGCGCACTCAACGACGAGCGCTATGCCTTGAACCGTGCCGTCGGGATGGCTCGCCGCGGCTATGGGGACCTCGCCATCCGGTACGACCTCGAGCAGGCGGGGACGCCAGCAGATGCAATCGAGAGCGCGCTCGACGCGCTGGAACCCGAACGCGAGCGCCTTGCTGCGCTCATCGGTACCGCGCCAACGCTCCGCGATCTCCGCCGGTTCGCGAGCAAGGGCTTCGATGGCGCCACGCTCGAAGATCTCGCATCGGCGCTCGGGTTCGACGAAGCGGCCTAACCGCCGCCACATCGCGACCGCGTAACCGTCTCCGGATACCCTTTCGCGGTGCGCAGGTACCACGTCACCACCTTCGGGTGCCAGATGAACGCCCACGATTCCGAGCGAATCAAAGGGCTCCTCGAAGACCTTGGACTGGGGGAGGCGGCCACGTCGGAAGAGGCCGACGTTGTCGTGTTCAACACCTGCACGATCCGGGAGAAGCCCGACACGAAGCTTGCCGCCTACCTCGGTGAAGCGGCGGCGAGCAAGCGTCGCGATCCATCCAAGGTCATTGCCGTCGGCGGCTGCTACGCCGAGGCACAACAGGAGCGCATATTCTCGCTGTACCCCGACGTTGACGTCGCATTCGGGCCTGGCTCGATCGCGCACCTGGGCGACTGGCTCGGTGCAGGCGGAGTTGGCATTGCACGAGGGCGATTCGGACTCGACGACCGTGCGTTCGCCGCCGAACTCCCCCAGCATGGGGAACGGAGCTATCAGGCGTGGGTGCAGGTCTCCATGGGCTGCAACTCAACCTGCTCCTACTGCATCGTCCCTGCCGTCCGCGGACGAGAACAGAGCCGGCGCCCTGGTGACATCCTCGCCGAGGTCACCCAGCTCGCCTCCGATGGAGTGCGCGAAATCACGCTCCTCGGACAGAACGTCAACTCATGGGGCCGCGACCTGCTCCCCGACATCCACACTGAATTTGGTGAGCTCCTGCGTGCCTGCGACGCCGTCGATGGCATTAAGCGGATTCGCTTCACGAGCCCGCACCCCAAGGACTTCCGTGAGCCCGTCATTGCGGCGATGGCCGAATGCGCGAGCGTGTGCGAGCAGATCCACCTGCCACTCCAGTCAGGCTCGTCGCGCATCCTCAAAGCAATGCGGCGAACATACGACCGTGACCGATACATGGCGCTCGCCGAGAAGCTCCGCGACCGCATTCCTGACGTCGCGCTCGGGACAGACATCATCGTTGGCTTCCCAGGCGAAACCGAGGCCGACTTCGCCGACACGCTCGCTGTCGTCAAGGAGGTCGCGTTCGAGAGCGCATTTACGTTCGTCTACTCGCCGCGCTCCGGCACGGATGCAGCAACGATGGCCGACCAAGTCCCGCACGAGGTGAAGATCGAGCGCATGGAGCGGCTCGTGGAGTTGACGCAGTCAATTGCCCGTTCCAAGAACGCCGCCCGCATCGGACGCATCGAAGAGGTACTCGTCGAAGGCCCTTCGCGTACCGACCCGACGCAGCTCCGTGGGCGCACCCGCCGCAACACGACTGTCAACTTCACAGGCAGTGCACAGGCCGGCGATCTCGTCGACGTCATCATCGAATCCTCGACATCGACGACACTCCGGGGCACACAGCACGCGACCGCCTCATCCACTGTCGCGACGGGGCCAACCGGGGTATCTGGCAGGCTCTAGGCAATGCGCATCCTGATTACGGGCTCGTCGGGGCAGATCGGCACGAACCTTGCGCTGCGTCTGCAGGCCGACGGGCATTGGGTTTTCGGCGTCGACAAGCGCCCGAACGCGTGGACAAACGCGTTCGACACGCTGCTCCAAGACCTCTCCGGTCACTACGCCGCCTACCACGGTGGCATCAACGGCGTCGACTATCCCGAGGTTGACCTGGTCGTTCATCTCGCTGCGCACGCCAAGGTGCATGAGCTCGTGCGCAAGCCGCACCGCGCGCTCGAGAACACGATCATGACGTTCAACGTCCTCGAGTACTGCCGCCAACTCGACCTCCCGCTCGTGTTCTCATCGACACGCGAGGTCTACGGCGACGTCCACCGATTTGAGGAGTACGGCGAAGCGACCGCTGACTTCGCTTACACCGAGAGCCCGTACTCAGCCTCAAAGATCGCCTCCGAGGCCTACGTCTACTCGTACGCCCGCTGCTACGACCTCAAATACCTCGTCTTCCGTTTCTCGAACGTCTACGGCCGCTTCGACAACGACCTGCACCGCATGAAGCGTGTGCTCCCGCTGTTCACCCACCAGATGAGCCGCGGTGAGCCGATCGTGGTCTACGGCGGCGATGAGAAGGTGCTCGACTTCACCTACGTCGACGACTGCATCGACGGAATCGTCGCCGGTATCGAGCGCCTCGCCGCCGGCACCGTCACCAACGAGACGTTCAACCTGGCCTACGGAGAAGGCAACACGCTCGTACGCGCTGCCGAACTGATCGCCGGAGAGCTTGGGGTTGATCCGGAGATTCGCCACGAGCCGTCGCTCCTCGGCGAGGTTACGCATTACGTCGCAGACATCCGCAAAGCGCGGGAATTCCTCGGTTGGACACCGTCCACGCCGCTCGACGCAGGCATTCCGAAGTCCGTGCAGTGGTTCAAAGAGTGGCGCGCAGCCCACCCTGAAGAAGAGCGTGAGCTCGCGCCCGACCACGCCGACGGCGACATCCAGCACGGCTTCAAGCAGACACTCCGGCCGTGAACCCGGCCACTCCGTCCGTCGTCGCCATATTCGGGCCGACGGCGTCCGGAAAGAGCGCGCTCGTCGCGGCACTGCTGGAACAGCTCGACGCGGAAGCCGTATCGGCCGACTCAGCGGCGATCTACGCCGATCTACCGATCCTCACTGCGGCCCCGGAACATCCCGCGCACCTCGTTGGCACAGTCGCTCTCAGCGATGAGATCTCTGTCGCCGACTTCCAGTCACGGGCGCACGAAGCGATTGACGACATCCTGCACCGTCACAAGACGGCAATCGTCGTGGGCGGTACTGGTCTTTACTTCCGCGCTGCGCTCTCCGCGATGAGCTTTCCACCGGCGCCACCAGCCGAATTGCGGGAGCACTGGAACGCCCACTACGACGAACATGGCCCAGACGCATCCCACGAACTCCTAACCGGACGCGACCCACACGCCGCTGCTCAGGTTCATGCAAACGACCGAAAACGGGTCGTGCGCGCGCTCGAACTCACCGACCTCGGCTCCTCCCTCGCACCTCAAGGGGCAAGCCGCTTATGGACAGACGACGTACGTCACCCAACTCAGATCGTCGCCCTCGACTGCGATGCGATCACGCTC
>OMIZ01000091.1 GCA_900299235.1 Actinomycetota bacterium
ACGGGTCGTTCCGGGCCGCCCTGCCGCTCGGCGGCCCGGAACGCAGTCACGGTTAGAGCAGGATCCGCAGTGCAGTTTCGATGGGGCAGCCGGCTTGAATCAGCTCGATTGCCCGGTGAAGGTCGACCTCAGAACGTGCGGCGAGCTCGGCAGCGGACTCGGCGTCGTACCCGACACGCATCAGCGTCTCGGCACGCCACCGCTCGACCCGAGCTGCTTCGGTCTCAACGGCTTCGAGTTCTTCGATCAACGCCATCATGTCTCTCCCTTGGGGGTGTTCGTACTCGTCACTACGAATCAACGCTGCAGATGGTTCACGCCTTCCGGATAGTCGGAAGGTCTTACGTCGAATTAACCGCTCGCTCACGAACCCAGTGCTCGCTGTCCTCGATCCGACCCGGCTTCACGCGGACGTTCGGTTCGGTGTGCAGGTAGCGATAGTCGCACGCGCGGGCGACGTGCTTCGACGCCTCGTTGGCGGCGCCGATCTGAAGCTCGGCCCGTTCGATGCCCGCTTCGTTGAACGCCCACTGCGTGAGCAGCTCAAGCGCCGCGGTCGCCACGCCTCTTCCTCTCGCCTCGGGTGAAACGGCGTAACCAAGCTCCGCGGCGTTTCGCGCCCGGTCGATCTCGGGGACGACTGCGATGCCAGCGAAGACGCCGCCAGCGAGAATGGCGAACCCTTCCATCGTTCCGGCCGCGCGCCCGGCCTCGTACCGCGCAAGCCACGACTCAGCGAATCCCTCCGGCAGCGGATCAGGAAAGCGCGTGAAACGCAGGACCAGCGGGTCGGCCGCTAACGCACGGAACGGTTCGAGATGCTCTTGGCCGAAGCGAACGATCGTGACGGCGGCGCTCCCGCCCATCACCGGCCTGCCGCCTAGACGAGCGCAGACTCGCCGAGGAGTGCCTTCACCTCGGCATAGAAGTCTGGCGCCGGTTGAACCTTGAACTGCGGCCCGAGAGCGAGCAGCTGCGGCCCTTGCGAGGTCATGCAGTCGAGCAACACGGGGCTCTCGCCCGGGAAGTCGCGGATCAGCTCAGCGAGGCGACCCACGATCCCGGCGGGTGCCTGGGTAGCGTCGATCCGCAGTCGCACCTCGCGCTTCACGCCCACCGCCTCGTACGGGTTGACCTCAAGCGCTACGAGCTTCGTCTCGCCTTCCTTGTGGTCGATCTTGCCCTTGATGATCAGGATCCTGTCCTCGACGCAGAGTTCGCGCGCACGCTCGTACGTGTTCGAGAACACGACGATCTCAACACCGCCCGTGACGTCGTCAAGTTGGAGGAACACCATCTGCTCGCCGCGCTTGGTCATCATCTGCTTGACGTTGCTGACGATTCCGCCGATCGTCACCACCTCGCCGTCGCGACGGCGGTCGAGCTCGGCAAGCGAGGCGTCGGTCTTGCGCCGCATATCGTCGCGCAGCTCGTTCAAGGGGTGCTCCGAGACATAGAGGCCAAGCGTCTCCTTCTCCATCCGCAGCAGATCGCTCTTCTCGAACTCCTCGGGCGAGAGCGCGGGATGGTGGCGTGGCGCTGCAGCCTCGGATGGCCCATCGCCAAGGTCGAAGATCGATGCCTGCCCGGCGAGGCGGTCGGCCTGCTGCTTCTGCCCGTACGAGAGCGCCTGCTCAAGCACCGCGAGGGCGGATTTGCGGGAGCCGGGGATCGCCCCGCACTTCACGAGCGACTCAAGCGCGCGCTTGTTGACGACCGACGGATCGACGCGTTCGGTGAAGTCCCAGATCGACTCGAACGCCCCGCCTTCCTCGCGCGCACGGATGATCGTGCGACACGCGAGCTCGCCCACACCCTTCACGGCGTTGAGCCCGAAGCGGATCTTGCCGCCAACGACGGCGAAGTCCATCTGCGACTCGTTGACGTCGGGAGGGAGCACGTCGATGCCGAGCTCATGACACGCGTTGACGTAGAACGGCACCCTGTCTTTCGTGTTCATGACCGAGCTGATGAGGGCAGCCATGTACTCGCACGGGTGGTTGGCTCGCAGCCAGGCCGTGCGATACGAGATCAGCGCGTAACAGGCGGCGTGCGACTTGTTGAACGAGTAGTCCTGTGACTTCTCGATGTCATCCCACAGCTGCCGCGCGACCGAATCGGTGGTGTTGTTTGCGACCGCACCCTCGATGAACTTGTCCTTGAGCGACGCCATCAGCTCGTGGATCTTCTTGCCGATCGCCTTACGCAGGTCATCGGCCTCGGCCGGAGAGAAGCCGCCAATCGACTTGGCGATCTCCATTGACTGCTCCTGGTAGATCGAGATGCCGTACGTGCCGCCCGTGATCGCCTTCAGTCGCGGGTCGAGGAAGGTGACCGCTTCGCGCCCGGCCTTCCGGGCGGCGTAGTTCGGGATGTACTGCATCGGCCCCGGCCGGTAGAGAGCCACGAGCGCGATGAGGTCTTCGAACTCGGTTGGCTTGACCTGGCGCAACGCCTCGCGCATGCCCGACGACTCGAACTGGAAGACACCCGTTGCCTCGCCGCGAGCCAGCATCTCGTAGGTCTTCTTGTCGTCAAGCGGCAGCGTTGTGATGTCGAGACCGCCACCGATGAGCGCGACGGCCTTATCGATTACGTCAAGGTTGCGCAGACCGAGGAAGTCCATCTTGAGCAGCCCGAGGGCTTCAACATCACCCATGGGGAACTGTGTGACGACTTCGGAGTCGGCGCCCTTCTGTTGCAACGGCACGACGTTGATCAGCGGCTCAGCTCCGATCACGACGCCAGCCGCGTGGATCGAGTCGGCGCGCGTCAGCCCTTCAAGCGGCTGTGCGAGATCGATGATCTCGCGCGCGACCGGGTCGGTATCGGCTGCCTTGCGAAGCTCCTGGCCAGGCTTCATGTTCTCGGTGAGAGACTGCCCCGGGCCTTCAGGGATCAGCTTGGCGATGCGGTCAACAACGCCGTACGGAATCTCAAGCACACGCCCTGCATCGCGGATGGCGGCACGAGCCGCCATGGTCGAGAACGTGATGATCTGGGCGACGCGATCGCGGCCGTACTTCTCGGCGACGTAATTGATCACGTGCTCGCGGCCATCGACCGCGAAGTCGATGTCGATATCAGGCATCGACTTCCGGCCCGGATTCAGGAAGCGCTCGAAGAGCAGGTCGTACCGAATCGGGTCGATGTCGGTGATCTCGAGGCAGTAGGCGACGATGCTTCCTGCGGCCGAGCCACGGCCCGGGCCGACGCCGATGCCGTTGCGCTTGGCGAAGCTCACGAAGTCGCCAACGATCAGGAAGTAGTCAGCGAAGCCCATCTCTTTGATCGTCTTCAGCTCAAACTGCAGCCGCTCAATCAGCTCGGGCGTCACGTCGCCGTAGCGCTTGGCGAGGCCGCGCTCGCACAGCTCGACGAGGTACTCGAACGCGTCACGACCGTCCGGCGTTGGGAAGTGCGGCAGCAGGATGTTGCCGAGGGCGAGCTCGACGTTGCAGCGCTCGGCGATCTCGAGCGTGCGTCGCATCGCCTCGTCGTGGCCGGGGAAGTCGAGCGCCATTTCGGCCGCCGACTTGAAGTAGAAGTGGTCGGTGTCGAACTTCCAGTGATTGGGGTTCTTCAGCGAGTCGCCCGACTGGATGCAGAGCAGCGCCTCATGGGCGCGCGCATCTTCGTGGCGAAGGTAGTGGACGTCACCTGTCGCGACAGTCGGCAGCCCGGCAGCCTTCGCAAGGTCGACGAGCTGCGGCAGGATCCGCGCCTGCACTTCGAGGTGGGCGTTCTGGAGCTCGACATAGGTGTTGTCGCGGCCGAAGATCTGGGCGAGCCGATCGAGCTCGGCGTGCGCGTCGCCTTCGCGGTTCTCCTCAAGCGCACGACTGACACGACCAGAGAGACAACCCGAGAGCGCGATGATCCCCTGGCTGTGGCTGGAGAGGAGATCCCAGTCAACGCGCGGCTTGTAGTAGTAGCCCTCGAGGTAGCCGAGGCTTGAGAGCTTGATCAGGTTCGCGTAGCCGACGTTGTCGGATGCGAGCAGCGTCAGGTGGGCGTAGCCCTTGGCCTGGGCGTGGCGGTCGTCAGCGACGTAGACCTCACAGCCAATGATCGGCTTGACGCCTGTTCCCTTGGCATTTTTGAAGAGCTGAACCGCGCCGGCCATCGAGCCGTGATCGGTGAGTGTGACCG
This sequence comes from Actinomycetota bacterium, assembly GCA_900299235.1. Taxonomy (GTDB): domain Bacteria; phylum Actinomycetota; class Thermoleophilia; order Gaiellales; family Gaiellaceae; genus PALSA-600. The sequence continues at coordinate 4,153 of OMIZ01000091.1, forward strand.
CCGACATCTCGAACTGCGCCGCACGCGAAACGAGATCAGGGATCCGGCACGCACCGTCGAGAATCGAGTACTCCGAGTGAACGTGGAGGTGTACAAACGGTGAGTCAGCCATCAGGGAGGGTCAGTGTACGACCACCTCCTGACACCACGATCGCGCCGCCCGCGACATCTCCGCAACGTGCAGGAATTTGTCGCTGTCAGTACCAGATCGCGACGGCGCGCCCCTCTCGCTGCTCGGGCGGGGAGGGCAGCGAGAGGGCAGCACCGGCCGCAATGCGGCTGGCAGTCCATGCGCAAGCGGCGGCGTCGAGGACGTCGTCGACGGGGACGGCGCGGGAGTCGCCGAGACCTGAGAGGTCGATTCCGGCAGCTGCCAGCAGCGCTCGACGCTCCTCCATGCCACCGAACGACTTCTTGCGAAACCCGAGTCGAGCACCGCCGTTCATCGTCTCGAACGAGACCTCGGGGTGGGTTTCGTAGAAGCGCTTGTCGGTGACAGCGAGCGACGTGACGTGGATGATCCGCGGCCCAAGCGCATGCGCCTGGGCCGATACTCCGAGGCCGGGACCAAAGGGCGCCTCGAGTTGCTTGCGAGTGGGCGTCGTGAAGACGGTCGACGGCGCACCTCGAAGGAACGTCCGTGCGGCAGCATCGGCAAGCCGTGGGCCATAGCCGATCGGGATATCGATCGCGATGACCGAACAGTCGGCGAGTTCGCCAAAGTCGCCGTCGATCGGACGCAGGTGTGCGTCGCCTGCAAACCGGCCGTCTTCGAGGATCACTGCGACCCATCCACCGTGTGTCGCATCGACGCCCGCGACTCGTACCGTACCTGCCTTCACGAGAGCGATCCTAGTACGGGTGTTGCCAAAAAGCAACACCGCGTCGTTGCTACGGGTATCGGGTCGGCTCGCGACGGAAGAGCACGCGAAGAGCCGCGACAAGTCGGGCGATCACGGCCGCCCCAACGTGAGCCACGTAATGAATGCGACGCCCGCTACGAGCGACCACATCACGACGATGTCATGCATTCGCAACCACTCTTTCGCCCCCGTTGCTCTAGCCCGAGTAAGAACGGAACCGAGGTCGGGCAGGGCAGGCAGGCCGCCCGACCTCGGTGTGCCGTTCTTGCCGCCGCCCCAGCCTCGTGGTCGAAGCGAGCGAGCGTGGCCGGAGTCTCCCGCACTCACATGAGAGAGCTGTGAGCGGTGCGTAGAGGTTGCATTAACCGTCGATTGGTGCTCTCACCCCCGCCTCATCGGCCGGTGAAACTCTTCTCCCATGACGGGGGGCCGTCCACCACGCAGGAACCCACGAAGCGCACGCATCAAGCTCCGACGGTTCGGCCTGATCGCGATCGTCACCATGATGGTCAGCGGGCTTTCGTACCTCGCACTCGACCGTCCAAAAGAAGTCAGGGCGACCATCAGAGCGGTTCGCCGCTCGGTGCACCACCACTCCGTACGCGCTGAGGCGCTCCCTGGGGCGCTCCTCATCGCCGATCGCGGCAACAATCGCATGCTGCTCGTGGATGCGGCACACCGCATCCTCTGGAGCTTCCCGAACGCGCGTGACCTTCGCGCTGGCAAGGCGCTCCATTTCAACGATGACTCGTTTGTTGCCTCGGGCGGCACCGCGATCGTCGCGAACGAGGAGGAGTCGCACACGATCGTCAGGATCGGGATTGCACGCCACACCCTGACTCACCTCTATGGCGTGCCCGGAGCCCGAGGGCACTCGCCCGGCCATCTGAACACGCCCGACGACGCGTATCCATTGCCGAACGGAGAGATCGTTGTCGCCGACGCGTACAACTGCCGCATCCTCTGGATCCGCAGCCATCGCATCGTGCGACAGATCGGGACGACCGGCGTCTGCTCGCACCACCCACCGGCAACGCTCGGCGCAGTGAACGGCGACACGCCACTCGTCGATGGCGGGTTGCTTGTGAGTGAGATCCCCGGCCACCACGTCGATCGCTTCACCGCCAGCGGACGTCTGCTCTGGTCGGCGGTCGCGCCCGTCAGCTACCCCTCCGATCCCCAGCCGCTGCCGAACGGCCACGTGCTGCTCGCCGACTACACACGTCCCGGAGCGGTGGTGATCATGGATCGCTTCGGCCACACGCTGTGGCGGTACGCCCCGTCGTCCGGCCCGGGCGAACTCGACCATCCGTCACTCGCAGCGATGCTTCCAAACGGATTCATCGCTATCAACGACGACTTTCGCGACCGCGTCGTCATCCTCGATCCCGCAACCAAGAGGATCGTCTGGCAGTACGGCGTCAGCGGCCTACCGGGTACCGGGCCGGATCGCCTGAACACCCCTGACGGAATGGACCTCGTGCCGCTGAGTCGTGGCGGAAGGCCCGAATGGGCACGCGTTCATCATCCCGCCGCCCCGATCGCGCCGACCATCGGGATGTCACCGGCCTCGCAGTAGCGGCTACTTCTTGGCCTGCAGGATCGCCGACTGCAGCGAGTAGGCGAATGCGTAGGACGTATCGGTGGCCCCAGAGATGAGCTGGATATTCGCCGACTGCGCCTGCACTGCTTCCTGCGTCAGGTACGGAATCGCCTGCTGGTTGATGTAGATCGAACGGTCTGTGTGCTGTGGGTAGACGGGTACGTCGACCTTCAGGATCTTGATCGCAGTGGTCTTCTTCGACCCAACGGTCGTGACGGTCTTCTTGACGGTGATCGACACCTGTGTGTCACCCCAGCGAGAGGCCTGCTCAACGGAGCCATTGACCTTCAGAGTGGTGGTGACGGTCTTTGCGGGGGAGGTTGCGTGCGCGGCGGCCCAGGCGTTGCCGGCAGGTGCGGCGAGGGCTGAGAGGCCAGCGAGTGAGAGGGCTGCTTTGCGTGTGTTCATGCCCGCAGCTTCGTGTCGCCGCGTGAGAGCTGCCTGAGACGACCCTAAGAAGTTTCTGTGGAAGGCGTGCTCCGCCACACGAGGGGAGCGATACCGAGCCCCAACCCGAACGCGACCACATGGCCGAGCGCGGTGTAGCCCTGGGTGAGTGCGAGATCGCCACCGATGCCGACCACGAGCGCTGCAAAGCCGAGAAGTCGGGCACGACCCGCAAGACCCATCGCGACGCACACCGCAAGCGCGACGAACCCGTAGCTCGCGCCGACATCGCGGGCGTTCACGACTGACTTCTCAACGAGGTCGGACTTGATTGCGAACCACAGCCCGATGGCGGTGAGCACCGTCGATCCGACATGTCCAAACACAAACACGCCAGCGGAGCGGGCAGAGCCAATCCGATGCTCAAGCGGCGCGACAAAGAGCACGAACAGAATCACCCACGAGAAGAACTCCCAGATGTCGGGCACGAAGAACGCGCTCGCAACAACCACCCGTACGGGCTGCCGACTGAGCTCATGAATGTTCGTGCTCTGCTCAAGCAGCAGCCGGTTGCCAAGCCGCGTACTTGAGTTCTGCAGCACCCATGTGGTGACAAGCAGCACGAAGAGGTACATGAAGGTTGCTGGCGCGCTTCGCACGTACTGGCGCGCACGCGGCTCAAACGCAGCCCACCGAGCACGAACCGGGTCGAGGCGGTCGAACCGTTCGGAGCGAAGCAGGGAGAGGCACCCGGCACCGAGCAGGAGGATCAGGAAAGGAGCCACGCGCGTCCGTTCGCCACCCCCAAAGCGTAGAAGTTCCTAAGAAGTTGCCCGTTGCGGCCTTTTCCTGATGCGTTCGCGCAATTATCGGAGCGACCCTGTGCGTACGCAGGCATCAACGAGGAGATGACCCACACATGATGCAACCCGGCTATGGACGTGGCGGCGGAATGATGGATCCGAATGCGTTTCAGCGATTCCATGAACATGCCGACCACCCGATTGGATGGATGATTCTGATGCTCGTTCTGTTGGCGCTCGTCGTCCTTGCGGCGTTCTACCTCGGCCGGCGCTACTCACACGCTCTACCAGCCGTGCACGTACCGAGCGGTGGTGCTCCCGCCGCACTCGATCCGCTGACACTGCTGCGACTTCGCTACGCCCGCGGCGAGGTTGGACGCGAGGAGTTCCTCCTCGCGCAGGAAGACCTCGGCGGGCCCCCAGCCCCGGCTGGGCCAGCCTGACGCTCCGGTCGATCACCCCTGCCGGTCAAGCCGGCGGGGTGGCCGATCGCTCTACGCGCGACGGCGCGCGGCGGGAGAGAGCGAGGGCGGAATGAAACCGCTGTCGACCGGGTTGATCGTGACGCCCGGCGCGACGATCTCGTCGATCCGATCGAGGATGTCTGCGCTAAGCCGAACATCCTGCGCTGCAAGCTGTGACTCGAGCTGCTCCATCGTGCGCGGCCCGATGATCGCCGAGGTGACGTTCGGATGCTCAAGCACGAACGCGATCGCAAGCTGGATCAGCGTGAGACCGGCCTCCTCCGCGAGCAGCGTGAACTGTTCAACAGCTTCAAGCTTCCGCTGGTTGACAGCGAGCGACATGTCGAAGCGACCCGGGATCCGTCCCGACCGAGTGCTCGGCGGTTGCGGCTGCCCAAGTCGGTAGCCGCCAGCGAGCCACCCACCAGCGAGCGGGCTCCAGGTGATCGCCCCCATGCCGTAGTCACCGATAACCGGCAGCACCTCGGTCTCGATCTGGCGGACGAGCAGCGAGTACGGCGGCTGCTCGCATACGAACCGCTCGAGGTTGCGCTTCTCCGCCACCCACTGCGACTCGACGATCTCACGGGCAGGGAACGTCGAGCAGCCGAGGTAGCGCACCTTGCCCTGGCGCACGAGATCAGTCAGTGCCCCGAGCGTCTCAGAGATGTCGGTGGTCGCGTCGGGACGATGGATTTGGTACAGGTCGATCCAGTCGGTATTGAGCCGCTTGAGGCTCGCCTCGACCTCACGGAAGATCCAGCGCCGCGAGTTGCCCCCACGGTTCGCGCCCTCGCCCATCTGGAAGTGAACCTTCGTCGCGAGGATCACCTCGTCGCGCTTCCCCTTCAGGGCCTTCGCGACGATCTCCTCCGACTCACCCGCCGAGTAGACGTCTGCGGTGTCGATGAAGTTGATGCCCGCGTCGAGGGCCGCGTGGATGATGCGTACCGATTCGTCGTGGTCACGGTTGCCCCAGTCGCCGAACATCATCGCGCCGAGACAGAGCGGCGAGACGGCGACCCCGGTGCGTCCGAGTGTCCGCAGTTCCATGCGTGTGACTCTAGCGCGGGCGGCAAGCCGCCTGCCGCCGGCGCTCCCCCGAGGGGATGGAGGGAGAAGCGCCGGCGGTTGGACGGTCCGTACGGGTCATGCGCGCACGCGAGAGGCCGCTAGGCGGTCGGGACTTCCTCCGGAGTGCAGCTGCTGAACCCGTGTTCCCCGGCGCCGCGTCGCGCCGAAGGTCTGGCCACACGAGGTGTGACGCAAGCGTTGAGGGTTGTGCGAAGACGTTGAGTGAGATCACGGCAGACGGGTGGAACGACGAAATGGTTCGGGCGTCGTTGCCCGTGAGCGCGAGGCTCATGTCCCCTTGAGGAGGGGGTTGCCCTCAGCAGCGAGGGCGTTCCGACGTCAGCGCCGGGAGGCAGGCACACCCATCGTGCTGCCGCGTGGACTCAGGGTAGCGGACGCGACGGAGGCGTTAGCGAGCGTGCGTTTCGATGAACGCAAGCACGCGACGCCACGCATCGTCAGAGGCTTCGGCAAAGTCTTCTTGGCGCCGATCGAAGAAGCTGTGGGGCGCGCCGTCGTAGACGACGAGCTCGTGCTCGACACCTGCAGCGGTGAGCGCCTGCTCGAAGGCCGCGTTGATCTCAGGTGTGATGCGCTCGTCGACACCGGCCTGCAGAGCGAGCAACGGCGCCGCGAGCGTGCCTGCCAGCTCGGTCGGGCCGAGCTCATCGAAGCGCTCGGCAGGAAAACCGTAGAAGCCGATCGCCCCGGTGACATCATGGCCGCCCGCCGCTGCAAGCCACGAGTGCCGGCCACCGAAGCAGAACCCGACAGTGAAGAGGCCACGGTCAGTGGCACCATCGATGCCGCGGAGCACCTCGACCGATGCGGCAACGTCGTCACGCACGTGCTGCGCGCGGATCTTCGGGTAGAGCTCCATGTACGGAAAGTCGTCGTCGCGCTTCGAGGCACCCGCGAGCCGCCCGAAGAAGTCGAACACGATCGCGGTGTAGCCCCGCTCGGCAAACCGCAGGGCGAGCTCCTCGTAGAAGTGGTAGAGCCCGCGCACGTCCGGGAGCACGACGATGCCGATGCCGTTCGCGACATCGGGTTCAGCCAGGAACGCGGCAAATTCCGTGCCGTCTGCCGAGGTGAGCGTCAGGTCGCGATGTGAGACCGAGGCACCCGCGATCCGCGGAATCGGCGGTTCAGAGTCGAGTTCGAAACACATCGCGCGGTGAGGGTAGCCGGGCGGTTAGGCGGCCGCGTGGGCGTTCCACGCGTGTTCAAGCGCGGCCAACATGTGGTCGGCGGGCTGCGCACCCGAGATGCCGTAGGCCTCGTCGATTGCAAAGAACGGGACGCCACTGATCCCAAGGAGTCGCGCGCGCTGCTCGTCCTCACGCACGGCGTCGGCAAAGCGGTCGCTCGCAAGCGTCTCCATCACCTCAGCTTCATCGAGCCCGACCGCGACTGCGACCTTCGTGAGCGCGGCGTGATCGCCGACCGCCTCGTTGTCGGTGAAGTACGCGCGCAGGAACGCCTCCTTGAGGGCGTCTTGTTTGCCGACCTCGGCGGCGAGGTGCAGCAGCCGGTGGGCGTCGAAGCTGTTGCCGCCACGCGTGCTGTCGAGGTGATAGTCGAGACCGGCCTGGGCGGCGATTCCCTCGACACGCTCGTGCGCCTGGTCAACTTGCTCCTTCGACCAGCCGTACTTCGCCGAGAGGTAGTCGGCCGTCGTCCCCTCACGCACCGGCGGCGCGGTTGGGTCGAGCTCGTAGCTGCGCCAGACGATCTCGACCTCGTCGCGATGGTCGAACCGCGCGAGCGCCTGCTCGAAGTGCCGCTTGCCGATGTAGCACCACGGGCAAACGACGTCGGACCAGATCTCCACCTTCATTGCTGACAACGTAGCGCCGCGCGTGTTGACGAGGTCGACTAGCTGCGATCCGGTACGTGCCGTGCGACCGAGTACGCAAGGATCAGCGGCAGCGCGAGCGCGACGACCACGAGTCCGAGCGTCAGGATCACGAGCGTGAAGCCGCGGGTCTTGTCGTAGAGAAACGCGAACTCGATCACACCCGTCGACGCCAGCACGGCGAGGAATGCAGGCTTGGCGACACCCAGGAAGGTCGACCACGCGAACACGCGCGTCGAAACGAGCGTCACGACCGCAACGAGGTAGCTCAGCGCACCGAGCCCGAGCAGGACGAGCTCGACCCAGTGCGGAGCCGACTTCGGCATGTAGGAGGCGAATGTGGCGACGGTCGCGATCACGAACACGATCGAAATCACCGCCCACAGCCCGGGGTTGAGCTTGGACTCGTGGTTTGTCATTGGGGCC
>OMIZ01000092.1 GCA_900299235.1 Actinomycetota bacterium
ACGGGCAGTTGTTCGAGCAGTAGCGCGTGCCGACACAGCGGTTGTAGACCATGTCGTTCAGGCCTTCGTCGCTGTGTGTCGTGGCGGCCACCGGGCAGACCACCTCGCAGGGGGCGTTCTCGCACTGCTGACACGGCATCGGCTGGTGATACGTGTCCGGCGTGTCGATGTTGCCGGTGTAGTACCGGTCGATGCGCAGCCAGTGCATCTCGCGGCCGTTGAGCACCTGCGATTTGCCGACTACCGGGATGTTGTTCTCCGACACGCAGGCCACGACACAGGCGTTGCAGCCGGTGCAGACGTTCTGGTCGATCGTCATGCCCCAGGCATAGTTGTCGTACTTGTACTCCTGCTTGTACATCGTGAGCGGATGGGCGAACTCTTCGTCCATCTTCGGCGCGAACTCGCGGTCTTCCTCGAATTCAGCTTTCGTCGCCACGCGGATCAGGTTGCGTCCCTCGAGTGCCCAGTGATCCTGGGTGCACGCGAGCTGATAGCTATCGCCAGTCTTGGTGAGCTCAACACCGGTCACGACATCCTGGGCCGCGGTGGTTCGGAGCGGGTTGACGTCGAAGCCAATGCCATTGCCCACGCGCCCCGCGCGCGTGCGACCGTAGCCCGCGAACAACGTCAGGGTGTCTTGCGCCTGTCCCGGCGCCAGCCAGACGGGCACGGTCACGGTGCGGCTGCCCTGCTTCAACTCGACGAGGTCGCCGCTGATCAACCGCAAGCGGTCCGCGGTGGCGGGAGCGATGAGAGCCGCGTTGTCCCAGGTGAGTTTCGTGAGGGACTTCGGCAGCTCCTGCAGCCAGGCGTTGTTCGCGAAGCGACCATCGTGCACCGTCGGATCAGGACGGAAGACCACCTCGAGCCCCTGAGCCGCGGCAGTGGCGCCCACCTGCGCACCAACATCAGACTTCAGCGTGACGGTCTTCGGGGAGAACGCCGTGTCCGCAACCACACCGTCGTGGAGCCACTTGCGCCACCCGCGATCGAAACTGCTCTCTCCAGCGGCCTTCGGTGCCGGTGCCGCCGGTGCGGCTGCCTGGGCAGGCGCAGCGGCTGTGACAACTCCAGCGGCCACCGGAGCGGCGGCAGGCGGTGCGGCCTTCGCTCCAGACCAGTGCGCCCGCACCAGGTCGTAGGCGGGCCGCTCGGCGCCGGATAGGGCGGCCACGACCTCGTGGGCGGACTTCCCGTCGTAGAGCGGTGCAATGAGCGGCTGAATGATCGTGACGGTGCCGTCGTCGGCTCTCACGTCACTCCAGCTTTCGAGGAAGTGCGCCTCCGGAATCTGCCAGTGACAGAGCGCAGAGGTTTCATCCTCGTACAGACTCAGATGAACTCGCGTTCCCACCTTCTTCATCGCGTCGGCGAAGGCGAGATCCGCAGGTGCCGTGTAGACGGGGTTTCCGCCGAGCACGACGAGCAACTCGACCGATCCGGCATTCATGTCCGCCACGAGTGCCTGCAGCGCCGCGCGCTGATCGGCCGGCTCGGCCTCGGCGGTCTGCGTGTACACCACCGTGGCGCCGACATTGCCCAGCAGGTCGTTCATGGCATGCGCGAGCGCGTGCACGGCCGCGGGCTGGCCATCGCCGGCGATCACCAGACTCTTGCCACGATTCGCCTGCAGATCCTTCGCGACAGCCGCCAACCACGTGGTCGCGGCTGCAGGCAGCGTCCCTCCCGAGACACCGGACACGCCGAGCTGCGACGCCAAGGATCGAGCAAAGGCACCGATCTCGCTGGCCTTGAGCGGCAGTCGGTGATCAGCGCGAGTACCCGTGTTGGTCGGCGTGCTCTCGACGGCATAGAGCCGATTGAGCTGAACACCCTGGGCCTCGAGGCGTCGGCGCGCCGCGAACGCTCTGGAATGCCGGACGCCGGATGCACCCGTGCAGAGGAAATCGGAGTCCAAGGACAGGATGACGTCGGCTTTGTCGACCGAGTACTGGGCATCGACGTATTCGCCGAAGGCCAACCGACTTCCCTCGCGGGCGTTGTGTCGTCCGTACGGTTCCCACTGGACCCACTTCGCCTGCGGAAGCTTGCCGAGCAGTTCACGAATCTGGGCGGCCAGCGTCGGCGACGCAACCGTCTCTGTCAGCAACCGAATGCCGGCTCCCTGCTTGGCCTGCTGCGCGGCGACGATCGTGTGCATCGCGTTGGCGAACTCGCCGAACGGGCGAATGGCTCCGCGGTCCGTCAATGTACGGGCACGGTCGGGGTCGTACAGCCCGAGGATCGACGCCTGGGCGAACAGGTCCGTCGCACCGCGGCTGGAGGGATGGTCGGGGTTGCCCTCGATCTTCGTCGGACGGCCCTCGTGGCTTTCCACCAGAAGTCCCAGACCGGAACCGCCCATGGGCATCGCGGTCGCGAAGAACAACGGCTTGCCGGGAACCTCTTCCTCCGGCTGGCGCACGTACGGAACGATTTCCTCGTTCGGCTGTCGCGTACAGGCACTGACGCCGGCCAGGGCCAGCGACGCACCCATGAGTTTCAGGAAGCCTCTTCGACCGACCGGATCGAGCCACTCGGACGCGTTGTTCGGGAACTCGCGATGGAGAAACTCCATGAACTCGGGAGTCTCGGCCAGCGACTCGAGACTGCGCCAGTACTCCCGCCCTCGTGTTGCATCGAGTCGGCTACGAAGCGCCTCGATCTTCGTCGGTTCGGTCATGTGCGGATCGCTCACCGGTGGCACGTCGAACAGCTAGTGTTGCCGTGAATTCCGTATTCCTTGACGAGCTGGGGACCCAGTACCTCCTGCGGGACCGCTGGACGGTACCCCATCGTCGTAATCTCGCTGCGCGGACGGACGTATTTCTCGGGATTCCTGTGGCACTCGATGCACCACTCCATCTGGAGCGAGTTCTGCTGATACATGAGCGGCATCCGGTCGACGCGACCATGGCAGGTCTCGCACCCGATCCCCTTCTTCACGTGAATGCTGTGGTTGAAGTAGACGAAATCGGGAAGGTCGTGCACACGAATCCAGTGCAGCGGCTTGTCGTCCCGGAAGCTCGCGCGCACCGGCTCCAGGTAGCTGGTGTTCGAGAAGAGGATCGAGTGACAGTTCATGCACGTCTTGGTGGGCGGGATGCCAGCGAAGGCCGACGTCTCGACCGACGTGTGGCAGTAGCGACAGTCGATCCCATCATCGAGCACGTGATGCAAGTGGCTGAACTGGACCGGCTGCTCGATGAATTCACCCTGGCGCGTCACGTATGACGAGCGACCCAGAATCATCGCCAGCAAGACCAGGCCGCCAACAAGAGACAGGAGCCCGAAAATGCTGAACTTCGAAACCGTATTGGCACTGCGGCGGAATATCTGCGACATCGATGTGTGCCCGGCGCGAGCCGAGAAGGCGGTAGCCTCCTAGTTAGCGTTCATTACCCGCGGTCAAACGCGGTTGTACCACGTTGTGAAAAAAGGATCAAGGAACGGCCAATCTGGCATGTGACCTACAACGTGGCGTTGCGGGGACCGTGCTCCTCGCAGTCGTTCCCGGCGCCATCAGACCTCGAGCTCCTGTAGAATCCCCCACGATCAGCACCACCTGTCATATGAGCGACCGCAAGTACAAGCTGCGCGGCTACCAGGACGACGACCGCGACCGACCGTCTGCTCCAGCCAAGAAGGCGCCGGAGCCAGGTGCGCCCGCCGGTACCCGACGACTCTCTCAAGACGGCCCCAGGAAGATCAACATGCCGGGCTTCCGGCAGGTTGTACGCTGCGCTCAATGCGGCCACGCCGGCACCGATGAGGTCCGGATGGACAGCACGTGTCCTCGCTGCGGGGTCGATCTGCGTTCCTGCTCCCAGTGCACCTCATTCGACCCAGGAAGTCGATTCGAGTGCATGGAGAAGATTCCGGCCCGGGTTACGCCAAAGAACCTGCGTAACTCGTGCGAGTTCTTCTCACCGCGAACGACGGTCGAGCGCGAGACCACTGTGCCTCGCACTGACAACGCCAGAAAGGCGTTCGACGACCTCTTCAATTTCTAGGGCTCGACCTGCGCGACACGTGTCCGCACCTGTCAACTTCGCATGCTCGGTCGGGTGAACCGACGGCCCGTTGTGCGCTCGTCCCGTGATGGGTCGGGCATTTCAATCGACCGCTCTGGTTCGTCCCGGCGGCGGCGGCCAACGACGAAGAGCGCGATCGCGATCGCCGTGGCAACGATCGTGATGAAGAACGGGAAGAGCTCGAAGAAGAGCACTGCCAGATTCTAGCCGCGATCAACCCCACAACAGAGTGATCCAGGGGCCCACGGCAGCCGACAGGCAGAGCCCTGTCAAGACCGCAACCAGCAGATGCCTGCCCTGTAGATGGAGGAAGGCGGCACAGGCCACTGAGAGACCCTTGGCGCCCAGGAGTGCACTTCCAGCACCCAGGAGACTCATGTACCACGCGACGATTGGATTGCCCTCGCTGCCTGCACCAAACGTGTGCATGCCGAGATACGTCAACACTCCGTCAGCCGCCTGCGTCGCCACAAAGGCGATCCACACCGCATTGCCAAAGCTGCTGGTTCGCAGGAGTTGCATGCGGCGCATTTTCCGCAAGGCCGATGCCGCAGGTCATTACACTTCGCGCAATGTGTACTTGAATCATTCCTACGCGGCGACTCCTTGCGTGCGAATGCTTTGCGGACGAACGGTGTGAACCACGATCCGAAGTGTTGCCTTTCGTCTGCGCATTCAGTGTCTTAAGTCTGCGCAACGTCCGACTTTGTTCTACCTGGTAGTCAACGAGAACGATTTCTCCTCTGACCTGTTCGGAGGGCCCTGCGACCGGATAAACTTGCTGCGCTTCAACGCTCTCGACTCCAAGGTGGTTACAACGTGTCCGACCGTGAACGCCCGCTTCCTCCCTCATTCGCTGCTGACGCTTTCTCGAATCTCGACGATGCTCCCGAGTCGCTCGTTCCCTCCGAACAGGGTCGCGCCCTGCGCGAAGGGTTGCCGCCTGCGTTCCGGATGCGCGCCGACGCACACTACGTGGAGCAACTCGACGCCACGCCACAAATCGTGACTGTCCAAGCGATCTCCACTCACGCGATCGAGAACTTCGACTCGAGATCGGATGACGCCCCATCGCCAGCGCTGGTCGACTCGATCAAACGGCACGGCATTCTCGAACCGCTGTTGGTACAGCGTCACAGCGGTCGCTACCGCATCATCGCCGGCCGCCAGCGTCTCGTCGTGGCTCGCACACTGGGCCTCCGTGACGTGCCCT
>OMIZ01000093.1 GCA_900299235.1 Actinomycetota bacterium
ACCGTATTGAAGAGACCGCGCTGATCCGGGCCCTGACGAAGGCCCGCGCGGCTACGTCATAGGGCGAGCGCGGCTGCCAGCACGACCCGGCGGAAGCCGGTTGCGGCAGGGTGCGGCGGCAGCGGGCTCGTTTCGAGTCCGGCGACAGGCTCGGGTGCGTTGTAGCCAGCAGGGGCGGTGTCGTTCGGGCCGTCGGGGTGGTACAGCGACGCGAGCAGCTGAATCTGGCCGCGGCCAGGCCCCAGCTCGAACTGGCCGCCGCCGTAGAGCGCGATCCCTTCCTCAGCGCAGCGGGCGTAGAAGGTAAAGAGTCGCTCCAGCGTTCCGAAACGCGACGGCTTTGAGTTGAGGCAGCGCGGAACATGCGGCAGCGCCTCGACGTCGGCCCAGCTGTGGATCGGTGCATCCCAGGTGAACCGGTCGCGGTACGGTGCCAGTACTGCATCGGTCTCGGGTGTCAGGCCGGGATCCTCGATCCAGACCTCCGGGAGACCTTGGGCGATGCGTCGGTACAGCTCAGCATTGGGCGCGAGATCGACGACCGTGCCGCTATAGGCGCCCTTCAGGTCGACGACGTCGACAGCCTCAAGGTCTGCGAGGCTTTCGATGAACGTGGCGTCCCATTCGGGCGACGCGTCGAGCTTGAACCGCGTATCAGGGTAGAGCTCGAGGAGCGGCGAGAGTGACGACGCTCGTGTCGAAACGCAGAAGCGAATGGGTGCAGGGGTGCGGCCCACCGCCTCCGCGAGTGAATGCCCGGCCTGCTGGAGTGCGAGATCAAGCGCGGCCGACTCGAAAGCCCAGCGGCGGTAGTCGCGGTAGGCCGCCTGCTGAGGCTCGCCCGCCGGGAAGAGGTCGAAGCCGTCGAGGTGCTTTGAGAGCGATTCCAGCGTCCACGTTCCAGCGAGGCGTGGGGAGGGGAAACGGACGGGCGCATGTTCGGCGCCGTCGTAGGTAACGTCCTCGCCCACTCCTACGAAGGTGTCGCCCGCAAGCTCGACCACCGTCGTCAAGCGTGTGAAATCGGCCGAGACCTGACGCTCGAGCACGCGCGTCGAGACCGCTTCGATCGTGACCGGCAGGGTACGGAGGCGATCCCAGTCGTTCGCGATCACTCGGCTCCTACTTCGCGGTGAAGGAGGTGTGGACGGACGGATGCGCGTTTGAGAAGAAGTCCCAGGCGCCGGCGGCGATCTCGATCGTCGTCGACTTGGTGCCGGTGAACGCTGCGGCTGAAAGCGTCTGTGAGTAGCCAGCGGACTTGTCGCGAAGAACGAAGTCGTCCTTCTTCGAGCTGTCGGTGACGGTGATCTTGTAGTTCCCGACCGGCAAGACCTTCACGGGCGACCCCTTGAGGGTTAGCTTCAACGCCCCAGTGGCAGAGACCGTGGCGTTCAAGGTTCCCGTGAGGGTCAAGGCGGAGTTGCCGTTCCCGGATCCCTTGGCGGAGACGGCAGTTGGGGGCGGCGGCGCCGCGACGGTCGCGACGACGACGGGGTTACCGACCGTGACGGTGCCGTTCAGCACGGTCGGGTGGATGTCGCAGCGGTAGGTGTAGACGTTGTTGTTCTGGAAGGTGGCCGTCCACAGATCATCTTCCTCCTGGTTAGCGCCGGTTGAGAGATCGACGCCAGGCCCGAAGATGTGGAAGTTGTGCTCAACCTCCGTATCGACCGCATGAATCGTGTACGTCCCTGCCGTGAGCGTGGTGATCGGCGTTCCGTCGGCCATGGTGAACGAGATGATGTAGTCGGGGCCGACCCGCGCCTGGAGCGGTGCGGGGCCGTCGCCTGAAGCCGCGGTGAGGCGGAAGGCGGCTGTTCCGCCGAAGAGTGCAAGCGCCACGAACGCCACAATCACGGCGGGACGCTTCACGCAGGTACCCGCCGTGAGGTCGCCACGTCGACGACCGACCGGACGACGCTCGTGAAGATCAGTGTTGAGATCAACGCGACGATCAGGAACGAGAGCTCCTTGCCGTTGATCGCTCGGCCGAGAACGATGGCGCGAACAGCGACGCCTGCGGTCACACCGACGATCCACGTTGTGAGGTACCGGCGGAGCGTGGGCGAGCGGTAGAGCCCTGTGGAACGAGCAACGACGAGCCAGCTGCCGCCGATCGTCAGGACATCACGGCTATAGCCCGACACGCCGATGTCCTTGCCGTGTGCGAGGAGGCCAATCGTCGCGAAGATGACGATCGCGATCAGATCAGCAGTGATGGCGCGGGCTCCCGCAAGACGGTACGGCGAAGGCACACCATGACGGTAGCGCCTGGTGTGGCTGTGCCGGAACGTCAGTGCCCGAACGTGATCTTTGGCAGTAGGCGTCGGAGGATTCGGGGTAGAGCCCAGGCCGACGCTCCAAGCAGGCGCAGCGTCACAGGAATCAGGACGAGGCGAATGAGGAACGCGTCGAGAAGTACCGCAACGCCAAGGATGACACCCATCTCTTTCGGTGGAAGCGGCCCCGAGAGCGAGAACGTCAGGAACACCGCCACCATCACCGCGGCCGCCGCGAAGACGACGCGGCCCGAGTGTGCGACCCCGCCGACCATCGCCTCGCGCGCGTTGTTGCTGCGATCCCAATGCTCCTTAGCGGACGAAAGTAGGAAGACCGTGTAGTCCATCGAGATGGCGAAGATCATCGCGAAGAAGAAGACCGGGCCCCATGCGTCGAGGAAGCCCTGAGGTTCAAAGCCGAGGAGTCGTGCGCCGTGGCCGTCCTGGAAGATCAGTCGGGCGACCCCGAACGCTCCCCCGACGGCCAGAAGGTTCGTGATTACGCCGATCGCAGCGATTAGGGGTGCCTGCAACGCGACAAGCAGCAGGAGGAATCCGAGAATCAGAACGGTTGCGAGAACGATTGGCGTCGAGGTACTCAAAGCCCGTTCGAGGTCGTGGTTTTCGGCGGCCGCACCGCCGACGAGCATCCCTGGTGGCAACGCTGTGCGGAGCGCCTCAATCGTCGACCCGGTCGCGGAATCGGAGGGGCCGGACTCGGGCACCGCCTCGACGAGGACGTGCGACCCTGCGGTGTCGTGGGTCACGGACGAGATTGCGGCGATGCCCGGGTTGTTGTGCAGCAGGCGTTCGGTCGCGCTCAACTCCGACGCGGGCCCAACGATCTGCAACGTCCCCGGTGCCCCGACACCGAACGCTGCGGTGACCTGGTCATACCCGACCCGCGCCCCTGAGCTCGCGGGGATTACCTTGATCGACGGCATGCCGGTGCGCATCCCGATGATCGGAAGCGACAGTGCGAGGAGCAGCGCGAGTGCGGTTGCCCCGAACGTGACCGGGTGACGCCAGAGCAGTTCGGCCCAGCGCGCAAAGAGCGGTGAGCGATGCTCGCCTGCATGCGCCCACGGCAGCGCGCCACGGTCGATCGACGGACCCAGCTTGCCAAGTACCGCTGGAAGCAATGTGAGTGTTGCCGCGAGAATGAAGACCACCGAGAGCATGATCCCGAGCGCCATCGAGCGGAACGCGGGGCTCGGAACGAGCATCACAGCCGAAAGCGAAATCAACACGGTCGCGCCTGAGAACAGCACCGCCTTGCCCGCGGTATCCATGGTCACCCCCACGGCTTCCTCGGTCGTGAGGTGCGATCCGAAGAGGGCGCCGCGGAAACGGTTGACGATAAACAGCGCGTAGTCGATGCCGAGCGCGAGCGCGAACATGAGCGCAAAGTTCATCGCCCAGATCGACACCTCGCTGGTCTGCGACACCGCATAGAGCGAGCCGGCAGCCGCAACGAGTCCTGCGATAGTCAGCAGGAGCGGCAAGCTCGCGGCGACGAATGCGCCGAAGGCGAGAACCAGGATCGCAAGCGTCACCGGCCATGACACGAGCTCAGATCGCATCATCGCGGAGCGATTCGCCGCGTTGAAGTCTGACCACAGTCCCGGGTCGCCCGTCACCGAGACGGTCTGCCCGTTACCCGCAAGACGTGCCAGCTTTGCCTTCAGATCGTCGGCTGCCTGAACCATCACGGTTGGGTCGCCAGCTGCTCCAGCGACGAGCACTGCCGTATGGCCGTCACGCGAAACGCCAGCAGCGGTGGTCGGGAGCGACACGCCGGCCACACGAGGGTCGGAGCGAAGCGCCGTGGCGACGGCTGAGACCGTTTGTTGGAAGCCCGGTGCGGCAAAGATCGCGCGGGGATCATGCACCACCACCTGGATCGCGTAGCTCGAGCGGCCGCCGAAGAGGTGGTCGACGCTCGCGCGGACGGCGACGGACTCTGACCCGTTTGCCTCCCAGCCCGCCCCTGAGAGAGCGGTCTCCACCCGAGGAGCGAAGATCCCAAAGCCGACGATCACCAACAGCCAGATCACGGCGACACCCTTACGGTGGCGTGCCGCAGCACGTCCGAGCCGACCGATCGGCCCGAGGGAAACTCCAGTCTGCTGCGTCATTGCAGCGAGCCGGTGGGAGCGATCAGGCGATGCAGTTCGCGAAGCTGCTGCTCAACGGTTCCGCACACCGTCTCGCAGATCGAGAGCACGCTCTCGTCGGCAATCGCGTAGAAGACCTTGTTTCCATCGCGCCGACGGCCAACGATGCCCGCGTCGGCGAG
>OMIZ01000094.1 GCA_900299235.1 Actinomycetota bacterium
CAAACGACTTGAAGCCGCGCAGACGAATCGATTTCAGATGCATGCGACGGCCAAGTTTGACCGCCCCGGCGGACGCCGCGGAAAGGCCCTGCTAATCGCCAGAAGCAGCGTTCTCGAGAAATTCGAGCGCGTGCCGAGCCGCTTCCTGCTCGGCGTCCTTCTTCGACCGTCCGGTGCCCTCCCCTGCGTTCTCGCCATCGATCATCGCCGCCGACGTGAACGTCCGGTCATGTGGCGGGCCGACCTCGTTCACAAGCACATAGGTGACCGACCGGCCAAGCCGCGCGAGCGTCTCCTGCAGTTCGGTCTTGTGATCGACCTGATGGGTGAGCGCAAATTGGATGCGCGGCTCGAACGCCCTGACGACCGCCTCTTCGATCGGCTCGAAGCCGTGCTCGAGAAACAGCGCGGCGAGCGCTGCCTCGAGCACGGCTGCAAGCACATTGCGGTTCTCGGCAAGCATCTCCAGGTCGTCCCCAGCGATGCCCTTGCCTTCGTGTCGGAACCGCGCTCCGAGGTCGAGCTCACGCGCGACCTCGGCACAACTCGCCCGCGAAACGACGTGCGAGCGGAGCTTTGCCATCTGCCCTTCGGTGAACTCCGGGAAACGCTCGTAGAGCGTTCGGGCGACGGCGAGCTCGAGAACCGAGTCGCCGAGAAACTCCAAACGCTCATATGAGTCGCTTCGAGCCGGAGCCCAGCTCGAATGGGTAAAGACGGCTGATACGCGCTCCGGTGGGAGCGCGGCAATCAGCTCAGCGAGAGACGACGACTTACTGACGGCCGGAGACGTAGTCGACAGCCTGCCCGACCGTCGTGATCTTCTGCGCGTCCTCATCCGAGATCTTGATCCCGAACTGGTCCTCGAGCTCCATGATCAGCTCGACGAGATCCAGCGAATCGGCATCCAGATCGTCCTGGAAGTTCGCCTCTTCGGTGATCTCGCTCTCTTCGACCCCGAGCTGCTCAACCAGAACTTCCTTGACCCGCTCGAGAACCTCTTCACGCGACGCTGCCATGACACCTCATTGTTCGGAATTGACGTTGGACTGCTGCAGCGGGGCGATCATACACCCGTATCCCGGACGTTTTCAGTAGATCCGGTGCGGCCGGGGCGCTCCGGAAGGCCTTCAGCAAGAAACTCAACCACGCGATTTTCGACTCCGCGGCTCGCGAGAGCGATCGCGTTGGCGATTGCACGACGGCTTGAGCTGCCGTGCGCGATCACCGCGAGTCCCTTCAAGCCAACAAGGTACGCACCGCCATAGGTCTCGGGGTCGAGCTTGTGACGGAGCCGTTTCGCGGCCGGGCGGATCAGGAGACCGCCGACCTTGCCGGTCGTTGTCGCGGTGATCTCCTCGCGGAGCGCGTCAAGCAGCTCCTTGATCGTTCCCTCAAGCAGCTTGAGCGCCATGTTCCCCGTGAAGCCGTCAGCGACGATCACGTCGGCCGTGCCGCGCAGCAGGTCGCGCCCTTCAGCGTTACCGACGAAGTTGATCGCCGGCTCGGCGGCAAGCAGCTTGTGGGCCTCGATCGTCGTCTGGTCGCCCTTCTCAGGCTCCTCGCCGATCGACAGGAGGCGCACCTCAGGATTCTCGACACCGAGGATCCCCTTGGCGAAGATCGCGCCCATCACCCCGAACTGCACCATGTGCTCGGGGCGGCTGTCGGCGTTCGCACCAGCGTCGATCAAGACGGTGGTGCGCAGACGAGCAGGGATCGGAACGGCGATTGCGGGCCGCGCAACGCCCGGCAGGCGGCGCAGGTGCAGCAGGCCAGCAGCGAGCATCGCGCCGGTGTTTCCGGCCGACACGACGGCGTCGGCGTTCCCATCGGCCACCGCACGAACCGCAGCGACGAGCGATGAGTCGGGCTTCGCACGAACGGCCTCGGCCGGCTTCTCGGCCATGTCGATCACGTCAGTCGTCTCGACAAGCGGCAGGCCGCCCGTATCGAGACCGGACGGGCCGTAGAGCACGACGCGGTGCCCTGCGGCGACCGCCTCAAGCGCGCCCGCAACGATCTCGGCCGGCGCGTGGTCGCCACCAAGGGCGTCGAGTGCAATGACCGGCTTAGGATGCGCGCTCACGCACGGCCTTTCGGCAGTGGGAAGCCCTTGAAAAGAACACGCCTCACCGCGCTACGGCGCGGAGATGCGGAGCTTCTCGACCTCACGGCCCTTATAGGTGCCGCAGGTCGGGCAGACACGGTGCGCAAGCTTCGGCGAGCCACACTGGGGGCAGCCGTTGACGCGCGGTGCATCAATCGAATGCGTGGCGCGCCGCTTGTCGCGACGGGACTTCGACGTTTTCCTCTTTGGGACAGCCATGAGCGGCCGAAACTGTAGCCAATAACCGGCACTTCCGGCGGAAGGGGTGTCCTACAACTGGTCGCGGAGCGCCTCGAGGGCGCCCCAGCGCGAGTCGGCCTGCGGCTCGTCGTGTGTGTGCGGCTCGTCGTTCAGGTTCTTGCCGCACTCGGGGCAGAGGCCCGCACAATCGGGGCGGCAGAGGATCTTGTCGGGAAGCGCGAGCGCGATCGCATCACGGGCCCATCCCGACACGTCGAGCTCGTTCTCGTTCACATACGGCGTCTCAAGCTCGGGATCGTCGGGCTTCTCGTCTTGATACTCCCGCGCGTTGACCGGCACATCAAGGAGCGCCTCGCCGAGACAGCGGTAGCACGGCCCATGCAGCCGCGCGTGCAGCCGAAGCACGTACATCGTGCCGCTCAGCGTCCGGTCGATCACAAGCTGCGCCTCGGTCTCTGGCGACACCGACGCATACCGCTCCCCGCCGTACTCAAACGACGGCAGTTCAACCTGGAGGGCCGTGACGAACTCCTCGCCCGGCCGAAGTTTCACGTTGCGGAGGGCAAACGTCGTCATGCGTCCAGACTAACCGACGGACGTATGCCGGCCCCAATCATCGAGGTGGACTCGATGACCACCGTTTCTTGTTCTTGCCTATTGCTCTTCAGTCGGGCTCACGCGCGGTTCGTTCATCGGCAGCGCGATGCCGGGCGTTCTCAGGCTAGGACGCAGGGAGTGTTGATAGCAGCGCTATCGACACGACTGAGGACGACGCATGAGGACGAGCCGGCGCGCGATGCCGACTCAACAGCTCCGCGCTTGGGTCCGACTCAATAAGGGTCGTCGGGGCCGCCGATGGGGCCGATGCCCGCAACGACGGTCTCCTGCGAGCGCTCATGCAGACGCTCGCGGCCGCGGCGTACCGCGACGAGGAACTTGTCCAGGTTGCTCTCGAGCGTGGCCAGTATCCCGTCGGCCCAATCCTCCATCTCGAGGCGGGTTTCGCGGGCCTGGCGGCGCGCGTCGTCCACGATCTCCTGGGCCTGCCGTTCGGCGAGCTTGACGATCTCTGTCTGTGACGCCTCACGGACGGCCTGCTCGCGCGCCTCTTGCAGCAGACGATCCTGCTCACGCTTCGCTTCGGCAAGCATCTCCTGACGCTCCTTGACGATCCAGCGAGCCTGCTTGATCTCTTCCGGGATCGTGGCGCGCATCTGGTCGAGGATGTCATAGATCTCCTCGCGGTCGATGCGAACCTGATCGGTCAGGGGGACGGCCTTCGCGTTGTGTACGAGGTCGTCGAGCTTGTCGATGAGTACGAGAACGTCCATTAGGTGTCGTAGATCTTACTCACGTCCCGAGAGTGGTGTGCCTTCACGTCCATTCGGGAAGATTTCCCGGATGCGGCGCGCGACAGCGCTCGGAACGAGTGCTTCGACATTTCCGCCGAAAGAGGCGATCTCCTTCACGCCCGATGACGAGACGAACGAGACGTTTGGGCTCGCCATGACGTAGACCGTTTCGATCTCGGGCGCGAGCGTGCGGTTGAGCTGGTTCATCTGAAACTCGTACTCGAAGTCGGAGATGACGCGCAGACCTTTGACGATCGCTGTTGCCTCCCAGCGGCGTGCGTATTCGACGACGAGTTCCTTGAAGACGTCAACTTCGACGTTCGGAACGTCCTTGAGCGCATCCTTTAGGAGCTCGATGCGCTCCTCAAGCGCGAAGAGCGGCTCCTTGTGCTGTGGGGCGCCGACGACGGCGACGACGACGCGGTCGAAGATCTTCGCAGCGCGTCGGATCACGTCGACATGGCCATTTGTGACCGGGTCGTAGGTGCCGGGGCAGATTGCCGTCTTCATCATCGCTCCCAAAGCGTAAGCCTCGCGGAGCCGTAGCGTCGAGACGTTCGCAGGTTGAGGTCGGGAATCTCGGGCTCGAACGACGCCTGGCTCTCGTAGACGAGTAGGCCGTCCGGGGCGAGGACGCGTGCGAAGTGCGCAGCGAGCTTGGCGACGCCCGCGTAGTCGTACGGCGGGTCGCAGAGGATCAGGTCGTACATCCCGGACTCGGCACCGAGGAAGCGGATCGCGTCGTGTGGCACGAGGCGGCCACGTAGCTTGAGCTTCTCAAGGTTCGCGTCGATCGTCCGGCAGGCACCACGATCGTGCTCGACGAACACGCAGCTCGCAGCACCCCGCGAGAGCGCCTCCATGCCCATCGCGCCGGATCCAGCGAAGAGGTCGAGCGTCTTTGCACCGTCGACGGGGCCGATCAAGTTGAAGGCGGCCTCGCGCACACGGTCAGAGGTTGGCCGTGTCGTCTCACCTTTCGGGGCTGCGATCCGGTGCCCCCGCTTTTCACCCGCGATGATGCGCACGGCGGGAGGCTAGCTGGGGTGCTCTAGGCGAGGTTGGCCGGGTCGGCGCCCTGGAGCAGCCGGTCGGCCTCGTCATGCCAGGGGCCGTCCTCGTTCACGAGACCGCGCGCGAGGTCACGAGCGCGTTCAAGCAGCGCGCGGTCGGCACGTAGGCGTGTGAAGCGAAGGTCGCCAACGCCCGACTGGCGGGTACCGAGCAACTGCCCCTCGCCACGCAGCTCAAGATCGCGCTCGGCGAGCTCGAAGCCGTCGGTCGAGTCGACGAGCGCCTGAAGACGCGCCTTCGTGTTGTCGGTTAGCTCATCTTTCGCACGAGAGATGAGCAGGCAGTACGACTGCTCAGCGCCGCGGCCGACACGGCCCCGCAACTGGTGAAGCTGGGCGAGTCCGAAACGGTCGGCTTCCTGGACGATCATGATCGTCGCGTTCGGAACGTCGACACCGACCTCGATCACCGTGGTCGCGACGAGCACGTCGAGCTCGCGCTGCTTGAACGCACGCATCACCTCGCGACGCTCAGCAGGCTTGAGCTTGCCGTGCAGCAGTCCCACCTTGTAGTTGCGCAGCTCGGCGCGCTGGAGACGCTCTGCCTCAGCTTCGGCAGCGCGAGCCAGCCGCGTCTCCGAAAGCTCGATCAGCGGGCAGACGACGTAGGCCTGCCGTCCAGCGTCGAGGTGGGCGCAGAGGCGTTCGTACGCCTCACTGGAGCGCTCGGCACCCACCCACGCGGTGATGATCGGCTTGCGGCTCGCGGGCGGCTGCGCGATCTCGGAAACGGCGAGGTCGCCATACACCGTCAACGCGAGCGTGCGCGGAATCGGCGTGGCAGTCATGTGCAGCAGGTGCGGCCGGTGCTCCGACAATGCCTGGCGCTGCTCGACCCCAAAGCGGTGCTGCTCGTCGACGACGGCAACTGCAAGATCGGCGAACTCCACCCCACGCTGGATCAACGCGTGTGTGCCGACAGCGATCTGTGCTGCGCCAGAAGCGATTGCGTCGCGCGACGCCTTCGAGCCAGCGCCACTCGTGAGCAGCACGCAGGTAACACCAAGCTCACGGCAGATCGCCTCGACCGTGAGGAAGTGCTGCTCGGCGAGCGTCTCCGTCGGCGCCATCAACGCGCCCTGGCGGCCTGCCTCGACAGCCCGCAACAGGCAGTAGAGCGCGACGACGGTCTTCCCCGAACCGACGTCGCCCTGAAGCAGTCGCTGCATCGGCACCGACTTCTGCAGGTCGCGGTCGATCTCGCGAATCGCGGCCTCCTGATGCTCGGTGAGCGTGAACGGCAGCGCCGTGCGATAGCGCTCGATCAGCTCGCCCGGCTTTGGCAGAGCATCGGCAACCGCGCTGTCATCGTGCGAGCGGAACACCGCGAGCTGTAGGGCGACAAGCTCGTCGAGCGCGAGCCGCTTGCGGGCCTCCTCGGCCTGCGCCGGTGTCTCCGGGAAGTGGAGCGTCGCGAGGGCGTCGCGGCGAAGTGTGAGGTCGAGCTCGGCAGGCAGCGGGTCAAGTACGTCGTAGATGTGGTTCTCGACCGCAGTGCGCGTGAGTTCGCGGAGCCGTGCCGGCGAAACGTGCTCGCTTGCGCCGTACACCGGCGCGAAGTCGGCCGTCGCTTTTGCCGCGTCGTCGCCGAGGTCGTAGGTCTTGACGTCGAAGCCGTACCGGCCGGTCTTGCCGCGCAGCCGTACGGGCATCCCGGGACGAAGCCGCTCGGCGACCCAGGGCTGGTTGAACCACGTCGCTGAGATCGTCCCGGTCTCGTCGGTGATTCGTGCGGTCACGAGGGAACGGCGCCGCGGGAGCACCCGTGTGCGGATGTCGCCGACGGTGCCAGCGATCACAACCTCGTCGGTTGTGTTCAGCGAGCCGATCGGGATCTGATCGGCCGCCGTCTCGTACCGACGTGGGCGGCGATAGAGCAGATCGCCCACCGTCTGAATGCCGAGCGGAACGAGACGCTTTGCGAGTGTTGGCCCAACGCCAGGAAGGTTGGTGACGGGGTCGTTCAAGCGCTCTGGATGCGCCCAGCCTCTGGGGCGTCGCCAGTTTTCATCCTGGACCAGCCCGGCAAAACCCGTATGTGCGGGAACCTGCATCCTCACCCGTCGGGAGTATAGGTCCCGGACCGGATGAACCACTTTGGTATGGAAAGGGACCTACGTCGGAGAGTCGACGTCGTCGAACCAGAAGAAGCCGATCGTCCCCGGCCCAGCATGCGTTCCGACCACGGCGCCAAGGATCGTGGCGACCTCGATCAACGCCCGTGGCCGCGACTCGCCAACAAGCTTCCGCAGCGTCTCCATCCGTTCGGGGGCCGCTGCATGAGCGATGCCGACGCGCAGTGACGGCCGATCGACCGTCGCCTCTTCGAAGAGTCGGCGGAGTTCGTCCCATGCCTTCAGCTCACCACGAACACGCTTGATCGGAACGACCTCCCCC
>OMIZ01000095.1 GCA_900299235.1 Actinomycetota bacterium
GGCTTGATCTCGATGCCAGATTCGTTGCGGCGTTCGTCCATCGGCGTCATTCAATCGACTCCGACCCGCACGCGACAGGCAGTGGCCTGCGCACGAGGGTCAGAGCGCTGAGATCGGTCGGGGGCCGGGCCCGATATACCGAGCGGCTGGACGGATCAAGCGGCCCGTCTTCTTCTCTTCGAGAATGTGCGCCGACCAGCCCGCGACCCGGGCGCAGCCGAACATCGCCGGGTACATGTCGAGCGGAATCTCCGCAATGTCGAGCACAACGGCCGCCCAGAACTCCACGTTCGTTTCCAGCACTCGATCGGGCGAGCGCTCGCGCAGCGCGTTCAACGCAGCCGTCTCAAGCGCCTCAGCGACAGCGACACGACGTGAGCCCAGCTCCTGGGCTGTCCGGCGCAGGACGCGCGCGCGTGGATCCTGTGCGCGATAGACACGGTGGCCAAAGCCCATGATTCGCTCGCCGCTGTCGATCAGGCGGCGGATGTAGGCGTCGGCGTCACCTTCAGCTTCAACTTCGTCGAGCATCCGCAGCACACGCGTCGGCGCGCCGCCGTGGAGCGGCCCGGAGAGCGCACCGACGGCCGACGACATCGCCGCAGCGCAGTCGGCTCCCGTTGACGCAGCAATCCGCGCGCAAAACGTCGAGGCGTTCAGCCCATGCTCCGCGGCAGACACCCAGTAGGTGTCGACTGCCTTGACGTGCTTCGGGTCGGCCTCTCCACGCCACCGAATCAAAAACTGCGCAGCGGCGTTCTCGCCCTTCTCAACGTCGCTCTCTGGCACGGGTGTCTCGCGACCCCGCGCAGCCTGGGCGACGATTGAGAGCGCGGCGGCCGAGAGCCGTCCAAGATCCTCTCGCACCTGGTCGGGCTTCAGATCGACGAGGTGCTTAAAACCAAGCTTCGGGCCGAGCGTCGCAAGGCCAGCCTGGAGATCCGCCATCACCGAACCGCTCGGATCGAGCAGCTCAATGCGCTCGGCCTGCGGCAGCCCCGGATCGAACTCCCCGTCGACGAGCAGGCCCCACACCTTCTCGAACGGATAGGCGCCCACGAGGTCTTCGATATCGATCCCGCGGTAGCGAAGCGAGGAGCCTTCCTTATCTGGCTCGGCGATCTCGGTCTCGAAGGCAACAACGCCCTCTAGGCCTGGCCGGAATTCACTCGCTGCGCTGCTCATGACCCTCCCTCTCCGGCTCGACGGCGCCGAAGGCGTCCCCCTGCCGTACCTGGATGCAATCTCGACCTCTTCCCTGAACCCACCCTAGCGAAAAGGCCCTATCCACGCCATACATCTCCGTGAGATTGGATCCAATCTCACGCATTCACTGCGTAGCAACTCTACTCCCGCGCAGCCCAGGGCTGCCGAGTGATCAGTTGCGCGGTTCGAGAATGACGGGCAGCGAGGGTGGCGAGTGCAGGATGAAGCCGTGCGACGGTGGAAGCTCACCGTCCGGAATCAGCCGCTTGACACGCTTGAAGAGCTTCTCGAACGCGTGCACCATCTCAACCTCGGCAAGCCGAGAACCCGTGCAGTGATGGGGCCCGGCACCGAACGGCAAGATCTCCCCTGCCGACCCGAACTGGCGCGTCGGATTGTCGGAGAAGCGGTTTGGGTCAAAGCGGTGCGGATCGGAGAACATCGACTCGTCGCGGTTACCCGACACAAGCAGCGGCACGACCCGGACGTCGTGCTTGACGACGGTGCCACCAACCTCCTGGTCGCCGTGGGCCGAACGCACAAGGCCGTTCACCGGCGGGAACATGCGCAGCGCCTCCGCCGAAAGAGCGCTGAGGGCGATTGGGTCGTCTCGGCGCGACACTGCCTCCTCCCACGCCTCAGGATTTAGCGCGAGGTAGCGCATCGTGCTCGTGAGGACGCGCTCGGTCGTCTCGACCCCCGCAGTCAGCAGAAAGATCACTGCGGCCGCGACCTCGTCGTCGGGCAGAGGCTCGCCGTCGTACTCCGCCTTCAGGAGCTGCGAGATGAGGTCGTCGCCCGGGTTCTCCTTGCGCTCGGCAATGATCGGCGCGAGGAATTCGCGCACCTCATCACGGGCGACGAAGGCCGCATCGCGAGCGGCGGGATTTGCGATCGACGCAACACCGCCTGCCGCAATCGCGTGGTACCACTTCTCGAACTTCCCGGCCTCATGCACGTTCACCAACTCGGTGATCGCGAGCAGCGGAATCCACATGTTGTAGACCTCGCGTAGATCGATCGGCTCGCCGAAGGTGAGCGCTTCGACCCGCTCGTTGACGATCTTCTCGATCATCCCGTCGAGGTGCTCCTTG
Organism: Actinomycetota bacterium; assembly: GCA_900299235.1. Taxonomy (GTDB): domain Bacteria; phylum Actinomycetota; class Thermoleophilia; order Gaiellales; family Gaiellaceae; genus PALSA-600. The sequence continues at coordinate 2,301 of OMIZ01000095.1, forward strand.
ATCGCACGTGGCGCACGAATCTCCTTCGCGACGATGCCAACCTTCTTGTTGTGCTCACGGCCCTTCATCTCAAGGAACGAGCGACCGTACACCGATGAGCCGGGGCGCCCGACCGGGCGGCCAAAGCGCTCGTCGCTGCCGAGCACCTCCTTGACGTCGTCGTAGCGCGTGAAGACCCAGGCGTCGAGCTTCTCGCTCCAGAACGTCGGAAGGTCGTGGCGAAGGCGCTCGTAGAGATCGTGTCGGTCGTACCGCGGGTCGCCGTCGATGACCGCGTTGAACTCGTCGATCAGATCGTTACGTGAAGGGCTCTGGATGCTCACGATGCCACCTTCGCGGCGCGCTCACGGATTGCCTCCTGGTACAGGTCGGCCTCGGCGGGCGTCGCCTCCGTGACGTCCATGACAGCGCCGAACGTCTGGCCCGCGACAGTGACGAGCGTGATCCACATGACGAGCTCGACGATCTCTTCGTCGGTGAACTCCTCGCGCAACACGTCGAACTGTGCGTCGGTGATCCCCTTGGGGTCGTCGGCGATCAGCTGCGCGAACGCGACGGCGAGTTGCTCGCGGTCCGACGAGAACTCGGTGCGCGGCTCGCCGAGAGATGCGCAGTAGCGACAGCCAACCTGCCCGGCCGTTGCGCGGCGCACGGACTCCTTGAGCTCGATCGGCAAGACACCCTCAAAGCGAAGCGTGCGATTGAGCTTCGCGAACGCCTCAAGCACCTCTGGGCGGTGGGCCATGATCCCGGCGAGCTGACTGAACTGCAGCGGGTTGGCGCCTTCGGGGGCGGGCAACGGCTCAATGCGCGGCATGCGGGTTCCCTTCTGTCGGCCCGAAACAGAAACGTCGTCCGCGACCCGGACCGGCCGCGGCGCCGGTCAATCAAACAACCGTTCGATTGTATAACCCCCGCAATACGGTTTTCAACGCCCGATTTGTCACCTACCCACCAAACGGCCGTTTGACGAACAGACGTCGACCGTTGTATAAGCCGAAGCGATGGCGGAGCTCGAATGGGTCGAGGTCACGACAATCGGCGACCTCTTGGTGCGCGCTGCTGCCACGTGGCCTGACAACGAAGCGCTGCTGATCGCCGGTGATCGCCGGACCTTTGCCGACATCCTGGCGCGCGCCGAGGAGGCCGCGCGTTCGTTCCTCGCACTCGGACTCAAGCCCGGAGATCGCGTCGGCATCCTCATGCCGAACTGCCACGACTTCGTCACGATCGAGTTCGCGTGCGCGATGCTCGGCATGCCGTTCGTGCCGATCAATGCTCGCTACAAGGCCTACGAGCTCTCATACGTCCTGCGGGACGCCGAGCTCGCAGCGGTCGTCACCACCGATGTGATCGTCGACTACGTCGATTTCGCAGGTCTTCTTGCCGAGGCGACGGTCGACCGCCCACCCGCCCTCAAGCATCTGATCTTGCTCGGAACCTCGACACGCGAGGGCTTCCTCGATCGCGCCGCTTTTGAGGCCGCCGCTGCGGGCGCGACGAATGAGCAGGTTCACTACCTCCGCGAGAGCGTCACCGTGCGGGGCGAGGCGATGATGATGTACACGTCGGGCACCACCTCGCAGCCGAAGGGCTGCGTGATCAGCCACGAGGCGCTCGTGCGGGTCGGTATCGAGCAGGCGATCCGGTGGGAGCTCCACGACAAGACGCGCTTCTGGAACCCGCTGCCGATGTTTCACATGGGCGGCATCTCCCCTCTGCTCGCACACATGTACGTGGGCGGGTTCACGATCACGCAGACCTACTTCGACGCCGAAGAGGTGCTCTTCCTGATGGAGAGCGAGCGCTGCACGTTCGCGTACCCGACCTTCCCCACGATCACGCAGACCCTCGTCAACCATCCCAAGTTCGACGAGACCGACCTATCGACCGTGGTGCTCGTAAACGACACGGGACAGGAAGATTCGCTCCGCTTCGTGCAGGCGAAGTTCAAGGATGCTGCTGTCGTGACGCTCTTCGGCATGACCGAGACCTGCGGTGGCGTCTCGTGGGGCGGCCCCCAGGATCCGCTCGACAAACGCATGACAACCGGCGGCCTCCCGTTCCGCGGCACACGCGTCCGGATCGAGGATCCCGAGACCGGCGAGGAGCAGCCCGTCGGCGTGCGCGGCGAGATCACGGTGCGCGGACCCGGACTCTTCTCCTACTACCACAACGATCCCGAGAAGACGGCTGAGGCCTACCGTGGCGGCTGGTTCCACACGGGCGACCTCGGCGTCGTCGATAGCGAGGGTCGCCTGACCTTCCTCGGCCGTCTCAAGGACATGCTGAAGGTCGGCGGCGAGAACGTCGCCGCCGTCGAGATCGAGGCGTACTTGATGACACACCCAGCGGTCAAGATCGCGCAGGTCGTCTCGGTGCCTGACGAGAAGTACCTTGAGGTGCCAGGCGCGTTGATCGAACTCGTTGACGGCAAGCACGTCACCGAGGAGGAGCTGATCGACTTTTGCAAAGGGACGATCGCGAGCTTCAAGGTGCCACGCTACGTCCGCTACGTCACCGAGTGGCCGATGTCCGGCACGAAGATCAAGAAGTTCCAACTGCGCGAGGCGCTCCTCGCCGAACTCGGCATCGCTGCCGAGTAACCATCGACGAAGGAGGACACGCTGATGCTTTCCACCCCGCTCTCCGAACGGATCGGAATCGAGATCCCCTTCATGCAGGCGGGAATGGGCGGTATCGGTCCGATCACTCTTGCGCGCCTCGCCGCAGCGATCTCGAACGCTGGTGCGCTTGGCACCCTCGCTCAGCCGGCGCTCGTACTGGAGGAGCCGGGGATCTCGGGCGACGCACTGCAGGAGCAGGTCGACACGGTCGTCGGGCAGGTGCGCGACGGTATCCGGCTCGCCGTCTCGCTCACGGATAAGCCGCTTGCGATCAACGTCCGCATCGCACAGGAGCAGCCTGACGCCGAAGCAGTGGTCAAGGCGATCCTCGACGAACGTGCCAACAACCCGAAGGTACGCGCCCAGCTCAACGTGCTGACGACCTCGGGTGGCCATCCGAACACCTTTGGCTTGAACGACGATATTCGCGCGTCGGGAATGCTCCACTTCCATGCCGTCTCGAACGTTCGCCATGCCCTCACAGCGAAGCGCGAGGGCATGGATGGCGTGATCGCGACTGGCTTTGAGGCCGCTGGTCACGTCGGCCATCGCCCCGTGCACACCTTCGTGCTGGTTCCCGCAATCGTCGACGCCGTTGACATCCCCGTGCTCGCGGCCGGCGGTGTTGTCGACGGGGCCGCCCTCGCTGGCGCTCTCGCGTTGGGAGCTCAGATGGGCTACATCGGCTCGCGCTTTCTCGCTTCTGAGGAGTGCGAGTACCACCAGGCCAACAAGGACTTCATCGTCGAAGCGACCGAGACCCAGACGGAGGTCGTGCCTGCGTTCTTCGGCCCGGCCCGCTTCATCGAGAACGGCTTCACCGATGAGGTGCAGCGACTCGTCGACTCGAACACCCCCCACCTTGAGCGTCTTCGCATCGAGGGGGCAGCGATGCGGCGCGGGGCGCTTGAAGGCGATCTGAAGACCGGGATGATGATCGGCGGCCAAGGCATCGGCCGCATCAAGGAAGTCCTCCCGGCCGCCCAGATCGTCAAGAACATCGCAGCCGAGGCCGACGCCGCCGTCGCGCGCGTTGCCGCGTTCCAGCGCTAACGGTTCAGGCTACTTCGACGTGATCTTCGGCGCCTCGGTGATGCCCGCGGCGGCGAGTTCGTCTGCGATCTCCTGGCGGAGCTTGAACTTCTGGATCTTCGTTCCGGACATCGGCCACTCGGTGACAAACCGGACGTAGCGCGGCACCTTGAACGTGGCGATCTGGCCGCGGCAGAAGTCGATCAGTTCTTGCTCCGTAACCGTCGCACCCGTGCGGAGCTGCACGAAGGCAGCGGGCACCTCAACGTAGCGCGCATCGGGCGCGGCAACGATCTGGACGATCTCCACTGCCGGATGTTGCACGAGGTAGCTCTCGACTTCGGCAGCGGCGACATTCTCGCCACCGACCTTGAGCATGTCCTTGAGACGGCCCACGAACGAGATGCGGCCGTCAGCGTCCTTCCGCCCGAGATCGCCCGAGTGGTACCAGCCGTCGGCATCGATCGTCTCGGCCGTGATCTCTGGCTCATCCCAGTAGTACATGAAGCGTGTCGGGCCCTTCACGACAAGCTCGCCGGGCTCGCCAGGTGCGCACTCCTTACCCGTCTCGGGGTCGAAGACCGTCACCTCGATGCCTGGCAGCGGCTTACCGCTCGTCTCACTGCGCTCCATGATCGAATCCTCGGCCTCGCCGACACATGCGAACCCTGTCGTCTCGGTCGAACCGAAACACGAGACCTGGATTGCTGTCGGCAGCCGCTCCTGCATCGCACGGAGCGATGGCGGAACCGCGACATTGATGACGAGCCGCAGCGCGCTCAGATCCGTCGTTGCAAAGTTCTCGTGGCCGAGAACCGCGAGCCAGATCGTCTCGAACGCCGAAAACGCAACGGTGACACCATCGGCAAGCTGCTCGAGAGCGAGCGTCGCGTCGAAGTGCGGCATCTGGATGGTCGCGCAGTTCGCTGACATCGCCGCCGCGAGCACATCCGTGCCGCCGACGTGGAAGAACGGCAGGGGCGTCCAGAAACGGTCAGTCGGAGTGAGTCTCAGCCGTTCAGCAAAGAGCGCACCCTCGGCGACGAGCGCGAGGTGGCGGTGAACGCAGCCTTTGGGGTTTGCGGTCGTCCCCGACGTGAAGAGCATGAGCGCGTCGTCATCCGGGCCGAGCTTCGCCTGAATTGACCGCACATCGTCTGCCGAGTGAGCTTCGCCGCCCGCTGCAAACGCGGCGTCGTCGGCGCCAACCACAACCCGTGCAGCACCCGCAACACCGGGCTCGAGAAGCGCATCAGCCCACATCGGGTCGCACAGCACGAGCTTCATGCCGGCCTTTGCGATCACGTACTCGAACTCGCGCGACTTGAAACGCACGTTGATCGGGACGGGAATCGCGCCGACACGCTGGCAGGCGATCAGGAGCCCATACGAGTCGATTGCCGAGTTGAAGACCAGGCCAACACGATCGCCCCGCTGAACGCCGGCGCCAAGCAGCCGTCGAGCGAGAACGACCGTGCGGTCGGCGAACTCCGGCCACGTCATCTGCTCGTCGGGCAGCTCGATGCCTACACCCGGCGCCGACGCAGCCGCAGCACGGTCGAGGACGTCAGGGAATGTTCCTGACCAGTCGCTCATGCCGGGAAGTGGTTGATGACTTCAGTGCCGAAACGACGCAGCGCGGTAAGCGTCTGCTCGTGCCCTGGCCCACCCGGGTGACGCATGCGGAGCGCGAGATATTCGGCTCCGGTGATCTCACGCCACTCTTTCACCGTCTCGCGAATCTCGGCGCCACTGCCGTAGAGGAAACGGCCGGGAGCAAGGCGATCGATCGTGAAGTTCTCGCGATCCTTGACCTCATCGACCCACGGCTCAAACTTCTTCCGGTAGACGCCGACGTTGTAGTAGAGGCGATGGATGGCGAGAGCATGCGGCCCCCACACCTCCTCGCACTCCTCGGCGCTGTCGCCGATCCAGGCCTCCCGGAACATGCCAACGCGCGGCACCTTGCCCGCCTCCTCAGCGGCTGCCCGGTACTTCGCCCCAAGCAGGGCGATCGTCTGGACGTCGCGCTGCGGATCGGCGAGCCAGAGGTCGGCGCGTCGGCCGGCGCGCGCAAGACCCTCGTCGGTATGTGAACCGATCCAGATCTCCGGGCGCGGCTCCGTGAATGGCTTCGGCGTGATGTGGCCGTTGCTCTTGACGAACTTCCCCTCGTACTCGTATGGCTCACCAGCGAAGGCAAGTTCGAGGACGTCGAGCACCTCGTCGAAGATCTCGGTGCGGTGCTCCCGCGGCACGCCGTAGGCGAGAAAGTCAGGCACCTGGTGGGCAGCGCCCAACCCAAGGAAGACGCGGCCGCGCGTGATCCAGTCGAGCATCAGCGTGTCTTCGGCGAGACGCACAGGGTTGTGGAGCGGCGTCGCAAGCACCGCTGGAGCGAACCGAATGCGCGTCGTCCCCTGCAGCAGCGCGGCAGCAATCAGCAGCGGGGAGATGAGCGCCCCGCCACGAGCCTGGTGGAACTCGGGCAGGAAGACGGCGTCGAAACCCGCCTCCTCAGCAACGAGCACCGTCTCTTTCAGTTCGTCGAAGAGCTCGGAGAGGTTCCTCTCCTTGTCCTGGATCGGAAGGATCAGGCCAAACTTCATGCGTCGACACCCTCTGACTTCGCCATGTTCCACTGCTCCTTCCGCGGGGATTCGCCGCCTGAGTATCGCGGGCGCGCCGGGCGAATTCAACCAAACGGTTGTCAGATATGCCGCCGGTGTGCCAGGCTCCCTTGCACCGCAGCTTCCCGCGGGAAAGGATGGGGCTGAATGAGCACAGGAGCGATCAGCTGATGAAGCGGCTTTCGGGCTACGATCACATTCGCGGAGCGGCGAAGAAGCGGCTTCCGCGCGGGATCTTTGACTTCGTCGACGGCGGCGCTGGCGGCGAAGTAACGGTCTGGCGCAACCGCGCAGCGTTTGCACGGCCCGAGTTCGACCCGCGCTTTCTCGCGGACGTCGCCGAACGCGATACCTCGACGACTGTCCTTGGCCAGAAGGTCGCGATGCCGTTCCTGCTGGCCCCCGCCGGGCTCGCGCGCCTCGCCCACCCACGCGGTGGCGAGCTCGACGCTGCGCGTGCAGCAGCCGTAGCCGGAACGGTGTTCTGCGTTTCGATCGCTTCGAGCTACTCCCTTGAAGAGATCCGCGCCGCCTCCGACGGCCTGCTCTGGCTGCAGCTCTACCTCTGGAAAAGCGACGAGGTCGTCGCACGGCTCGTTGAGCGCGCGAAAGCCGCGAACTACACGGCGCTCGTGTTGACGATCGACGTCCCGGCCGTCGGAAACCGCGAGCGCGACATCCGCAACGGCGTGTCGCTGCCACCGAAGATTCGCCTCGACACCGTGCTCGACGCGGTGCGCCGTCCTGCGTGGGTCGCGTCGTATCTGCGCAGCCCGACGATCGGCATGGCGAACCTCCGGGAGGTGGTGCCGGGTGATGTCGGCTCAGTGGCCGCCTACGTCGATCGCGAACTCACCGATCAGCGCGCGACCTGGGAGCGCGTTGCCTGGCTGCGTGAGCTGTGGGACGGGCCGCTTGTCATCAAGGGCGTCCTCTCGGCGCGTGACGCGCGCCTTGCCGTCGACTATGGCGCGGATGCGGTGTACGTCTCGAACCACGGTGGCCGTCAGCTCGACGCCTCGCCGGGAACGCTCGATGTGCTTCCTGAGATCGCACA
>OMIZ01000096.1 GCA_900299235.1 Actinomycetota bacterium
CGACAAGCGCCCGCAGCTTCGCCTGGAATCGCCCAACAGCGACGGCGTTCGCGAAGTTGATGACGGCGCCGGAGCCGCTGCCGACAAGCTCGCTCGGCGCGTAGCCGCCGGCGTCACAGGTCACCTTCGGCGAGATCCAGAGCATCAGCTTGATCTGCTCGGCGTGCAGCGTCCTGATCAGTCCTGCCGGGTCAGGGATGCGGTTGCGATCGAACGTCAGGCTGCCAACGCACGACTCCCACGGGTTGTCGAGAATCACCCAGCCAATCGGTACTCCGGCCGAGCGGAGCTTCGTCACGTCTTCGAGGATGTCTCCGGGGCCGCTGACGACGTCGCGCCACTTCATCAGCGCGTACTGCGAGGCGGAAGGCTTCAGCGGCGGGCCGGTGTCGGCCTGGTAGGCGGCGAGCGCCTCTGCAGGCGTGCCGGTGTAGAGCTGCTCGTCGAGGCGTGCGCCCTGGACACACACCTCGGCACGATCCAGCAGCGGCGGGAACCCGCACTGATCCTCGTCGCCATACGCACAGCCGGAGCCGCCAATCGAGCCCGGGAACGCCAGCGCCGAGACGTTCTGGGTGACGAGGCGAAGACCCCACCCGGCCGAACTCGTAAAGAACGGTGCTGCGACGTAGGCGCATTGGTACGAGACCTTCTCGGCGACGATCTGACCGTGGAGGTCGACGTGATCGCCATTCTCACCGCCACCGAGGAAATGGTCAGTCGGCGAGACGTCGAACGCATCGTAGACCTGCTGAATGCCCGTGGCAGGACTCAACGTGAGCGAGAGCGCGAGGCCACTCCCCTTCACCGCGACATTGACGACCGCTGAGCGACCCGGCTCGTTCGTGGCGACCGTGTAGCTCGACCCGTTCGTCGAGACGACGTCGGTGAGGTGGTACTGCTCACCGGTGCCCGTCACCTGATACCGCAGTCGCGCGCCACTGTCCTGTGCGACGACCGTCTTGCCGTCACGCACGAGAGTGACGCGGAATGGGTGCTTGTCGACCTTGATCGTGACGGCGTCGGCCTTCGCTCCTGCCCCGCAGCCCGCCGCGCCAAGGAGGAGCACCAGGCAGGCCGTAAGCAGGCGCAGCGAGACGCGCGAACTCACGCGCCTGCCCCGCGCGCGACCTCTGCCCAGGTCGTCTCGACGGCAGAGCTCACCTCGCCGAGCGCGAGCGGCCGGCGGCGAAGCGCGAGCGCGCGCAGCACCGCGCTGATTGCGGCGGCCCTACGGCGATCGAGCAGCTCGTAGTCGTGAAAGTGCATGTGCACGAGGTGCGGAAGGGGCTTCGTGATCGCCTTCGCGAGCATCCCGAATGAGTGGGTCGTAGGCACGGTGAGAATGTCGCGACCGCTCGGAAGACGCACCCACGCAGGCTGGCTCAACTCAACCCACGCCTCATCGGCCCCAAGGTACGACGGGCGCCACGCAAGGGCGGTGCAGTCGATGTAGCCGAGGTCAGCGACAGCCTCGACGACAGCTGCATCCGTGTACCAGCCACCCCCGCAGAAGAAGCGCGGCTCGAGTCCAACCTCACGAAACCACCCACCCTCCTCACGAACGCGAGCAGCTGGATCGCCACCTGACGGCCGCGCGTGCGTGGGTGACGTCCAGTGAATGTGATGGCCGTACGGCGCGAGCGACGCTGCTTCGCGAGCCCGGCGAATCCAGACGTCAGCGTCCTCGGAAGGTGATGGTGGGCGAAGAAGCGAGGCAATCGGGATGCCACCGGGACGCCGCCGCAGAAGCGCGGAATAGCGCTCCCAGACACGGTCGTCGTTCACACGCTCGACGTGACACGACACGACCGCGTAGCCTTGGGTTCCGGGCATGTGCGGGATTTGCGGACTCCTCAGCAACGACGCGCCCGACCCGGGTGTGGTCGAGGCGATGAACAGCGCGATCCTACATCGGGGTCCGGATCACGGTGCGGTCGAGTCGTTTGGCCGTTGTGTCCTGGGCTACCGACGTCTCGCGATCGTCGATCTCGAGCAAGGTGATCAACCTGTACGGAGTGAGCGGGGCGACATCGTTGCCGTGTTCAACGGTGAGCTCTACAACTTCCGCGAGCTTCGTAGCGAACTTGAGCGCGCCGGCCATGAGATCGGTGGCCACGGCGATTCAGCGCTGATCCCGCACGCGTACGAGCAGTGGGGCCCGGGCTTCGCCTCGCACTTCGAAGGAATGTTTGCGATCGCGCTCTGGGATCGCACGGCCGAGCGACTCCTGCTTGTGCGGGATCAGCTCGGCAAGAAGCCGATCGCGTACACACGTCTGCCAAACGGCGACATCGCGTTTGCGAGCGAGGTGAAGGCGCTCCATCGCATACCGGGCTTCTCGCGCGAGCTCGACCTCGCTCAGCTCGATGCCTACCTCGCGCTGCAGTACACACCCCGCTCGGGCTTCGCAGCCGTCGAGCGGGTGCCGCCAGGGTCATACGCGGCGATCGAGGGTCAATCGATTCAGATCGAGCGGTACTGGCGCCCTGGCCCCCGAAGGCAGCCAATCGCTGAAGAGGACGCGATCCGCGTCGTGCGTGACGAGGTCACCGCGGCGGTGCGTCGTCGGCTCGTCGCGGACGTCCCGCTCGGCGCGCTGCTCTCTGGTGGACTCGACTCCTCGATCGTCGTTGCCACGATGGCCGCGTCGACGGCCGAGCCGGTGCGGACGTTCACCGTCGGCTTCCCCGACCGCACCTATGACGAGCGGAGCTACGCACGCATCGTCGCGGAGCGATTCGGCACCCGTCATGAGGAGATCACGATCGACCCGCAGCCCGAGCTGCTGCAACGCCTGGGCGAGGTTTTCGACGAGCCGTTTGGCGACGAGGCGGCCCTTCCGACGCTGCTCGTCTGCGAGGCAACACGCACCCACGTGAAGGCCGCGCTCGTGGGCGACGGTGGCGACGAGGTGTTCGGCGGGTACGAGCGCTATCGAGCGGCAGCGCTTGCCTCTCACGTTCCTGCGTTTGCCGGGGCTGCCGCTGCTGCAGCGCTAGGGCGCGTGCGCTCCGCTCGGCGCGAGCCACGTTCGCCACTCTTCCGCGCACGGCGCATTGCCGAAGTCGTCGCGTCGTCACCCGCCGATCGCTACCCCGCCCTCGTCGAGATCTTCCCGCTCGAGCTTCGGCAGCGGCTGTGGAGCGATGAGAGTCGCGCTCACGCGACGCGAACGTTCCTGCCGGCCGCGACCGACCCGCGCCTCGTCGACCTTGAGTCGTATCTTCCGGGGGACGTGCTGCCGAAGGCTGACATTGCATCGATGGCTGCGAGCCTGGAGCTGCGCTCTCCGTTCCTCGACCCGCGCGTCGTCGAGACGGGGCTCGCCCTTCCCCGATCACTCGCCTTTGGCAAGCAGGCGTTGAAGCGAGCGTTCGCAGACGAGCTGCCGCCGGGAATCGCCGAGCGTCGGAAGACCGGGTTCGGTGTACCGCTCGACCGCTGGTTCCGAACCGATCTCCGCGAGTTCGCGCACGAGCTCGTACTCGGTGGTGCGACGCGGGGCCTGTTCAAGCGAACCGAGCTTGAACGCCTGCTCAACGAGCACGCAAGCGGGACAGTCGACCACGGGCATCGCATCTGGTGTCTGGCCTCCCTTGAGCTTTGGCAGCGGCGCTACGTCGACGTGGCAGGGAGCGCATGAGCCGTCGCCGAACGTTCATCTTTGTCGCCGCGGCAGCGGCCGTCCCGCGACTCCTCGTTCTGCTGCACGAGCGTGGCTCGATGCTCGCCGCGTACGTCGAGAAGTCCGATCTGCTCGCGCGCCAGTTCATCGCGAGCGGCACTTTCGGGTACGTGCCGGGCGAACCTTCAGCCTCGACCCAGCCGCTCTACGGCTGGTTCATGATCGTCGTCTACTGGATTGCGGGGCGGCATTGGTGGAGTCTCGGCACAGCCCAGGTTGCGGTGGCAGGGCTGACCGCGATCCTTGTGTGCGAACTCGGGCGCCGCACCGTGTCGCTTCGGGCGGGCATCGCCGCAGCGGTGATCGCAAGCTGGGAGCCATACCTGCTCTGGCACGACGTGCACGCAAATCGCGAGATCCTCGATCAGCCACTCGGCGTCGGCATGTTCCTGATCGCTGCGCAGGGGACACTCACACGAAAGCGGGCGGCGCTGCTCGGCCTGCTCTCGGGGGTCGCGATCCTCTCGAACTCACGCTTGATCGTCTTCCCGATCGCGCTCGCGATCTACCTGCTGTGGCGTGGCACGTCTTGGCAGGCAGCAGCCCTGATTCCGGTTCTCGCGGCAGTCGCACTCGCACCCTGGGTGATCCGCAACAAGGTCGAGGTCGGCTGCTTCGCACTGACGACCGATGCCCGGGCACTTTGGAAGGCAAACAACGTCAACACGTACGCAACCCTCGCCGCCGGAAAGTGGATCGACGACGTGCCCGACATCCACGGTCGACCACCAACACCCCAGGAAACCGGAACGATCTACGCACAGACTGGGCGGAAGGTGAACGTTGACGAGTGCGCGCAGCAGTCGTACTACACGACACTCGCGCTCCACTTCTGGCGCGACCATCCCGGCGAGAAGGTGAAGCTGATGGTGCAGGCAACGAAGATGATCTGGGATCCGCGCGTAGGGCTCGAACAGGGACGAAATGGCTCGGGGGGCTCGCTCGACACGATCAGGACATGGATCGAGCCCGTCTACATGATCCCCCTCTACCTGCTCGCGATCGCCGGGCTGTTCTTTGTCCCGCTCCCGCTGCGTGTGCTCAGCCTGCTCTTCCTCGTGTTTGAGACCGCAGAAGGCTGGGTGTTCGCGGGGACGACGCGCTACCGCGTGTCGTGGGACTGGGTGCTCGCCGTGTTGGCGGTTGCAGCCGTCTCAAGAGCACCACGCGCTCGACCGTTCAAGCGCGCCTCAAGCCAGTAGCGATAGACCTCTTCGGTCCGCTCGGTGCACCGATCCTCGGGGAAGCGCTCGATTGCTCGGGCTCGGGCCGCCGCCCCCATCGTATTGGCGAGCGCCGGATCCTTGGCAAGCGCGATCATCGCCTCTGCCAGGGGATCAGCTTCGCCAGGAGGCACGAGGAGGCCCGTCTCACCCTCACGGACGATGTCTTCGAGGCCACCGATCGCAGCCGCGATCACCGGACGGGCACGCTCCATCGCTTCAAGCGCGACCATTCCGAACCCCTCGCCAAGCGATGGCACAACCACGGCGAGCGACTGCTCGATCGATGACTGTACTGGCGTCACATGCCCGAGGAACTTGACCGAATCCTGCAAGTCGAGTTCGCGCGCGAGATCCTTGAGGCCATGTTCCAACACGCCACGGCCTGCGATCTCAAGCGTCGCGTTCGGCACTTCGTCGAGCACCTTTCGAAATGCCCGCAGCAACACAACGTGCCCCTTGATCGGGATCAGTCGGCCGATGCAGAGGAAGTTCGGCGCGTCGCCTGTGTACGGCTTCGGCTCGCTGCCAGCCTGGATGCCGTAGTGAACGATCTCGAAGTCCGGCTCAGAGAACCCCTCCGTCATCGCCAGGTAGCGGGCGAGGCCGCGCGAGATCGCAATCTGCCGATGCGCGAGCGCACCGATCGTCCGGTCGCCGAGCGCGAATACACGGCCTTCGCGGAACTCATTGAAGCCATGCTTCGTCGAGAGACGAATGGGGATTCCCGCGAGGAGCCCCGCCGTCTGGAGATACGCGTCGGCGTGAACGAGGTGTGTGTGAAGGATTGTCGGGCGCGTCTCAAGCAGGTAGGTGAGCACCTTGAAGAACGTCGACGGGTCGACGTCAGTTCGCATCGAGACATCGTCGACGGGTACCCCGCCAGCCTCAAGCTCGCGCGCGAACTCCCAAGCGCCGGCCTCGTACTCGTGGAGCATCAGGAAGCGGATATCCCAGCCTCGGCGCTTGAGATCCGGGAGCAACTGCAGCAGATGGGCCTCGGAACCGGAGATGCCGGCGACCTTCTGGACGTGAAGGACGATCACGCTGTCACCGCCACGACCACCTCGTCAGCCCAGTGCTCAAGCGAGTGCCGTGCCTCGACCGCGTCGCGCAGAGATCGACCAAGGGCGTTGCGATCTGCACCCTTCAGTTCGGTGAGGCGCGCAGCGAGCACAGCGGCATCTTCGCGTGGAAAACGAAGCGTGGTCGGCAGGATGTCGTCGAAGCCACTGTTCGAGGCGAGCACGGGCATGCAGGTAGCTGCAGCCTCGTAGACGACCTTGTCGAGCGCACCTTCTCGCATGTTGTTCACGAACACATCCTTCCCGCGCAGCAGTTCCGGAACCTCCGAATACGGCACCGGCTCCTCGAATCTTGCTCCAAGAGCAGTAAGTCGTGCACGTTCTGCTCGCTCTTCCTCGGTGAGCGAGGGGCCGCGAAGCTCCAAATCGACGTCGGCAAGCGCTGCAGCACGAACGATCGTCTCAAGGCCCTTGGCGGGCGAGGTACGACCAAGCGCGAGCACTTGGAGTCGACCGCCCGGCTCCCGTCGGGCACACGGAAACGATGAGAGGTCGATGCCGTGACCGATTGCCCGCACCTTGTCGGATGCCAACGGAAACGAGCGACGATCGACGGTCAGGATCGTGTCCACAGCCCGCTCCGCCGCTGTGAGCGTGCGTGACGGCTTCCAGTGTGTGAACCAGAGAATGAGCGGCACACGGCGTGCGCGCGTTAGAGGCGCGGCGAGAATCGCTTGGAGAGGGGTCATGTGCACGAGCACGGCGGCGGGTCGGTCGCGGAGCTCCTTCGCAAGCGCTGCCGCGTATCGTCCGCCACGGCCAAGCCGAGAGCCGGAACCGTAAGCCCGCACACGACAGTTCGCAGGAAGCACGCCGGGCACCGCTCCGTCAGCGATTACGACGACCTCGTCGAACCGCGCGGCGAGCGCTCTCAGCTTCGGCACAGTCGCAGCGAGCACGGGGTGGTCGGGGTCGACCTGCTGCGTGACGAAGACGAGCTTTCCGTTGCTCATAGGAAGTCGAGGTCTCCAAGCTCGAAGTGCGGGGCGACGAGCTTCTGTCCGCCCACGCTCTTTGCGAGCACTGTGAAGCGACGCGTCGTTGGCAAGAACCCGGCTGCTGCGTAGCTGGCACGGTCCGAAGGTGGCGGCGCGGCGGCGAGCACCCGGCCACGTGCTGCCCGGATCGTCTCGCGCAACGCATCGGTCGTCGCAGCAGCCACAAAGCCGAGTGACCCACGCGAGCCTGCAACGCCATACCCGCGCTCGCCCTCAACGAGCGTGTACGGGCGTGGCGCATCGGCGAACCGCCAGTTCAGCCACGCGGTGTCGCGCACGAGCCGCGATCCACGGTCGGAATGACGCCGATCACGCTCGACGAAGCGCTCAACCACTCCACGGGTCGAGTGTCGCAGCGCTCCGGGACGCGCCCAGACCCTCACGGGTGCAAGCTGCTCCCAACCAAGCGACCCGACGAGTACCGGTGTCGATGCCGCGTTCGGAACGGTGAAGATCCGCTCGATCCCGAATCCTGCGACCCGCTCTTCATTCGCAGCCTGCAAGGTGCGAAAGATCCCGCGACGCTCGTAGGCCGGATCGGTGGCGAGATTGACAGCGACCGCAATCTCCTGCTCTGTCCCGGCAAGTTCTGCCACAGCAAAGACGAAGCCGACGCTCCCGACGACCTTGCCGTCCTCCTCGGCGAGCAACACCGATGCGGGTCGGCCCGGTGACCGCTCGTAGAACCACGCCAGGGTCTCCTCGTCGGGAGATCCACCCCAGACCCGAGCCAGGAGATCTGCGAGCTCGCCCCGCCGAGACGGGTCGTACTCGACGATATTCACCGCGTGGCGGTGCCGAGAGCCTGGTTGAAGACGCGACGGGCGTGCGTGCCCGCCACGGTGTCTTTCAGGGCGATCAGGTCGCACGCACCCGAGAGCACAAGCTCGAACGTGCGCGATGGATACGGCTCGACGTTGTATCGCCCAATGCGGAACGGGTTAGCGCCAGGCCCGTTTGCACGCGAGATCGAGGTAAACGCGACCTCGTACCCCGCCTGCAGCAACAGGCTCTCGTGCACGGGATGGAAGTGCGCCTCTGACCCCTTCACGTAGGCGTAGGCGCGAACCGGTCGCTCGAGCTTCTCTTCGAGCTTCAGCTTCGAGACGGCGATTTCGCGCACGGCCTCGTCGAGTGCAACCTCAGCGAGCGGCCGATGGCCAATGCCGTGTGATTCGACACGCACACCGCCAGCATCAAGTTCGCGGACGAGCCCCCAGTCGAGCGTCGGGTTGCGTACGCCGCGCTCCGCGAGCCGCAGTTCGTGCGGCAGGGGAGTCTCGTCATCCATGTAGGCGACG
>OMIZ01000097.1 GCA_900299235.1 Actinomycetota bacterium
AACACCGACACCTTCGCGTCGGAACGCGGCACCAGAGCGCCGCCGACATGCACCAGGATGTCGGCGTTGCGCGGGTCGGGAAGCTCGTCAGGGCGGTAGGGCTCCATCAGATCGCCAACTCAAGCAGTTCTGCGTAGATCTCGCTCGCCTCCGCCGCGATCTCTGTGAGATGGGCCGGGACAGGCTCGGTCTTTGGCTGGTGCGACGTGAAGTGCGTCGACGTATGCGCGTTGCCGTACCAGGCTGGAGCCCACGCGCCGTCTTCCGGCTTCGGCCCTGCGGGCCACGAGAGCATTGCAGGATCCCATTCGATCCCGATGCGCTCGCAGAGCGTGGAGAGCACGCGCTCCGGCTCGTTCTGCAGGCGCCGCGCGTCGAGCACGGCTGGCCGCTGCCCGTACGAACGCAGCTCGTGCAGGAGCTCGCGTTGCTTGGCGATGCCGATGTCGTTTAGGCCTGGCGACGGGAGCTGCCGAACGATTGTCGTGAGTACCTCGACGGGATCGCGGATCAGCAACGCGTTTGTGCAGTCGGTGAGGATCCGCTGCGGTACGCCCGCTACCAGGTGGTGCGCCATCTGCTTGAAGAAGACGACGGGGCGCCCGTGGTCTGCGAAGATCACCGTCTCGGCGACCTCGTCGGCGTCGGTCGACATCGAGCCGATCACATCGTCAGTAAGCGGATGGTCGCTTCGCTCGGTGGTCGTTGCGAGGTAGTGGGCATACAGCGGCTCGTCGAAGACACACGTGTCCGCGCGCTCGCGGAACGAGTACATGAGGGCGGTCGAGATGTTTCGCGGGCCGGACCACACGTTCAGGCGAAGCGTCATGGCGGCATTCTGCCGATCATCGGCAGCTACCCTCATCGGGTGTCTGGAACTGACGAGCTCACGAATGAACCAACGACGAGCGAGCGGCCTTCTGATGAGCGCGCCGCGCGCTTGTTGGAGGCAACGGGGATCCTTGAGGAGATCGTTGCCGACCGCAGCCTGCTTGGCTCACTCACGGTTGAGCAACGCACGCGTCTGCTGACCGCGGCGGCCGACGTGTTCGAACCCGACGTCGTGCAGCGCCGACGGTGGGGCAAGGCTGCGCGCAAGCTTGAAAAGGCTGCGAAGCAGAACCGGGTCGAGTCGGTGCTCAACGAGACCGGGATCCGCGTGCTGCGCGAGCGCCCTGTCTTCACGACGCCAAACGTCTATCCGCCAAAAGGCTTCGAGCAGCGGGAGCTTGAGCAGCCGAGCGACGACGACGCGCCCGAGATCCGCGAGGTGCTGGAGCCGCAGCTCTGTTACGTCTGCAAGGAGCGTTACACAGCGATCCATTCGTTTTACGACCAGCTCTGCATTCCGTGTGGCGACTTCAACTTCGCGAAACGGACAGAGAGTGCCGACCTGAGCGGCAAGGTTGCGCTACTCACTGGCGGGCGCGTGAAGATCGGCTATCAGGCGGGCATCAAGCTGCTCCGCGCGGGCGCGCACCTCATCGTGACCACGCGCTTCCCACGCGACTCAGCTGAGCGCTACGCGCGTGAGGAGGATTTTGAGGAGTGGCGCGACCGTCTCGAGATCTTCGGGCTCGACCTGCGTCATACGCCAAGTGTCGAGGCGTTCTGTAGCCACCTGCTCGAAACGCGTGAACGCCTCGACTTCATCATCAGCAACGCCTGTCAGACCGTTCGGCGCCCGCCTGACTTCTATCGGCACATGCTCGCGGCCGAGACGGCAGCGGCGAGCGCGATGCCCGACCACGTCCGCTCGCTGCTTGGCGCGTACGAGGGTCTTCGCCGCTACGACATGCTCCCGAGTGGCACGCCAGCGCTGGTCGATGGCGCCGCGAACGCGATCGTGGGCGTGACGCACGCGGCAGAGCTCTCGCAGGTGCCGCTCCTCCCTGATGACGTTGTTCAGGACGAGAGCCTCTTCCCTGAGGGGCGCCTCGATCAAGATCTCCAGCAGGTCGACCTGCGCTCGAAGAACTCGTGGCGGCTGCTGCTCGATGAAGTCAGCTCAGTCGAGCTGCTTGAAACGCAGCTCGTGAACGCGGTCGCGCCGTTTGTGCTGAACGCGCGCCTCAAGCCGTTGATGATGCGTACCGACAACCGCGACAAGCACATCGTCAACGTGTCGGCCGTCGAGGGGCAGTTCTATCGGCGTTTCAAGACGACTCGGCACCCCCACACGAACATGGCGAAGGCCGCGCTCAACATGATGACCCGCACCTCGGCAGCCGACTACTACGCCGCGGGCATCCACATGAACAGCGTCGACACCGGCTGGGTCACCGATGAGGATCCGGTCGAGATCGCGGTGCGGAAGACGGCCGAGCATGGCTTTACGCCGCCACTCGACATCGTCGACGGCGCCGCACGGATCGTCGATCCGATCATCGACGGGGCCAACACGGGCAATCACGTGTGGGGCAAGTTCTTGAAGGACTACAAGCCGACCGACTGGTAGCCGCGTCTCCGGCTACTCGGCCGGAAACGTGTTGATCATGCTCGGCGCAGCCATCGTGAAGTAGCGCCAGAAGAGCTCATCCACCTCGGGGGCCAGGCGCTGCTCGTCGAGTGCCGCACGCATGTGGGTGAGCCAGATGTCGCTGGCGGCCTCGTCGATCACGAACGGCTGGTGGCGCATGCGCAGGCGTGGGTGCCCTCGTTTGTCGCTGTAGGTCGTTGGGCCGCCCCAGTACTGCTCGAGAAACTGCGTGAGCCGCTCGCGTGGTGCGGCGAGATCGGCCTGTGGGTACATCGGGCGAAGCACCGGGTCGGCCTCGACACGGGCGTAGAAGGCGTCGACAAGTCGTTCGAAGAAGGGGCGGCCTCCGACCGTCTCGTACATCGTGGCCTGGTTCACGGGTTCGCTCACCGTCGCATTGTGCCGTCGCGACCCGGGGCCGCCGACCTAGACCGGTACGTCGGCGCCGACGACGACAGTGCGGTCGTTCGGCAGGCGGAAGTATTCGGCAGGGTTCGCTGCGTTGCGGGCCAAGCCGACGAAGAGGCGCTTGCGCCAACCGCTCATGCCTGGGGCGGATGTGCGCTGGATCCGAATGCGCGAGAGGAAGTACGAAGCGTGATCAACGTCGATGCCCATCTCGGGGTGCTTCGCGGCCGCCAGGCGAAGCGCGGCCGGCAGGTCGGGTGCGTCCTGGAAGCCGAAGCGCGCGGTAACGAAGAAGATCCCGTCGTCGGCATAGCCGAGGTCGTCGACTGTCACCTGTTCGGCGGGGAGGATGTGCGGCACGTTCTCGGTTTCGGCGGAAACGATCACGACGTGGTTGTGCAGCACACCGTTGTGCGTGACGTTCGCGCGGAGCGCAAAGGGCGTTGTCTGGTTGTTCGGGTGCGGGAACACGGCGGTGCCTCGAACGCGTGGAACGTGGCGCGAGTTGACGTCCCGAATGAACGTCGCCAGATCACCTTCGAGCTCATTGCGGTTTGCTGTCACGATGGAGCGTCCGCGACCCCAGGTGAGCATCGTCGTCACGACGCAGAACGCGAGCAGGAGCGGCAGCCAACCGCCGCTCAGCACCTTCGCGATGTTGGCGCTAAAAAACGTCACCTCAAGCGGCAGGAACGCCAATCCTGCGAGCACAAGCTTCCACGATTGCCACTGCCAGATGGCGTACGCCACGACAAGGAACAGCGTTGTGTTGATGACGAAGGTGCCCGTTACGGCGACGCCGTATGCCGTGGCGAGGCTGGCCGATGTCGTGAACTTGAGGCACACGCCGACGACGGCGGTGAAGAGCAGCCAGTTGACGGCGGGAACGTAGATCTGACCTGCCTCGTGCGAACCCGTGTGGCGCACTGTGAGTCTTGGGAGCAGCCCGAGCTGCATCGCCTGGCGCGATACGGAGAACGCACCTGAGATCACAGCCTGCGACGCGATGATCGTCGAGGCGCTCGCAAGGACGACCATCGGGATCCGCGACCAGTGCGGTACGAGCAGGAAGAACGGGTTACTGATCGCGGTGGGACTGTGCAGGATCAGGCTGCTCTGTCCGAGGTAGTTCAGCGTCAGTGCTGGAAAGACAAGGAAGAACCACGCACGCCGGATGGGGTTTCGGCCGAAGTGACCCATGTCTGCATAGAGCGCCTCGGCGCCCGTCACGGCGAGGACGACGGCTCCCATCGCCACGAATGCGATGTATGGATGGTCGGCGATGAACAGCACGGCGTAGGTCGGAGAGAGGCCCTTGAGGATCGCGGGATCACGGACAACCTGGTGTAGGCCGGCGACTCCGATCGACGTGAACCACACGACCATGATCGGCCCGAAGAGCGTTCCGACTTTTTGCGTTCCGAACCGCTGGCCGAGAAAGAGCAGTGCGATCAGCGTCAACGAAATCGGCAGTACGAGGTTGGAGATTCCGGGCGCCGCGACTTTCAGCCCCTCCACCGCTGAGAGGACGGAGATCGCCGGTGTGATGACGCTGTCCCCGTAGAACAAGGACGTTCCGACGATTCCGAGTGTCACGAACAGCGCCGCCTTTGCCGGTGCCCCTCGCCAAGAGCGCCGCACGAGGGCACTCATCGCCATGATCCCGCCTTCTCCGTCGTTGTCGGCCCTCAGGATGAATAGGAGGTACTTGATCGACACGATCAGCGTGATCGCCCAGAACGCGAGCGAGACAACGCCAAGAACGTCGCTGCGTGTTGGGTGTACAGCACCGTTGTCGATTGCGAACACGGTCTGGATCGCATACAGCGGGCTCGTACCGATGTCGCCGAACGCGACTCCGAGCGCTCCGAGCGCGAGCGCCAACTGTCCGCTGGAGGCGTGGTGACGTTGCCGCGGGTGGTGCGCGGCGGTCGGCGAGTCGGAGTGGTGGGCAGGTTCAGACATGAAACGCGACGCTTCTGCGCGCAGCACGACCTGGCCGCAGAAGGCTCAATTAGTACCAGCGGTCAGGTCTGTGCGGCGAAGCGCTGGAAACGTTCATCGAGGCGCTCGCGGTCAGGTCTCGAGACTCGTTGTCGCGGGACGATGATCGTCTGCTGGTGAAACGCCTTCAGCGCTCGCCCAGAGTCACGCCGTGCTCAGTAGAACACAGCGTGACTCCAATTACGAGAGAAGAAGGGCTGGACTACTTGAGGCAGGCGAGGACGACTTGCTTCTGAGCCGACGTGAGCCGGTCAGCGTTCGTCCAGTAAGCAACGTTGTTCTTCGTGCCAACGATGTTGCCCGAGCCGTACAGGCCGAAGACCTGCTTGATGTGGGCCGCCTGCGCCTTGGCCTCGGCTGCGTCCTTGCCGAACGCGACGTACAGCAGGTCGGAGTCCTCGGTAAGGAGGATGCCGCCGCCGGTCGTCTTGATGACGTTCTTGGCAGCCTTCGAAGCGCTCACGGTCGAGTTCTGCTGGTAGCAGGCGAGCGCCTTGTCGAGGGTGTAGACCTTCGCCTTAGGAGTCGCACTTGCCGACGCTACGACCGTGAGGGCAGCGACGACGGAGATGAGTGATACGCGGAGTGTGTTCACGGCGATTGAAGGTAGCGCCTTAGCGCGAAAAGTGTGCAAGGGAACTGTTAGCCATCCCACTGGTGGGCGAGGATCTTGTGATTCGCCGTTGCCGCCTGCACGAAGTAGCAGACCTGGTCGATCTGGGTCTGGCTCATCTTGTTGTTCAGAACGTCGTGCCCGGCGATGATGTTCTCGATCGCTTCGAGCGAAACGTCGTACGGAATCTTGACGTTGTTGAAGCTCGGGCCACCCTCGGTGTCGTTGAACTTGCCGCCGAAGCCGGCCGACAGGGCTGCCGCGAGAGCGTGGCACTTACCGCAGTACTTGCGATAGAGCACAAGGCCCGCGTTGTACTTCTGAATCGGGTTCTGCGTCGCGGCCTTCTTCGGTGTTGCAGCAACGTGTGCGCTCACAACCGGAACGGCGACGAGGCCGATCACGAGAAGGGCGAGCACAGTCGGAAGGAGGAGAGAAGACCGCTTTCGGATTGCCATGCCGGAGACAAAGATAGCGAGCAATCGTGTGCGTTGTGTGAGGAACTGCGGGGGAATCGCTAAGGGCCTGCTGCGCTCGCGATCGTCCAGGTCGATGTGTACGTGCCGCTGTAGGAGTTCGCGGGCACGCGAACCTGGAACGTCAACGTGATCGTGTCGGGGCCACGGCCGGTGTCGGCGGCCGCGTTGTAGAGCTTCACGGCGGTCGGTGCTGTCGTTGCGGCCGGGAGCGTGGTCGGATAGGCGATTGCGTTGGTCGGCGTCGTGCAGTTGCCGGTTCCGGCGGCGGCGCTCGCGGCAGTCACCGTCGTCGCGGTGGTCGCGAGGGTGTGGGTGCCGTTCGTGAACGTGGTTGATGTGCCAGTGAGATTCCAGCCAGCACGGTTGCCTGACTCGTCATCGACGGTCAGCGTAAGGCTCGTTGTGGGTGTTTGGTCGGCGCCGTTCAGCGTCACCGACCACGATGCGGTCGTCGGCGCGGTCAACGAGATCGAGCCGCCGCCGCAGGCGTCGAAGCGGAGGATGCTGCCGCCCACGGTTACTGCCCAACCATCGGTGGCGGTTGGGAATGCGGCCCAGGTGATGTAGTTGGTCGTGCCGCTCGTTTCCGCCGTCCAACTCGTACCGAAGTTCGAGGTCTTGAGGATCGTGCCGCTCGCACCGAACGCGTAACAGACGGTGGTGCTGAGGCACGACACGCCGTGTAGGTCGTTCGCTGTGCCGCTCGTTGAGGCAGACCACGACGTGCCATTGCTCGTCAAGACGGCCGTGCCTGCTGCCCCAACCGCGAGGCAATGTGTTGTGTCGGGGCATGAAACGGCGTAGAGGTTCTGGGACGTACCCGACCCCTGGCCTGTCCACAACGTTCCGTTGCTCGTATTGCGGATCGTTCCCGCCAGCCCGACAGACCAGCAGTGCGTCGCGTCAGGGCAGTCAACGGAGTACTGGCTCTGGGTCGTGCCCGAGGTTTGCGCCGACCACGAGGTTCCGTTCGTCGTCTTCAAGATCGTCCCGCTTGCTCCCGAGGCGTAACAGGTCGTCGCGCCGGGGCAGTTCATGTCGAGCAGGTCGTTCGCGGTGCCCGATGTCTGCGACGTCCACGTGGAGCCGCCGTTCGAGGTCACCAGAATCACGCCGCCGGTGCCGTCGACGAAGCAGTGGGTCGCGTCCGTGCAGAAGATGCCGGCGAGCTGAGAGGTTGATCCCGAAGTCTGTGCGGTCCAGGTGGTGCCGCCGTTCGTCGTCGCGAGGATCACACCCGGTGTTCCGGTAACGAAGCAGGTCGTGCTCGAAACGCAGTAGTCGGCAAGCAGGTCGCTCGTTGTCCCGGAGGTCTGCGCGGCCCAGCTGTCTGACGCTGAGCCCGTAGGTGAGCGGACGAGCGCAGCCACGGCGACAGCTGTCACGACCGCCAGAAGAGCGGCCCCGCGTGCCGCAATTACTGCAGGCGTGAACGGCCCGCGACGGGGCTTCTCAAGCCGGGGGTGACGAGACTTCAGCACTGGGACGAGCCCGGGATTGCTTCCGAGCCTCCCGGTCATCGGCCAGGGCATCCCTCATCTGAGGAAAATCCCGTCGAATCCTGCGTAATGCTGCGCCTCTTTGACTCCGCTCCGCATCACTACGATGCAGCGTCGTGCTTCACGCTCGCGCCCGTCGTCTTCGCGCTGCTTTGCTCGCGCTCCCACTCGCCTTGATCGGACTCGGTGTGCTGATCGGCGCGCTCCTGCAAGGGCCACCTGCTGAGGCGGGTCCGCAAGGCATTCACAAGATCAAGCACGTCGTCGTGATCATGCAAGAGAACCGCTCGTTCGACTCGTACTTCGGGACGTATCCGGGCGCTGACGGCATTCCAATGCAAAACGGCGTTCCCACGGTGTGCGTTCCCGACGCGGCGAGCCACGCCTGCATCAAGCCCTACCACGACACAAACAACCGGAACTCAGGCGGTCCCCACGACCACGACGACGCGGTCGGGTCGATCAACCATGGGGCGATGAACGGCTTCATCTTCCGTGCGCGTGAGGGTCTGATCAATGCGTGCACATCGAACGTCAATGATCCGCGCTGCTCCCGGACACCCGGAAATCCCGATGTGATGGGCTACCACGACTGGCACGAGATCCCGAACTACTGGGCCTACGCCAAGAACTTCGTGCTGCAAGACCACATGTTCGAATCAGACGCATCGTGGAGCCTCCCGATGCACCTCTACATGGTGTCGGGATGGTCGGCGAAATGCACGACCGCGCGCGACCCTTCAAGCTGCGTCGCCGCCGTACAGGCGCCTGGATCACCTCCGGGAGAGCCGCAAAACACGACGGGGGCCGTGCCCCACTACGCGTGGACAGATCTCACCTACTTGCTGCACCGGGCGGGAGTGAGTTGGGGCTACTACGTCGCGGATGGGTCAGAGCCTGACTGCGCCGACAACAAGATGCTTTGCAAGTCGGTGCCGCAGAACGCCAAGACACCCGGCATTTGGAATCCGCTGCCGTGGTTCGACACGGTCAAGCTTGATGGGCAACTCGGAAACATTCGCAGCACCGGCGCCTTCTTGAAGGCAGCCCGTGACGGGAAGCTCCCGTCGGTGTCGTGGGTCACCCCCTCTGAAGACGTCAGCGAGCACCCGCCGGCGCTCGTCACGGCTGGCCAGGCGTATGTCACGCACCTGATCAACACCGTCATGTCCGGCCCCGACTGGGACTCGACTGCAATCTTCCTTGCGTGGGACGACTGGGGCGGCTTCTACGACCACGTCGCGCCGCCGAAGGTCGACGAGCAGGGCTACGGACTCCGTGTGCCCGGCCTGCTGATCAGCGCCTACGCCAAGCAGGGGTATATCGACCACCAAACCCTTAGCTTTGACGCCTACCTCAAGTTCATCGAAGACGACTTCCTCGGTGGGGCGCGAATCGACCCAAAGACCGACGGCAGGCCCGATCCACGGCCAAACGTGCGCGAGAACGCCCGGATCCTCGGCGATCTGACGAAAGAGTTCGACTTCTCGCAAGATCCACGGAGGCCGCTGTTGCTTCCGCTTCATCCTGCGTTTACCTGACGCACTATCGCGAATTCGAAACAGGCTTCCTCACTCGATTGAGTGAGCGGGTTCGGGTTAAGTCTCCCCCGAAAGGGGTACAGGCTTTTCCCTGCAAATTGCAGAAATCGCTCCTCCGCGGCGCCTCCCTCGTTTGAGGGAAATGAATTGGCCGGGCGAAATATGTCCTAAATGTGAGCCCGGAAATATCGATGACCTTGGCGATGGCGACGGCAACGTCCCCCCTCACCATCGCCGACCGCCACGTGGGTGTCTCGGCATGGCGCGCCCTCGAGCTCGAGATGCTCGACGCGTTGCAGCACGGGGTTGTTCTTGCCGATGCGACGCGCCGCGATCACCCGATCGTCTACGCGAACGCGGCGTTCCTTGAGCTCACGGGTTACGAGCGCGGTGAGCTGCTCGGCCAGCCGTACACGGCCCTCGTTGACACCGACGCCGATCCGAATGCGTTCGAGAACCTCCAGGCAGCGCTCGCAGCACGCGCGCCGTTCGCGGGCGAGCTGCTCACGTTCCGCAAGGATGGAACGACGTTCTGGCATGCCCTGTCGATCAACCCCTTTCGACCGACGCCCCACGGCGAGGTCACGCACTTCGTCATGTCGGGCGTCGATGGCTCGGCGCAGCGCGTCCAAAAACGAGCTCGAACAGAAGCGTCGGAAGCTCGAGCGCCTTGGCACGCTCGCAGCAGGCGTCTCGCACGATGTGAAGAACGTCCTTGCGGTCGTCGGCGCGATCTCGAACCTGCTCGAAGCGGAGGTCGAGGGCAACGAAGGCGCGTGTGCGCTGCTCACGGAGTTGAACAGCGCGGTCGAGAAGGGCACCGTGCTGACCCGCCGGCTCCTGGACGCGGGCTTCCAGGAGCCGCGGGAGATTCGTTCGGCAGACGTGGCCGTGGTTGTCGCAGACGTGTGTCGCATGGTCGAACGCGTCCTGCCGCCCGAGACGAAGATCGACCTTTCCTTGCCCCCTGAAACGGCGCTGATTCAGGCCGACGTCAGTGAGATCGAACAGATCGCGCTGAACCTCGTGATCAACGCGCGTGATGCGATGCGCGATGGTGGCACGATCTCGGTTGCCGTTGAGCGCACACCGAGCCACGTCGTGCTCACAGTCGCCGACAACGGCGAAGGGATGAGCGACGAGACGGCTCGGCGTCTATTCGAACCGTTCTTCACGACGAAACCGAGTGGCAAGGGAACCGGCATCGGACTGTCGATCGTGCACGGGCTCGTCTCGCAGCTTGGCGGCGAGATCGCCGTTGTGAGCTCGCTCGGCTGCGGTGCGACATTCATGATTCGCCTGCCGCGCGTGCGGCTCCATTGACGCAGGCCGGGCGCGAGACCGGCGAAATTCTCAGGTAGTTCTCAGACGATTCCGCCGGAGACGTGTCACACTCTCTGCGGGGTTTTGCTGATCTACGTATCGAGATGACTGTCGCCACTGCGGATATGACTCCGGCGCCTTCGGGCGGCCGCCTCCCGTTTCCTGCCACTCAGGCAGGCCGGTGGATCATCGGTTCGCTTGTGTCGGCAATCGTCGTCGCTGACACAATCGCGATGCTGTGGCTCTGGAACCACGGCGGCAACTTGCATCCGCACGATGCCGGCGAAGCGCTGACGAGCCTTGCTCGAGTCACGGGGTACATCGGTGCGTACCTCGCGCTGATCCAGTGTCTGCTGCTCGCGCGTCTGACGTTCATCGAGCAGATCTGGGGGTTCGACCGGCTCACGATCTGGCACCGCTGGAACGGTCACGTCTGCCTCTACCTGATCCTCGCCCATGTGGTCTTCAGTATTTGGGGCTACTCGATCACCGACAAGCTCTCGCTCTGGGGCGAGACGAGCACGATGATCTGGGGCGGCATCTACCCCGGCATGATCACGGCCACGGTCGGGACGTTCCTGCTCGTGATCGTTGTCATCACCTCGCTCGTGATCGTGCGCCGCGCGATGAAGTACGAGTGGTGGTACCTCGTCCACTTCGCGTCGTACGCCGGTATCGCGCTCGGCTGGTTCCACCAGATCCCGACGGGTGACGAGCTCGTCGTCGACGGCAACGCGCAGTTCTACTGGAAGGCGCAGTACGTCGTGACGATCGTTCTGATCGTCTGGTTCCGACTCCTCATCCCAATCTGGAGCACGCTCTACCACCGCATGAAGGTCGCCGAGGTGACGCGCGAGAACGAGCACGTTGTGACCGTTCGCATCACGGGTCATCGCCTCGACAGGCTCAAGGCGCGTCCGGGACAGTTCTTTGTGTGGCGCTTCCTGACCAAGGGGCACTGGTGGACGGCGCACCCGTTCTCGCTCTCTGAGCTGCCCGGCGGGACGCTCCGAATCACGGTCAAGGATCTTGGCGATCACAGCGGCCATATGGGGCACCTGAAGCCCGGCACCCGGATCATCGCTGAGGGCCCATTTGGCGTCTTCACGAGCGCCGTCCGCAGTCGCAACAAGGTGCTGCTGATCGCTGGTGGCATCGGCATCACGCCCGTTCGCGCACTTGCCGAAGAGATGCTCGGCGACGTTGTTGTGATCTATCGGGCGATGAACGACGCTGAGGTCATCTTCCGTGATGAGCTGGAGCGCATCACCGCGAAGACTGGCGCGAAGCTCCACTACGTGATCGGCGACCACCGCACGCCGGAGGGGGCGCGGCTACTGACACCCGAGCATCTGCTCGAGCTCGTGCCCGACATCGCCGAGCGTGACACATACCTGTGCGGTCCGCCCGGGATGACGCACGCGACGGAGCGCAACGTGCGCAAGACGGGTGCCCACCGCCGGCACGTGCACGTCGAGCGCTTCGCCTACTCCGAGTCGTAGCGTCATGAAGCGTTTCGCTGCACTCCTCGGTCTTCTCTCGGTGATCGGGTACCAGACGGCTGATGTCGTCGCGTCCGTTCGGGGTCGCGCTAAGGCGAAGCCGAAGACAACCACCAAGAATGCCACCACGTCGGTCAACAAGGTGACGACGACTGCCAGGGTGACGACGGCTCCTGCCACGACTGTCCGGGTGACGACGACTGCCAGGGTGACGACGGCTCCTGTCACGACTGTCCGGGTGACGACGACTGCCAGGGTGACGACGGCTCCTGTCACGACTGTCCGGACAACGACGACCGCACCCGCAACAACCACAGCGGCCGCGACTACCGTCCCGGATCCTGGGCCGCAGCAGGTTGACCCGGGGATCTCAATCACAGGGCCGTCCGTTGTCGTGCGTCAGTGGGGCAACGTGCAGGTCTCTCTCACCTACGACCGTCTGACCGGTACCCAGGGAGGGAAGGCCACAGTCACGCTTCGACTGACGGCGTGCAACGCAACCGGGCCAGATCACACCGCGCGCTCGTCGTTCATATCGACGCAGGCGATCCCGACGCTGTGTCAGGAAGTGCTGACGGCCCAGAGTGCGAGCATCAAGCTTGTATCCGGTGCGAGCGATACGAGTAACGGCTTCATTCAGTCGCTGCAGTCGGCACTGCTTCAAGCGTCGTCATAGGCGGCTACTCTGTTTGGGCACTCACGCGCCTGTCCCGCTTTCGAAAGGAGCATCGTTGATTCGTCGCACCGCCACCGCTGCCATCGCACTGTCTTCGCTGGCCGTTCCGGCGGGCAACGCCTGGGCGTCTTTCCACGCCGCACCGACGAAGGGCACTGTTGTTGGCCCGACCGTCCCGTGTCACAAGTGGGGCCCCCTCACGATCACGCTCTCGTACACGAAGACGGGCACGAAGGTTCACATCGACGGTCTCAAGGTCAAGTACCCCGACCACACCCACCGCTCGGTCTACATCAACGATCAGGCAGGTCCGCTGCTCGAGGCCGAAGTGATGCAGGTGCAGAGCGCAAAGATCGAGATGATCTCTGGTGCAACCGACACGAGCGTCTCCTTCATTCAGTCGCTCCAGGACGCACTCAAGAAGATCAAGTAGATCGGCGCCTCGCGTCGAGGCGACCGTTCAACATCTAGGCTGGCGTGGGCATGACTGATCTGCCCGGGATCCGCCGCATCGAATTCATCATGGGGATGCCGATCATCCTCGACGTTCGTCATGACGGGGCAGACGACGCGGTCGAAGCGGCGTACGACTGGTTTCGGCACGTCGACGCGGTTTTCAGCACCTATAAAGAGGACAGCGAGATCAGCCGGCTCAATCGCGGCGAGCTTCATCGGCGTGAGTGCACACCCGACATGAAGTTCATCCTCGATCGCTGTGAGGAACTCACCGAGATCACCGATGGGTACTTCGACATGCGTGCAACAGCCGATCGATCGCTTGACCCCTCAGGGCTCGTCAAGGGGTGGTCGGTAGACCGCGCAGCTGAGCTGCTCCTCGAGGCGGGGCTCACGAACTTCGCTGTGAGTGCAGGGGGAGATATGCGTCTTGCGGGGTGCGCTGATCCAGAGCCGGAGTGGCGTGTGGGGATTCAGCATCCCACCGAGCGCGACCAGATTGCCGCGGTGGTTGCGGGCAACGACCTGGCCGTTGCGACATCCGGGGCGTATATCCGGGGAGACCACGTCGTCGACCCGCACACGGGAGAGGCGCCGAGGCAGGTGCTTTCGGTCACGATCACCGGCCCTGTGCTCGCCGACGCAGATGCGTTCGCAACAGCTGCGTTCGCGATGGACGGGCGCGGCCCCGAGTGGACGGCACGTCTCGTGGGTTACGAGGCGATGACCATCATGGCCGACGGCAGAGTGCTGTCGACCGCCGGGTTCCCTGTCGCTCCGCCCGACTGACGGGCAACTGGAGTGCGGAACGCGCGGAGCAGGGCGAGGGCTCCGAAAAGCCCGAGCGTGAGGGTTTGTTCACCCATCATCACGATTGCCGCGGCCTGCTGATCGCTGACTGCAGATGCGTGCTGCGCCGACGCGTACATGGGGTAGAGCGGAGACGTGAAGAGGAGGACGTCCGCGAGCACCTGTCCTGCCGCGAAGAG
>OMIZ01000098.1 GCA_900299235.1 Actinomycetota bacterium
GAGAAGGCGGGTTCGTGGAGCTTCAGCTTCACCAACGACCAGTCCGGCAACGGCGTCTCAAACCCGGGCAGCTACGCGTTCGCCATCAACCCGGCTACCGCATCGAAGTTGGTGTTTACGTCATCTACGGGCAATCTGGCCACGGGTGCGACGCGGTCAATCACTGCTGAGGTTCGTGATGCCTTCGACAACGTCCTGACGTCGGACAGCTCAACGGTGGTGACGTTCTCAAAGAGCGCGGGAAGCGGCACCGTTACGGGTCTTACAACCGCGACCGCCTCGGGCGGTATTGCGTCGTTGACGGTGACAGCAGGGACCACGGGCAACATCACGTTGCTCGCCCGTAGCGGTTCGCTCACTGACGACACGTCGCCCTTCACGATCGTCGCGAACGCAACCACGACGACGCTCGGCGCAACCGCCGCGATCGTCGCCGGCCAGTCGGTGACCTTCACCGCGACGGTCACATCGGGTGCCACCGGCACGGTGACCTTCAAGGATGGGCTCACGACGATCGGCACCGCGACGATCTCGGGCACCACGGCGTCGATCACGATCACATCGCTCACGACCGTCGGTACGCACTCGATCACCGCCACATACAACGGTGATTCGAGCTATGGCGCTTCCACAAGCTCGTCGGTCAGCCAGGTCGTCAACCAGGCGAGCACCACCGTAGTCGTTACTTCGAGCTCCCTCACCGGCGTGAAGGGCCAGACGATCACGTTCACAGCGACGGTCACGACAACGAACCCTGGCAGCGGCTCGGGTACGGGAACTGTCACGTTCAAGGACGGCGTGACAACGCTCGGTACGGGAACGCTTAACGGATCGGGCGTCGCGACCTTCGCCACAGCGAATCTAACCCTCGCATCGCACACGATCACCGTCGACTACGCCGGCGACACGAACTACGGCGCATCGACATCGTCGTCGATCACACAGGTGATCAACAAGGCGGTGTCGACCGCCAGCGTGTCGAGCAGCAGCACGTCGGTCGCGACAAACACCGCTGTGACGCTCACCGCAACCATCACGGCGACTGCGCCTGGCTCCGGGACACCGACCGGCACCGTCACGTTCCTTGATAACGGCAATTCGATCGGCACAGCGACCCTTAGCGGCGGCTCCGCCACGCTCAATGCGACGCTCGACGCGGGTACGCACACCATCACGGTGTCGTTCCCGACTGACGCGAACTTCCTCGCGAGCACATCGGGTTCGATCACGATCACTGTCACCGCTCCCGCAACCCCCACCGTGGTGGTTCCCGCGAACGGAAAGTCCAGCACGATCACGCCTGGTGCCGCGACATCGGTGGCGCCAGTCACGCTCGGGGCGGCAACCGGCTCTGCCCCTGGTGCAGCGGCGATCGCGGCGGCAGTGAGCATTCCGGCCGCCTCACTCGCTATCCCAGCAACCGTCGTCGCGGCTCCCACTTCGGCACCGTCGACCGGCGCCTTCAAGGCGGGCGGACAGGCCATCAGCGTCGTGATCACCGACAACAACGGGAACGCGATCCACAGCTTTACGACGCCGCTGCAGATCACGCTCACGAACGTCCCCACGACGTTCGTTCCATCCACGTCGGACGACAACATCAACTGGCGTGCGATTCCCGAAGGCTCGACTGTAAATCAGGCGACAGCTCAGGACTGGTACACCCGAAGTGGAACGACGATCACGATCTTCACCCGACACCTCACGAGCTTCGCGGTCGCTGAGCCAGTCGTTGCGGCGACGCCGCTCGCGATCAGCGCGAAGGCCATCATCAAGCAGCTGAAGCACCAGTTGCAGGTGACGCTCTCGACCACGACGCCGACCCACGTGCAGTTCGAGCTCCTCAAGGCCGACGGCAAGACCGTCGCCCGCAAGTTCCACCGCTGGTTCACGACCGTGGGGTCAAAGACCGTCACGGTATCGCTCTGGTCAGTTAGGAAGTCATCGTTCCCAGGTGCGACACTGAAGGCGATCGCGACATCGGGGAGCAGCACGGCAACGGTGTCGAAGAAGGTCATCCTCGAAGCCTGATGGAGGTCTGAGTGCGGGGCGGTAGACCGAATCACCCTTTTTGAGGGTTCCTAAGGGATCTGCCGTCCCTCACTCTTCGACGAGCATGGGGGGACGTTTCCAGAGCGACGTGGTCCGGCGGATCGCGACGGGCCCAGTGCTCGTCAGCGCGACCGCCTTGCTGACGCTTGCCCTGTGGGCTGCTGACGATTTCGCCTTTCACCACATCGCAG
This sequence comes from Actinomycetota bacterium, assembly GCA_900299235.1. Lineage (GTDB taxonomy): Bacteria > Actinomycetota > Thermoleophilia > Gaiellales > Gaiellaceae > PALSA-600. The sequence goes on from OMIZ01000098.1 coordinate 2,244, forward strand.
TCTTCGTGTTCCTCGTCGCGGCCGCAGGTGCGGGAAGTGCCCAAGCGCTCGATCTCGGTACCGAGTCGCGGTACGACATCGCAGGCCCCGTGGTCGTGTTGGCGGGAGTCATCACCGGCCCGCTCGGAGGGGCTATCGCCGGTGCGGCGTGTGTTCGCGCTCCGATCGAAGGAGCGAGCGCGCGATTGACAGCCACGGTGCAGCGCGTGATCCAGGGAACCGTGGCAGGTGCCGTCGTGTGGCTTCCTGGCCTTTCGATCGGCACCAGTGCCGGTGCGGTTGAGGCGGCGTTCGCGGCTGCGGCCGCGGCGTTCGCTGTCAACGCGTTTGCATTCCTGGTTGATGCGCCGGTGACACGTGGCCGCCTGCTCCGCGTCGACGCTGTAGACGCCGCGATCGGCGCGCCACTCGTCGCTGGTTACACCGTCGCCTATAACCACGCGGGACTGCTGCCGCTTCTGCTCCTGCTTGTGCCGGTGATCGTCGCTGCCACGGGTCTGCGCTCGCTTCGTGAGCGGTGGCGCGTCGCGGCGGAGGAGTCAGAGGCCCGTGCCCAGCGCGACCCACTGACCGGCGCGTTCAACCGACGTTGGTTCGAATCAGCTGTCGCGGGTGATGCCGTATTTGGACTCGTTCTCATCGACATCGATCACTTCAAGAGGATCAACGATGAGCTCGGACATCCGGTGGGCGATGCTGTGCTCGTTGAGGCCGTGCGTCGGCTTTCGTCACGGGTTCGCCCTGGTGACGCAGTCGTGCGATGGGGAGGAGAGGAGTTCGCCGTCGTGCTTCGCGGCGTCAAGAGTGGAGAAGACCTCGCCGATCGGGCTGAAGAGTTGCGCGTCGCGGTGGGCGAATCTCCTTTCGAGGTGGATGAGCATCTCATTCATGTGACGGCGTCGGCTGGCGCCTCGGCCGCGACGGGTGATGTGGCCGCAGTGATTCGAGCGGCCGATGCGGCGTTGTACGACGCCAAACGTGCTGGGCGCAACCGCGCAGTGGCACTTGGGCGTACCGATACGGCATGAGGGCGGTGGTTCAGCGTGTTTCTCACGCTGCCGTCACGCCCGGAGGATCGATCGAGCGCGGTCTCATGATCCTGCTGGGTGTTGCGCACACAGATGCATCGGACGATGCCGTCGCGCTTGCGCAGAAGATCGCGAAGCTGCGGATCTTCGCGAACGACGAGGGCAAGTTCGATCGTTCCGTCGTCGATGTGGCCGGCTCGGCCCTCGTCGTCTCGCAGTTCACGCTTCTTGCCGACACGCGCAAGGGCAATCGTCCAAGTTTGAGTGAGGCAGCACTGTCTGATCGCGCACTAGCGCTCTACGAGGAGTTCTGTGCCGCGCTACGCGCCGAGGGCGTACCCGTTGAAACCGGGGTTTTCGGTGCGCACATGGCCGTCGAGCTCGTCAACGACGGGCCGGTGACGATCCTTTTCGACACCTCCGCCTAGTCGTGAGGCGTTCTCGCGGCTGTAAACGGCGTCTCTCCCGGCAGTCGGCTCTCTGCTAGTCTTCTCGCACCACATTTCGGCTTTCTGAAATGGGCGCCTGGCGCCCATTTTTTGTGATGACAACTAATCCGCATGACAAGGAGCGAGAGCTGCAGCGCGAGGTCACCCGAGCAGTCGAGAACGCTGTTCCCGGTTCAGAGGTGCTCGCCCTTGAGCTGACCGGCAAGGAGCGCTTCTGTGTGTACGTCGATCACCCTGACGGTGTCGATCACGCACTGTGTGAGCGCGTTTCAGCCGTACTCCGCCCGTATCTCGATCGCTACTCGGTGGAGGTTTCGTCTCCGGGGCTCGACCGTCCGCTGCGGACACAAGCGCATTTCGCACAGGTCGTAGGACAGAACGTGAAGCTCCGCACCGCCGATCGGCGGCTGCAGGGCGCAGTGATTGAAGCTGGCGCGCGCAACGTGCGCGTCGAGCGAAGGGCCGGGGAACCGGTCGACATACCGTACGACGAGATCGTGCGGGCGAATCTGATCTGGGAAGGGTAGGTACCGGGATGAGCCAGGAGATCGTTGATGCAGTTCGCGAGATTGAGCGCGAAAAGGGAATCGAGGCCGGCACGCTGGTCGCGGCTCTCGAGGACGCGCTGCTTGCGGCATACAAGAAGACACCGGGTGCAGCCCGCCATGCAACCGTGGTTCTGGACGAGGCAGGCGACTTCCGTGTGTTCGCAATTGAACTCCCGGCCGACCTCGAAGCGCGCCTGCTTGACGAGGCTCGTGAGCGTGCGCTCGATGAGCTCGAGCGGATCGAAGAGGAGTCGGGTGAGAAGAACCACACGCTGCTCGCTGACGATGACCTCGACCTCGACTGGTCGCAGGTGCCGGAAGATCAGATCAGCCGCGAAGACGTCACCCCAGAGAACTTCGGACGCATTGCCGCGCAGACCGCAAAGCAGGTGATCCTCCAGCGGATCCGTGAGGCTGAGCGCGAGATGATGTACGACGAGTACATCGACCGTGTCTCGGAGGTCGTCACCGGCATCGTTCAGCAGGCCGGCGACCGCAACAACGTCCTCGTCGACCTCGGCAAGGTCGAAGCGCTACTGCCTCGCTCCGAGCAGGTCGACGGTGAGCGTTACGAGCAGGGCTCGCGCATCAAGGCCGTCATCACTGAGGTTCGCACTGGCACGAAGGGCCCGCAGGTGATTCTCTCGCGGCGCGATCCCGAGCTGATCAAGACGCTCTTCGAGCTCGAAGTGCCTGAGATCGCGGACGGTCTCGTTGAGATCCGTGGCGTGGCACGTGAGCCGGGGTACCGGTCGAAGATCGCAGTTGAGTCGCATGCCCAGGGCGTTGATCCCGTTGGCGCCTGCGTCGGGCCGCGCGGTTCGCGCGTCCGCATGGTCGTGTCGGAGCTTCGTGGCGAAAAGATCGACATCATCCCGTGGAATCCCGAACCAGCGCGGTTTGTTGCCAAGGCACTCTCGCCTGCACGTGTTCGCGAGGTCTACCTCGACGACGACGGCCGCGAAGCGACGGTCGTTGTTCCTGACGATCAGCTCGCGCTCGCGATCGGCAAGGAAGGGATGAACGCCCGCCTCGCACATCGCCTCACGGGATGGAAGATCGACATCGTGAGCGACAGCGAGTTCGCGCAGCAGGAGGCGAATGCGGCCTTCGGCGGCGACAGCGATGAGGAAGGCGACTTCTCCGGGCGCTGTGCCGCGATTCTCACGAACGGCAAGCGCTGCCCGAATGCCGCTCTGCCTGGCAGCAAGTACTGCGGCGTGCCGGCTCACCAGGAGCTCGCGTTGCACGAGCCGGAGGACGGCGAGGCCAACATGGTCGTCGCCGAATCCGAGCCTGAGCTTGAGGCTATCGCCGACGTCTCGGCGCCCGAGGCTGTCACTGAGGACGCTGCGGCGTTCGAAGCGGAGACCGCCGAGGAGCCAGGCGACGAGTAAGGAGTCCATCAGGACATGTGCGGGCTGCGGGCGCAAGGCACCGCAGTCCGCACTCCTCCGCTTCCACGCCGTCGGTGGTGTTTTAACCGCCGGTGCGGGGCCGGGGAGGGGTGCGTACACCTGCCGTAACGCCGCCTGCTTCGAGCGGGCGCGGAACGCGCGGGGGTTCGCTCGGATCTTGCGACAAACCGTCCGCGTCGACCAAGAACTCGCGCGGCTCTACACTTGAGGTCTCAGTGCCGAACGGAAAACCAAATAAGCCGATCAGGCCCCGTGGCGGGAGCGGTCCGGGAAACCGGAAGCGCCGAGTCGTCATCGAGGGTGGCGCCGCGCGCCCTGCAGCCGGGCAGCGTCAGCGCCCCGGCGATCGTGCGGCTGATCGCGGCCCCAAGAGTCCTCGCGAGGTCGTTGCGCCGACAGGCCCGGTAACGGTCGAATCAGGTGTGACGCTGCGAGACTTCTCGCAGGCGCTCGGTACGCCGCTCCAGCAGATCATCAAGATGCTGATGGGTCTCGGTCAGATGAAGACCGCCACCCAGTCACTCACCGACGACGAGGTTGAGCTGATCGCCGTCGAGCTTGAGCGTGAAGTGACGATCAAGCACGCGGGCGACGAAGAGGCGGAGCCCGAGTCGTACGACGATGCCGACGACGAGCTTGAGGTACGCCCGCCGGTGGTCACGATCATGGGTCACGTCGACCACGGCAAGACGACGCTCCTCGATGCAATTCGCGAGACCGCGGTTGTCGAGACCGAGGCAGGTGGCATCACACAGCACATTGGCGCGTACCAGACCGACGTCCACGGTCGGAAGATCACGTTCCTCGACACCCCGGGTCACGAGGCGTTCACGGCGATGCGTGCACGCGGTGCCAAGGTCACCGACATTGCCGTGCTCGTCGTTGCTGCTGATGACGGCGTCATGCCACAGACGCGCGAGTCGATTTCGCATGCGCGCGCTGCGGGTGTGCCGATTGTCGTCGCCGTCAACAAGATCGATCTCCCCGACTCAAATCCCGACCGCATCCTTGCCGAACTCGCGTCAGAAGGGCTGCAGCCGGAAGAGTGGGGCGGTGACGTTCAGGTGGCGCGCGTCTCGGCGAAGCAGCGCCTGCACCTCGACGACCTACTCGAGCGGATTCTCCTCGTCGCCGACGCTGAGCTGATCCTCAAGGCAAACCCGAATACGGAGGCGTCTGGCCCGATCATCGAGTCGCGGCTCGATGTCGGCCGTGGCCCGGTCGCCACGATGCTCATACATCGTGGCACGTTGAGCGTCGGCGATTCGATCGTCGCGGGTGATGCGTGGGGTCGGGTACGCGCGCTCTACGACTATCGCGAGCGCAAGATCGACCATGCTGGCCCTGGAGATCCAGTCGAGATCCTCGGTTTTGACCGTCCGCCGCCTGCCGGCGAGTTGGCCCGTGTCGTCGAGAACGACCGCCGCGCCCGCGAACTTGCGCATCAGCGTGAAGAGCGCCTCCGGCGCGAAGCGCGCGCGAAGCAGTCAAGCCGTGGCGTATCGCTGGAGAAGCTTTTCGAGGCGTTGCAGTCCGGTGGCGTCGCCGACCTGAACATCGTCCTCAAGGGCGACGTGCAGGGCTCGGTCGAGGCAATCGTCGGTGAGCTTGCGAAGATCGAGCATCCAGAGGTACGGGTCAACGTCATTCACACGGGCGTCGGTGGCATCACCGAGAACGACGTCAACCTCGCGGTAGCTTCAGGCGCGATGGTGGTTGGCTTCAACGTCCGTCCAAGCGCCGAGGCACGCCAGCTTGCCGAACGTCAGGGCATCGAGATTCGCCAGTACCGCGTCATCTACGAGCTCACTCAGCAGATTGAGCAGGCGCTCGTCGGCATGCTCTCACCGGTCGAGACCGAAGCGGTTATCGGTGAGGCCGAGGTACGGGCGCTGTTCAAGGCGTCCCGCATCGGCACAATCGCCGGCTGCATGGTCACAAGCGGCGTGGTTCGTCGGAACGCCGACGTCCGGGTCTTCCGCGACGGAGCGCGCATCTACGAGACGACGATTGCGGTGCTCAGGCGGTTCAAGGACGACGTTCGTGAAGTCGCTGAGGGATTCGAGTGCGGGATCCTGCTTCAGGGCTTCAACGACCTGCGTGAGGGCGACATCTTCGAGGTGTACGAGACGCGGGAGGTCGAGCGCACCTCGCTCGATGAGCCTGCGACGAAGGCCGACGCCTCGTCGAAGTCCGACGACGACTAGCGCCCGAATGCGGCAAGCGGCTGACCGCCGCTCGCACTAGGATCGCCTGCGCATGCTTTCGAGCCTCGAAATCGCACAGGCAGCATCGCTCCGCCCGATCGGTGAGATCGCGCATGGGCTCGGCCTGAGCGACGACGAGTGGGAGCCATGCGGTCGAACGAAGGCGAAGATCGACCTGTCGGTGCTTGAGCGGCTCCACGATCGGCCCGACGGCAAGCTCGTCGCAGTCACAGCGATCACGCCTACTCGAAGCGGCGAGGGCAAGACGACGACCTCTGTCTCGCTGACACAGGGGCTTGGTGCGATCGGTCGCAACCCCATGCTGTGCCTGCGTGAGGCGTCACTCGGCCCGGTGTTCGGCGTGAAGGGCGGCGCGGCGGGTGGGGGATACGCACAAGTCGTGCCGATGGAAGACATCAACCTCCATTTCACCGGCGATATTCACGCGATCACGGCGGCGAACAACCTCCTGGCCGCGATGGTCGAGGCGCACCTGCATCACGGAAACGCGCTCGAGATCGATCCGGCGAGCATCACGTGGCGCCGGTGTCTCGACATGAACGACCGCGCGCTGCGTCAGATCACTGTTGGCCTGGGCGGACCCACGAACGGCACACCTCGCGAGTCAGGGTTCGACATTACGGCTGCCTCTGAGGTGATGGCGCTCCTCGCCGTGTCGCGCGACCTCGCGGATCTCCGGCGACGCCTCGGCGAAATTACGATCGGCAAGACGTTTGCAGGCGAACCCGTGACCGCCGAGATGATTCGCGCGGCCGGATCTATGACGGTGCTGCTCAAGGACGCGATCAAGCCGAATCTCGTGCAGACGCTTGAAGGTCAGCCTGCGCTCCTGCACTGCGGGCCGTTCGCAAACATCGCCCATGGCAACAACTCCCTTGTTGCCGATCGCATAGGCCTCAAGCTCGGTGACTACGTCGTAACCGAGGGTGGCTTCGCATCAGACCTCGGCATGGAGAAGTTCATGAACATCGTGTGTCGCGCCGGGGGGCTTCGTCCGAGTGCGGTCGTGTTGGTCGCAACGGCACAGGCGCTTGAGCACCACGGCGGCGAACCGGACGGCGGTCCTGCGGCAATCGAGCGGGGCGCAGCGAACCTTGAGCGGCACATCAATATCGTGAAGAGCTTCGGCATTTCGCCTGTGGTCGCGGTCAATCGCTTCCCCGGTGACACGGATGAAGAGGTGCATCTCGTTCGTCGGCTTGCCCTCGAGTTTGGCGCTCATGCGGCAGAACTCAACGAGGGCTTCGAGAAGGGCGGCGTCGGAGCGACTGCGCTCGCCGAAGCTGTCGTCGACGCGGCAGATCAACCGATCGCGTTCCGCAACACCTATGAGCTTGATGCACCGATCGACGCAAAGATCACAGCGATCGCGAAGACGATCTACGGTGCCGATGGCGTCGTCTTCCAGCCCGCCGCGCAGGCGAGGATCGCCGAGTTCGCAGCTGCCGGATACGGCAACCTCCCGATCTGTATGGCGAAGACGCACATGTCGCTCTCTGACGATCCAACGAAATACTGCGCTCCAACGGGCTTCGACGTCACCATCCGAGATCTGCGGGCATACACCGGTGCGGGTTGGCTCGTGGCGCTCCTCGGCGAAATGCAAACGATGCCGGGCCTCGGCGCGGAGCCAGCGGCGTTCAACATCGACATCGACGCGGCAGGAAATACCGTCGGGCTCTTCTAATGGCTGGCTGGGTCGCTGTGCTCCGCGCCGACCCGCGCTTCCCTGAAAGCCATTCGCTCAAGGAGAAGAGGCACCACCTGCGCTCAGCGAAGGCCCAGCTTCAGAACCGGTTCGGGGCAGCCGTCGCGGAGACCGACCATCACGATGTCTGGCAGAGAGCCGAGCTCACGGCTGCGCTTACGGGGCGTTCCGCACGTGACGTGGAGCAGCTTGCCGCCGACGCCGAGAGATGGCTGCACGGCCAGGCGTGGGAGGTCGCACACGTCGACGTGCGACTCGTGAGTACCGACGACGAGTAGCGTTCAACGCATGAGCGAGCGAATGCGACGTGTGAACGAGGCTGTGCGAGGGGTCGTCGCTGAGGCCCTCGGTGAGCTTCAGGATCCGCGAATCGGCCTGGTCACGGTCACCGGAGTCAAGATCACGCCTGATTTGCGTGAGGGGAAGGTCTACGTCTCGGTTCTCGGTAACGAGAAGAAACGCCGCGCGTCGCTCGCGGGCCTCGAGTCGGCTACTGGATTTGTTCAGGCGCGGCTCGCACGCGAGCTCCGCTTGCGAAGGACTCCCGCACTGACGTTTGAATACGATCCATCAGTCGAGCACGGCGTCCACATGTCGAAGCTGATCGATGAGCTTGATCCCGGTCCCGCGCCCGAACCTAACGATGACGACGACACAGCCTGATTTCGCTGCGGTAATTGACGCCCTCAAGGCGGGCGATCGCTTCCTGGTAACGACCCATGAGAACCCCGACGGGGACGCTCTCGGATCGCTGCTCGCGATGACGAGCGCGCTGCGCGCCATCGGCAAGGACGTCGCGCAGTACCTCTCGGGTCAATCCCCATTGCCAGCCGAGTACAGCTTCCTACCGCTCGCCGAACTCTCACGGACGCTGCCCGAGGATGCAGGCGCACGCATCGTGGTTGCCGTCGACTGCGCAAACGAGCGTCGTCTTGGCCCCGACACCGCATTCCTGGAAGCGGCGCCGCAGGTGATTGACATCGATCATCACCATGACAACACGCGCTTTGGTGACGTGAACCTGATCGTGGCGGACGCTTCGTCCACCGCCGAGATCATGCGCGACATCGTCGCCGCACTCGACGTGCCTCTCACACGCGAGCTTGCTGAGCAGATCTACATCGGCCTCGTTACCGACACGGGGCGCTTCCAGTACTCGAACACCACGCCGAAGGCACACCGGCTGGCGGCAGAGCTCGTCGAAGCCGGCGCAGATGTCAACGGCATCTTCCAGGCGGTGTACGAGACCGTGCAGCTGCCGAAGTTGAAGCTCCTTGGCCGTGCGCTCGAGCACGCACAACCGTACGAGGGCGGTCGGCTCGTCGTCGCCCACCTGTACCGCTCAGATTTCACTGACGCTGGCGCCACCGAACCGTTCTCCGAAGGCGTCATCGACTATCTGCGACAGGCAGAGGGCGCCGAGGTGGTTGGGTTGATCCGTGAGCCACCTCCACATGCGGGCGGCCCTCGCTGGCGTGTGTCTCTGCGCTCGCGCAGGGAGGACATCGACGTCTCCGCGATCGCCCGTGGATCAGGTGGCGGTGGGCACCGGCAGGCGGCGGGGTTCTCGCATGACGGCCCGTTGGAAGCGATCATCGAGTTCATCCACGAAGGCTTTCTCGCCGCCGATGCCGCCGCGCGCCCGTAAGCCGGCAGGAATCGTCCTCACCGATAAGCCGGCCGGACCGTCCTCCTTCGCGCTCGTGTCGGCGCTACGCCGACGCACGGGGGCGCGTACCGGCCACGCCGGGACGCTCGACCCGTTTGCGACAGGGCTCCTGGTGCTGCTCTCTGGAGCGGCGACGACACTCGCGCCATGTTTTGTCGGGCTCGATAAGCGGTACACAACCACGATCGATCTGACGGCGACCAGCACGACGGGCGATCTTGAGGGCGAACTCAACGAGCGGCATCGCCCACTGTCTGCAGACGAGCTCGAGGCGGCAGTTGCGGCCCTGCGCGGCGAGGTCGACCTGCCCGTACCGGCCTTCTCCGCCATCAAGATCGACGGTGAGCGCGCGTACAAGAAGGCTCGACGTGGCGAGGACGTTGCTGTCCCGATTCGCCGATCGAGTATCTACCTTCTCGACGTGACTGCCTATGCCGGTGATACCGCCACGCTTTCGATGCACGTGTCGTCAGGAACGTACGTCCGCTCGATCGCGGAGGCACTCGGCGGCCACTGTCTGACCTTGCGACGTACGGCGGTTGGCCCTTTCGATGTGCGTGAGGCAAGCGAGGAGATGATCCGTCCTTCGACTGCCCTTGGTCGACTGCCCGAAGACGCCGTCAATCGCATCCCGCGCGCGCTGATCGAGCGCGTGCTCGCAGTCGAAGCTGAGGAGATGCGCGCGGCATGAAGGTTGCCTACGCCCCCAACGAGATCGACGCTCGCGAACGTACCGTCGCAATCGGTGTATTCGACGGCGTCCACCTTGGCCATCGCGCCGTCATTGAGCGTGCGCTCGCTGGGCCTGTCCCGACCGTGCTCACGTTCGATCCCCATCCGCGCGCGTTCTTTGGACACCGCGTGCCGATCCTCTCAAGCCTTGAGCGACGGCTTGAGTTGCTGGCAGAGGTCGGAGTGGAGGAGACGCTGGTCGTCTCGTTCGATGGCGCCGTTGCCGGTCTGACACCAGAGGAGTTCGCTGCGACCTACCTGACCGCGATTGGTGCGAGGACGGTGATCGCCGGTGCCGACTTTCGCTTCGGCCATCGGCGTTCGGGCGATCTGGACACGCTTCGCACGCTCGGTTTTGACGTCGCCACCGTGCCACTTGTGCCCGGCATTTCCTCGTCGCGGATCCGCGAGCTCGTCGCCGAGGGAGACGTCCGCGGAACTGCGCCATTGCTCGGTCGCGCGTTTGAGGTCGAGGGCGTTGTCGTGAGCGGTGATGCGCGTGGCGGGACGCTTGGCTTCCCCACGGCAAATCTGCGATCCGCTCCCGATGCGGCGATTCCGTTGCACGGGATCTATGCGGGCTCGGCACGCGGCACTCGCGCGGCCATCTCCATCGGCGTGAATCCGCACTACGGCGGCAAAGAGCTGCGGCTGGAGGCGTTCCTGCTCGATTTCGAGGGTGACCTCTACGGGCAGCGGCTTGTCGTGGAGCTGTGGGATCGTCTGCGAGACGAGGCGGTGTTCGATAGTGAGGCTGCGCTGATCGCGCAGATCGCCGAGGATGTTGCGGCGACGCGCGCCGCTACCCGGCCCGTCTGAGCAGCAAGCGGCTATGTAGGCGCAGCGCGTAGCTCCCGCTCGCAAGCAGCGGAAAATCGAACTGTGAGCCGTCTTCGGGGCCGCCCCGCACGACGAACGTGTTTAGACCAGTTGGCTCGGCGAGGAGGGTCGAGGCGGTGCCGTTCTCCTGCACCAGCAGTGAGATGCCAGCTCCCGCGAGTGCCACCGTGGCAACGCAGCTCTCGTTGGCATACGAACCGGAGAAGACTCCGCGCTCGTGCTCACCCAGCAGGATCGTCGTGGGCGCGGTGCGACGCGCACCGACGGTCATAGCCAACGCGTAATCCGCAAGCTCGCGCACAGGTTTCGCCGTGGCTGCGCCCTTCGCAAGCACGACGATCGCAACCGACTCGGACGGTACGGCCAGAAGAGTCGATCGCCAGCCGTTCCAGGAACCTTCGTGCCCCCAAATCTCGACATCGCCGACTCGCTCACACGCAAGCCCGAGTCCGTAGCCGCCACCTGGCCGCTCCGCGATGTGCTGTCGCTGGCGCGCAAACACGTCGCCACCGACTGCTTGAGCGAGCGTCAGCATGTCCGCAACCGTTGATACGAGGCCTCCGGACGCCCTCCGCGCCCGCGGATAGCTCTCACCCTTCGCGGGCACGAAGCTCGTCGCAGTGAGGCCGAGCGGGGTGAGCACACGCTCTTCGACGAGAGTCTCGTACGGCGCGTCGCCCACTGCGGCCGCAAACGCTGCTGCGAGCCAGTAGCCCGCGTTCGAGTAGCTCCATACGGTGCGCGGCGCAACGAGCGGTTCAAGCGACTGCAGCGAACGAGACGCACGCTGCAGGGCATCCGCGCCGTCGCCGAATCGCGCGAGATCCCCGTACTCGCACTGGTAGCCGCTCATGTGGCCGAGAAGATCACCGCACGTGACACCCGGCCAGGCACCGATCGCGAGGTCAGGGCCAATCACATCGAGCGCTACCGCGGCAGTCACGGGCTTCGTGATCGACGCGACGTGGAAGCGTTCCGGCGGCTTACAGCCAACAAGGGCGCGCACCGTGCGCGTCTCGGTAGAGACCATGGCTGCAAGCGATTCCACGCCATGTTCTGCGGCGATTGAGCGAGCCAACGCGGAAAAAGCCTGCTTGTTCACGTACTGCTACCCTACTGACCGACCCCGACCCGGCCGTGCGCGTCCTTCCTTGCGCGGCGAAGCTGAGTCGAGGGTGTCACCCTAGAGGAGGTACAGATGTCACTGACCAAGGAAGCGAAGCAGGGCGCTACTGCGAAGTTTGGCAAGCACGAGACTGACACCGGTTCGCCGGAGGTTCAGATCGCGATGCTGACTGATCGCATCAACCAGCTCACGGAGCACCTGCGCACGCACAAGAAGGATCACTACTCGCGCCGCGGGCTGCTGAAGCTCGTCGGTCGCCGGCGCCGGTTCCTGGCGTACCTGCAGAAGAAGGATCTTGAGGGCTACCGCGCCCTCATCAAGGAGCTCGGCCTCCGCCGCTAGCTCCTTCGTCAACGCACCGGAGGGTGGAAGTTTGAGCGAGCCCCCAGAGGGGGTTGACTCAAACCTCCATCCTCCCATTCGCACAGTGGAGGAATAGGAAAAATGAGCATTGTTGAAGCCGGGCCCCTCGGGACACCGGTTTCCGTGACCGTGAACGTGGGTGGCAAGGACATCACGTTCGAAACCGGCAAGCTTGCGAAGCAGGCTGACGGTGCGGTCGTTGTCCGCTCCGCGGACACTGTCGTTCTCGCAACGGCCCAGGGCCGGACGGAGGCGCGCGAAGGCGCGGACTTCTTCCCGCTGACGGTCGATGTCGAGGAGCGCGCATACGCCGCGGGCAAGATCCCGGGCGGGTTCTTCAAGCGTGAAGGTCGCCCGACCGAGAAGGCGATTCTCACCGCTCGCATGATCGACCGTCCGATTCGGCCGCTCTTCCCGAAGGGCTACCGCAACGAGACGCAGTGCATCGCGACCGTCCTGTCGGCCGACATGATCGAGCCGCACGACATCCTCGCGATCAACGGCATCTCTGCCGCGCTGCTCGTTTCGCCGCTGCCGTTCCTTGGGCCGGTGGGCGCAGTCCGCATGGGTCTCGTCGACGGCGACCTGATCGTGAACCCGACGCTTGAGGAGATCTACCAGGAGTCGACGCTCGATCTGATCGTCGTTGGCACCAAGGACGGTCTCACGATGGTTGAGGCTGGGGCCGATCAGGTGAGCGAGGCGACGCTTCTCGAAGCGCTCGATATCGCGCAGGCTGAAATCGTCAAGCTCTGCCAGGCGCAGGAAGATCTCCGTGCCAAGGCTGGCAAGCCGAAGTGGCTCGATCCGGCAGTGACCGAGGAGATCGAGTCGAAGCACGGTGCTGAGATCGCCGCACGCATCCAGTCGCACGGCATCGTCGCCTCGGGCGCGATCGTCGCTGAGATCATTGAGCGTGAGGCTGGTGTGATCACGATGCAGTCAACCGAGGCCAACGTCCTTCGCGCGCTGCAGGTGCGGATGTCGCTCGAGCAGATCATCGAGAAGAAGCGCGCAGCAGCAGTTGAGGGTCCGGTGCGGGAGCAGTTCCTCGCCGATCTCAAGGCACTTACCGACTCGGAGCAGGATTCGAAGGAGCTCAAGTCGGCGAAGTCCAACCTGCTCTACAGCCGCATCATCGAGAGCGTCTCACTGCCCTTCCCGGGTGGCGAGGAGAACGGCTTCGACTCGGTGACCAAGGGCTACATCAAGAAGGCAGCCGACTCGATCTACAAGAACCTCGTGCGCACCAAGATCGCCGTCGACAAGCGGCGTCCTGACGGTCGCTCCGAGGAGCAGATCCGCCCGATCGAGGTCGAAGTGACCGTCCAGCCGCGTACACACGGCTCGGCGCTCTTCACCCGCGGTCAGACGCAGATCATGTCGCTCGCCACGCTCGGTACGGCGAAGGAAGTGCAGCGGATCGACGACCTCACGCTTGAGGGCGATCGCCGCTACATGCATCACTACAACTTCCCGCCCTATTCGGTCGGCGAGACGGGTCGCATGGTTGGCCCGAAGCGCCGCGATATCGGCCACGGTGCGCTCGCTCAGCGCGCGCTCGAGGCGGTCATCCCGGACGCTGCCGA
>OMIZ01000099.1 GCA_900299235.1 Actinomycetota bacterium
CTCGCTGCCGCCCTCGCGGCGGTGTTGCCGGCGTTTGTTCCGTACGCGCGGCTGATCACCACGACGGCTGTTTCGGACACGTTTGCGCTGCTGCCGTGGTGGTGGGTGCAGGATCACGGGGTTGCAATGGCAGATGTGCGCTGGGCTGTCCTCGCCGTGGGTGTGCTCGCAGGGCTCGCGTTTGTTGGTCTGCCTCGTCGCGCGCTCGCGGTGCTGCCGGTGCTTGTTGCGGCCTACTTCGTGGCCACGGCGTTTGTCGTTGAGAACGGCCGACACGGCATCCACCTCGCGTCGCTCGGGTCGCTCTGGGCCGGCATCCATAACGCGCAGCCCGACTGGATCGACCGGACGGTTGGCCGCGACGCATCTGTTGCCTACCTCTGGACGGGCAAGCCCACGGTCTATGCGATCTGGGAAAACGAGTTCTTCAACCGCAGCTTCGGGCCGGTCTACGACCTGACCGGACCGTCGCCTGGCTCCCTTGCTGAGACACCGGTGACGCGCGGCGCCGACGGCGTGCTTCGCTCCGCGGCAGGGTCCGTGACGGCCCAGTACGTGATCGCCGACGGCTCGGTCGACCTGCTTGGGACACCGCTCGGCGGCGATCCAGGCATCGGCATCCGCCTCTACCGACTGACCGGTCCGATCGTCGTGCTGACTCACGTCACGGGCATCTATGACGGCGACACGTGGTCGGGTTCGTCCGTGACCTACACGCGGGTGCATTGCGCCGGTGGCACGCTGCGGGTCGCTCTCGCAAGTGACCCATCGCTCTACCACTCCGACCAGAGCGTTTCCGCAACGGTTGCCGGCAGGGTTGTGGGACACACGACCGTCACGCCGACGGAGCAGACGACGCTGGTCGTGCCAATGACGGCCGCTGGTGGGCGCTGCGTCACCACGCTTCATGTGGCACGCACACTGGTTCCCGCCACGGTGATCCGGGGTAACACCGACACCCGTCCGCTCGGCGTCCACGTCCTTTCGTTCTCCTTCCGCCCGTGAGGATCGCGTTCGACGTCTCGCCGCTCTCCCACGAGCGCACCGGGGTCAATAACTACATCCGTGGATCCCTTCGCGGGCTTGCGGATGCTGCGGCGCGCGAGGGTCACGAGGTCGTCGCGTTCGCACCGACCTCACCCAAGGGGCGTGCCGTGATCAGCGAGGCGGTTGCTGGATTTCCGATCGACCTTCGCCTCGTCGGACTCCCTGCCGCTCACTGGGTTCGCACGGCTTGGTCGCGGCTTGGCCGTCCTCCTGTCGAACGCTTCCTCGGGCCGATCGACGTACTGCACTTCACCGACTGGATGTATCCGCCTCAACGAGCCGGGCTGCGCGCAACGACGATTCACGACCTTGTGCCTCTGCACTTCCCCGAGTGGGTGACGGCACGAACGCGATCGATGCATGCGAGCAAGTACGCGCATGCGGCACAGACCTGCGACCTGATGTTCGCGAACTCGGCTTTCACTGCCGACGACGTGGCAGCGACGTTGGGCTTCCCGCGCGAACGGGTGATTGTCGCGCATCCGGGCATCGGTGAGGCGTTCGCGTCGACCGGCGAGGCGGCAGACCTTGGCCGTCCGTACCTGTTGACGGTCGCGACGCTTGAGCCACGGAAGAACCTCGGAACGCTTGTCGAGGCCTTCCGCCTTCTTGGGGATCTCGGCCTGACCCTCGCCGTCGTTGGCGGTCGGGGGTGGGGTGAGCAGCCGCAGCTTGCGTATCCCGGCGTCGAGTTGCTCGGCCGGGTCGACGACGACGAAATCGCCCGGCTCTATCGCGGTGCCGAGGCGGTTGTCTACCCGTCACGGTTTGAAGGGTTCGGCATGCCGATCACCGAAGCGATGGCGTCGGGAGCTCCCGTGGTGGCCTCGTCGCACCGGTCGCTTGACGAGGCATGCGGGGACGCGGCAATCCGCGCCGACCCAGAGAGTCCCGAGAGCTTCGCCGAGGCGATCCGTGACGCACTCAGCCGGCGTGGCGAGCTGCGCACGAAGGGACTCGCTCACGCAGCGACGTTCAGCTGGTCGCAGACCGGTGAGCGCTTCCTCAAGGGGTACCTCCAATTCGCGTAGCGCTCGATACGACGCCGCTCCTGCAGACGCGGGCAGGAACGGCTCGCTACGTCCGCGGGCTGCTCGACCACCTTGACGTCGAGCTCGACGCAGTGGCTTATCCCGCGACCTCGCGGGCGCGCACGCTTGCCGCCGATGCCATCTGGTATCCGCGCCTCGCACCGACCGGTGTTGACCTGCTGCACTGCCCGACCTTCCGAGGCCCTTTTCGTTCGTCGACACCGCTTGTCGTCACGGTGCACGACGTGGCCGTGCTGCGACACCCCGAGTGGTTCAACCGCTGGACGCGCACGTACTCGCGCCTCGCCGTGCCGAAAGTGGTTGCTGCCGCACGACGGCTGATCGCGGTGTCGGAGTTCACGAAGGCGGAGCTGGTCGCGATCCTAGGTGTCGATCCCGACAAGGTGTCGGTTGTGCCGAACGCGGTCGAACCGATCTTTACGCCGGAAGGGCCGGTCGCCGAGGGTGACTACGTCCTCGCGGTTGGAACGCTCGAGCCACGGAAGAACCTGGCCCGAATCGCAGCGGCGGTTGACGGTGAGCTGCGTGTGGTCGGCGCGTCGGGGTGGGGTGGTGTGCAGCCGCCGAGCAACGTCACGTGGCTCGGCGAGGTCTCTGACGGTGAGCTCGCGAGCCTCTATCGCGGGGCGCGCTGTCTCGTTTACGCCTCACTCTACGAGGGCTTCGGGATTCCGGTGGCCGAGGCGCTTGCGTGCGGCTGCCCTGTCGTTACCAGTCAGGGCTCGGCGATGGCAGAGATCGCTCGCGGCGATGCGGTGTACGTCGATCCCGCTGATGTGACCTCGATTCGCGAAGGCATCGCGCGAGCCGTTCGACCGTCGGCACGAACGTTCCCAGGGTGGAGCGAGATTGCCAGGCAGACGCGTGCGGTCTACGAGGAGGTGCTCTCGTGATCGTGCTCGACGCGGACGTGCTCGGTCGAGCGAGGACGGGTGACGAGACCTATGTGCGCAACCTGCTGCTGCAACTACCGACGGTTGCGCCGGATCTCCGCTTCGGTGCCGTTACACGCCACCCAGAGCTGGTCCCGCCAGGGGTCGAGGCGATTGAGCTGCCCGCTCGTTCACAGGAGCTACGGATGGCGTGGTCCTTCCCGCGCCTGCTTCGCCGACTCAAGCCCGAGCTTGCGCACTTTCAATACGCGTTGCCGCTCGGCTACCGAGGACGTTCGGTCATCACCGTTCACGACCTGTCGTTCGAGACCGGGGTTGGCGGAATGAGCCGGGCCGAGCGTGCCGTGTTTCGTGCTGTTGTGCCGCGTGCTGTCGCACGCGCCGACCGCGTGCTTGTCGTCTCAGAGCGTACGAAGGCAGACGTGGTGGCGCACTACGGCGCGGACGCGTCGCGGATCGTCGTGACGCCTAACGGGGTCGATCCGCGGTACACACCGGGCCCAGGGAGGCACGACTACGTGCTCTTTGTTGGCGCGATCCACTCCCGCAAAGATCCGTGGTCAGCGCTTGCGGCCGCACAGCACGTGGGCCTGCCACTCGTCGTCGCGGGCCCTGACCGCGACCCTGCGATCACTGCTGCTCTCCGCGCTGGAGGTGCCGATCTTCGTGGGTACGTCACGGCCGATGAGCTGCTCGAGCTCTACAGGGGTGCGGCCGCACTTGTGCTGCCATCTCGGTTCGAAGGTTTTGGGCTTCCCGTCGCAGAGGCGATGGCGTGTGGCACGCCGGTCGTGCTCTCGTCTGAGCCGGCCCTCCGCGAGGTGGCCGGAGATGCTGGCGTGTACGCCGAGCACGGCGACTACGGTGCGGCGCTTGAGCGCGCACTCGCCGAGCGCAAAGAACTCTCCATCGCCGGGCTTGCGCGTGC
>OMIZ01000100.1 GCA_900299235.1 Actinomycetota bacterium
CGGATGTTGATGATCGTCTGCGGCGTGATCGTGTCGACGTCTTCCGTCGTCATGCGCTCGCGGACAACACGCTCCATGCGGTAGAGACCGACACGGAACGCCTCCTGGATCAGCTCACCGGTGGTGCGCAGGCGACGGTTACCGAAGTGCTCGTACTCGTCGAGCTCGGCACGAATCGGCCCACGATCCAACGCGTACGAATCGGCGGCGAAGTCCTTCGAATCCTCGGCGACGCCAAGCATGTGCGGCAGCGCAACGAGCTTCTGAACGAGCGCGAGGATGTCCTGCGTCGTCAGAACGCGCGTGTCATCGGGCACGTTGATGCCGAGGCGCTGGTTGAGCTTGTAGCGACCGACCTTCGTCAGGTCGTAGCGCTTGGGATCGAAAAACAGCGAGCGGAGAAGGTTCCGCGCGTTGTCGAGCGTCGGCGGCTCACCCGGGCGCTGCTTCTTGAAGACCTCGATCAACGCCTCTTCCTCGCGCGATGTCGTGTCCTTCTCAAGCGTGCTCTGGATGAAGTGCGAGTTGTTGAACAGGGCGAGGATCGCCTCGTTCGTCGACGTGTCGAGCTGGAAGCCCGTAGTCGGGTCCTCCGCCGGCAGGGCGCGCAGCAGCGTCGTGATCGGGAGCTTGCGCTTCCGGTCAATACGGGCGTACACGACACCCTTCTTGTCGATCTCGAGCTCAAGCCACGAGCCGCGGCTCGGCATCAGGTTCGCGGTGAAGACCTGCTTCGTCGCGTCCTTCGGCTCCATCAGATAGGCGCCTGGGCTACGGACGAGCTGCGTCACGATGACGCGCTCAGTCCCGTTGATGATGAAGGTCCCCCATTCGGTCATCATCGGGAAGTCGCCCATAAACACCGTCTGCTCGCGGATCTCGCCCGTGTCCTTATTAACGAACCGGACGGTCATCGAGAGCGGGGCCTGGAATGTCAGGTCCTTCTCACGGCATTCCTGGATGGAGAACTGCGGCTCGCCGAAGCGATAGTCGCCGAACTCAACTGCGAGTGAGCCTGTGTAGTCCTCGATCGGCGAGATGTCATCGATCGTCTCGCGAAGACCTTCGCGAAGGAACCAATCGAACGACTCCCGCTGGATGTCGATCAGATTGGGGAGGTCGAGGACGTGCTTGAGGCGGGAAAACGACTTGCGCGCGCGAGGCGCAGTGACCGTGTGGGCCAAGAAGAACAGCCTCCCTTAGATGCTTATGTGGTGAGGGCGCGGCGGATCGGTACGGAGTACGTCAGAGCAGCGACGGAGACAGAACACGTGTGGGTGAAACAGATGCGGCAGTGTTTTCTTTCGGTACAGCAAAAATCTATGGCAGGGCAGTGCGACAGTCCGGACGTCGGCGAACATCTCAGGTTAGCGAAGCGGCCCTCCAGCCGCAAGACATGCGACGAGGGCCATTGCCGGCGACCGGCACAGCCTAGCAGCGAGGATGATTACCGCGGGGAGAGAGCGCACCGCGGCCGACTACTTCGTGGATCTACGCCGGGCAGGGTAGAGCCGCCTCCGGACAGCGCACGCCACACAAACAGTGAGGGCCGAGCTTTCGCCCGGCCCTCACCGAAGAACACGTTCGAGATCGAACTACTTGATCTCGACCGACGCGCCAGCCTCTTCGAGCTGCGCCTTGATGCTGTCGGCCTCGTCCTTGTTCACGCCTTCCTTGACGGAAGCGGGCGCGCCATCGACGAGATCCTTGGCCTCCTTGAGGCCAAGGCCGGTGATTGCACGGACAACCTTGATCACGTTGATCTTCTGGTCGCCAGCGGCAGAGAGAACGACGTCGAACGACGACTTCTCCTCGGCGTCGCCGCCGCCGCCACCGCCACCGCCACCAGCCGGAGCAGCAACGGCAACTGCAGCCGCCGCCTGAATGCCCCACTCATCTTCAATTTTCTTCTTCAGTTCGACCAGCTCAAGAACGGTCATGCTCCCGAGCTGCTCGAAGACGGTGTCAACAGCCGCCATCTTCATGCCTCCTGGTCCGAATTGGATTCTTCTTCTGATGCAGCCGACTCCTCGGCTGCGGGTTCTGCGGTCTCAGCCTCTGCTGCGGGCTCCGCTGCGTCGGCCTCCGCGGCCGGTGCGTCGGCTTCCGCTGCGGGCTCAGCCTCAGCCTCTGCGGCAGGGGCCTCGGCCTCAGCGGCCGGCGCCTCTGCTGCGGGTGCTGCTGCCGGTGCCGCGTCGGCACCACCCAGCTGTTCGATGCGAGCATCGATCAACCCAACGAGGTTCTGAAGCGGAGCGTTGATGAGACCAAGCAGGCCGTTGAGCGGCCCAATGATCGCGCCGAGCACCTGTCCACGGAGGACATCGACCGGCGGGAGCTTGGCGAACTCCTCCACCTCTTCGGCGGAGATATTGCGGCCCTGCAGCACGCCGCCCTTGATCATGAGCACCTTCGTCTCACGAGCCGAGTCGGACATCGCCTTGGCAACCGCAACGGCATCGCCGTTCGAATCGATGAACGCAACAGCCGACGGGCCCTCGAGCAGCGCAAGCAGCGCGTCCGCCCCGGCGGCCTCGGCCGCACGACGCGTCAGCGTGTTCTTGACCACGCTGAACGATGCGCCACTCTCGTACAGCTGCCCACGCAGCTTGTCGAGCTGAGGCATCGTCAGACCGCGATAGTCCGCCACGATGAGGGTTTCCGCCGTCCGAAGCTTCTCGGTCAGATCGGCGATAACCAGTTCCTTGTCTTCCTTCTTCATTCCACCTCCTCCTTCAAACGAACGAGCCCGCACGTTGGCGGGCTCGCAAGGAGGTGAAACAGATCTCCCAGGAGGCCGCCTCGGGAGGGCTTCTGCGGCATAGGCCGCTGCCTCCTGTCTTTGGCGACGGGCTCTGAATTAGGCCGTAACTGCTTCGGCCTCCACCAGCTCGTCAACGATGCCCCGGGTCTTCAGTGGATCAACGTGGATCCCCGGGCCCATCGTGCTTGTGAGCGTGATCTTCTTGATGTAGCGACCCTTCGCAGCTGAGGGCTTCGCGCGCACGATCTCGTCGATCAGTGCCGCGTAGTTCTCAACCAGAGCGCGCTCGTCGAAGCTCTTCTTGCCGATCGCAATGTGCACGTTGGCGCCGCGATCGGTGCGGTACTCGAGCTTGCCTGCCTTCGCATCCTTGACAGCCTTCGCCACGTCGAACGTGACGGTGCCCGTCTTGGGGTTCGGCATCAAGCCACGGGGACCGAGCACGCGGCCGAGCTTGCCGACGTTCCCCATCTGATCCGGCGTTGCGATCGCGACGTCGAAGTCGGTGAACCCTTCCTCGATACGCTTCGCAAGGTCGGCCGAGCCGACGACGTCAGCGCCAGCCTCCTCGGCCTCCTTCGCCTTCTCGCCTTCGGCGAAGACGGCGACGCGCTGCGTACGGCCAGTGCCGTTCGGCAGCATCAACGTGCCGCGAAGCTGCTCGTCGGCATGGCGAACGTTCAGGCCGAGGAGCAGGTGCACCTCAACCGTCTCGTCGAACTTCGCCGTCTGGCTCGCCTTGAGCAGACGAACGGCCTCGACCGGCGAATACTCGCGGTCGCGATCCACGGCTGCGCGAGCCGCTGTGTATTGCTTGCCGTGCTGAGCCATTACCGGGTCACCTCGCTCTTCATGCTTCCACTTCGACGCCCATCGAGCGCGCCGTGCCAGCGATCACCAGCATCGCCTGCTCGACGTCGCGAGCGTTGAGGTCGACGATCTTCGTCTCGGCGATCGAGCGGAGCTGCGCCTTGGTCAACTTGCCGACCTTGGTGCGGTTCGGCTCGGCCGATCCCTTGTCGAGCCGCAGCGCCTCCTTGATCAGGACGGCCGCCGGCGGCGTCTTCGTAATGAAGTCGAAGCTGCGGTCTTCATAGACCGAGATCTCGACCGGAATGATGCGGCCATTGTCCTGCTGCGTCTGCGCATTGAAGGCCTTGCAGAAGTCCATGATGTTGACGCCGTGCTGACCCAGTGCAGGACCGACCGGCGGGGCAGGGTTTGCCTGTCCACCCGGGATCTGCAGCTTGATTACGGTGAGTACTTTCTTTGCCACTTTGGTCGCGCTCCTCGCCTGAACCTAGTCGATCTTCTTCACTTGGTCGAAGCCGAGCTCGACCGGGACCTGACGCTCGAAGATGTCCACGAGCACCTTGAGCTTCTGCTGATCTGCGTTGACGTCGACGATCTCGCCGTCGAAGTCTGACAGTGGGCCGCTTGTCACCTTCACCGACTCGCCGAGCGTGAACTCCGCCTGCGAGCGCGGGCGCTCCGCGTTAGCGGCACCCGTCTTGAGGATCCGGTCGACTTCGCCCTGCTGCAGCGGCACGGGCTTGGAGCCGGCGCCAACGAACCCGGTCACGCCGGGGGTGTTCTTCACGACCATCCATGCGTCGTCGTTCAGATCCATGTTCACAAGGACGTAGCCCGGCAGGACGCGCTTCTCAGCGGTCACCTTCTGGCCATCCTTCGTCTCGATCACCTGCTCGGTCGGAACGACAACGCGGCGGAAACGCGGGCGCTGCCCCATCGAGTCAATGCGGTGTTCGAGGTTGGCCTTGACCTTGTTCTCATGGCCGGAATACGTGTTGACGACGTACCACTGAAACATGTGACTCCTACAGGAGAACCTTCTGGACGACTTCTTTCCAGACCTGGTCGTTGAGGTACAGGAAGGCACCGACGACGATGCAGGCAGCGAGCACCACGACCGTTCCGTGGATGACCTGGCTCTGACCGGGCCATTCGACCTTCTTGAGCTCAGCCCAAGACTCGCCGGCGAAGGAGAGCATGCCCCCACGCCCCTTGGCGGAGTCGGAATGGACGGCCGGTGTGCCGCCGATATTTGCCTCGCGTGCCATGAAAAAGGGTGTTAGCGCGTCTCCCGATGCGGGGTATGCGTCCCGCACCAGCGGCAGAACTTGCGGAACTCCACGCGGTCAGGCGTGTTCCGCTTCGACTTCATCGTCTGGTAGTTGCGGCGCTTGCACTCAGTGCAGGCAAGCGTGATGGCGACTCTGACTCCGGGCTTGGCCAAGGTGATTCCTCAGGTGGGATACTCGAAACGGGAAACTTTGCGAGACGCATGCGCCTCTCCCATGGCAGGCTGACGCACTGCCGAAGGGCCGCGGCAGTGTAGCTGGACCCGCCCGGTCCCGCGCAGAAAGAGGCGCGGTCGACGACATTCATCTCACAACTGCCGGACGACGCTCGGTACACTGCGGGCCGACCTGGCGGCGTAGCTCAGCTGGTTAGAGCGTCGGACTCATAACCCGAAGGTCGGTGGTTCGAGCCCACCCGCCGCTACTTCAAGGAACCGGCAACCGTATGCCACTCGCAACGCAGACGCGTTGGAGTGGCATACGACAGCCGTTCTTCAGGAGTCGGTCGCTCGTCGGTGCGAGCTAGACGACCTGCGTGGCCTTCAGGAGCGCATCGCGAATTGCGCTGGCTCCCTCTTCACTCTCGCGGGTGAGGTCGACGTGCACCACACCCGACGGAAAGCCCTCGCGCAGAAGATCGAGGCCGACCACGACCACGCTGTCGGGATCGCCTGGATGGCGACGGTGCAACTCGCGAACACGTACCGACACACCCGTGAGTGCGCCAAGGTGGGTGACTTCGGTCGCCGCCTCGTACGGTCCCGCGTCCTCACCGCGACGTGGCTCGACGCTCGCGAGAATCCAACGACCCGCGACAGGGCCAACAAGCCCGCGCGTGACCTTCTTTTCGGGATCGGCCCACGTTGCGGCGGCGACGACATCGGCTCCGCTGAACGCCGAGGTGAGCGTCTCAACGACGAGGTCGGGCAGACCGTGACCGATCGCCTCGTTCCGTGACACGAACCCTGAGATCACTTCAACATGCTCACGCATGCGTCAATTATCGAACAGCAGCCTTTGCTCGCAGGGGCGGTTTTGGGGACTCTTTCGCCCGTCTATCCGCCGCGCCCTCTACCGTCGAACCGTGGCCGACGAACGAGAACGCTGCTGGCGCTGCGCCGCCGAGATGGAGTGGCGTCACGGGACGTGGCAGTGCCCGCGATGCCGGTTCAAGCTCGGCTGCTGTGAGGGCGATCCGCAGACCGCATGCGATGCGCCCGAGCCACTTGCGGCCGCAACACATTCGCAGCGCCCGCCCGGGCCGTGATGTTCCGTTTGCGTGAGTGGCCGGCGCGCCGGGAAGCCACGACCGACGTGTTCTAGGCCGAGACGGGCGTCGGAACGGCCGCGATCGGGAGCGTGACCAGGAAACGCGCGCCAGCCCCCTCGACGCTCTCAGCGGTTACGTGCCCGCCCATCGCCGTCGTCAGCTGTTTGACGATCGCAAGACCGAGCCCGGAGCCCACTGCGCGCTCCTTGCCGTGCTTGTCATAGAGGTAGAACCGCTCGAAGGCTCGCTCGAGATCGTCAGCGGTCAACCCAGGCCCCGTGTCGGACACAGTGAGCTGACCGGGTGCCGTGGCAACGACAACCGTGCCCCGTTCTGGCGTCTCTCGCAGCGCGTTCTCGATCAGGTTCGACACAACCTGTAGGACGCGGTCGCCGTCGGCCTCGACCCACACCTCGGCGTCACCGACAGCCGAGAGCGTGACTCCGAACGAGCGCGCCGTGGTCGCATGTCGACCGACGGCCTCAAGCGCAACCTGCGCGAGGTCGACAGGCTCTTGGCGTACAGAAAACGACACGCGGCGCATCCGCGCGAGGTCAAGGATGTCGTACACGAGACGCTCCAGACGGCGAGCCTCAATTCCAATCGTTCGAGCTGCATCCTCGGGCTGGAACACACCCTCGGCGAGACCTTCGGCATAGCCACGGATCGCCGTCAGGGGTGTCTTGAGTTCGTGGCTCACCGACAGCAGGAAGGCGCGTTCGCTCTCGCGCGAGATGTGTAGCTCGTTGGCCATCTCGTTGAACGCCTGCGCGAGCTCGGCGAGTTCGGCGGCGCCGCGTTCAGGCAGCGGCTGTGGCTCGGCACCCGACGCGAGCGCCCGGCTCGCTTCGGCAACGCGCGCCACCGGTCGGGAGATCGACCGTGACAACGCGTATGACAGCACGGTGGCAAGCACTGCTCCAACGAGCCCGGCCAACCCGAGGTCGCGAAGCAGCGAGCCCCAGATCGACGACCCGAGCTTCGCGGGACGCAGCAGCTCGAGGCCGCGCGCTCCCATCGGCCGGTAGGAGTAGTGGTAGGTCGTGCCGTTCAAGCGCACTTTGCCGTCGGACGCCTGTGACACCGAGCGACCCGACGGCAGGAACGTCGCCATCGCGGACAGGCGGTCGACGACCACCCTGTTTGAATCGGAGGTGTAGTCCTCGGCGATGTAGCTCGGCTGCTGCTGCTCCTGCACTGCGAGGAGATCGGCGCGCTTTGCCAGGCTCGTCGCCGTCGACTGCGCCGTTGCGCGATGCGCGAGGTACGCCCCGATCGACACCGTGATGCCGACAGAGAGGACGATCGCGGCAAACACCGCCGCGAAAAGCCTCCCTTGGAGCGATTCGGTCATCGTGCGATGGCTTTATACCCCGAGCCCCGCAACGTGCGGATCAACTCAGGGCGGCCAAGCTTGCGCCGGAGCTGGGCAACGTGCACGTCGACCGTGCGCGTACCGCCGGGGTACTCAAGCCCCCACACACGATCGAGGAGCACATCGCGCGACAACACCGCCCCTGGATTCGCGGCGAAGTAGGCGAGCAGCTCAAACTCTTTTGCGGTCAGGTCGACCTCGCGGCCATCCACGATCACCTCGTGTGTCTCCCGATTCAACGCGACGTCGCCGAGCTCGTACGTGTCATGTTTCGCCGGTTGCTGTTCGGTGCGACGAAGGATCGCCTTGATTCGCGCGACGAGTTCGCGACCAGAGAACGGCTTCGTGACGTAGTCGTCGGCGCCAACCTCAAGGCCAACGACGCGGTCGAACTCCTCGTCGCGTGCGGTGAGCATCAGGATCGGCACCTGCGAACGCATCCGAACCGTTCGGCAGACCTCGAACCCGTCCATCCCGGGCAGGCCCACATCAAGCACGACCATCCGAACCTGGTGTCGGTCGAGCTCGACGAGCGCATCCTCACCCGAGCGCACCCACACAACCTGGTACCCGTCCTTGACGAGGTACCCGCGGATCAGCTCGCCAACCGACGGCTCATCTTCAACGAGAAGAACGGTGCCTGCCACCTTTCAGCCTCCGCTCAGGGCGTCTCTGCCCACGTCTTCGACGCGTAGTACCCACCCGCGAGGGCGAGACAGAACGCAACGAAGGTCTTGGCCATTGCCATCATCACTGCACCCCCGCAGGACCGCGACTAGGCTGAAGCCGCAGCAACACTGCAGGCCCGCCATCGACGCGAATTGACGTTGCACCCATACCCTTGCGAATCGCTCCTGCCGCCATCGGCTGGCCTTGCGACCGGATGACCGTGTTGCCGTCCATCGGAAGCGTGACAAGGCTTCCGTCGACCTCACGCAACGTGATCGCGCTCGGACTGACATTCAGCACGCGGCCGTGGTCGTAGATCACGGTGTGCGGCACCTTCTTCAGGATCAGGTTGATCTCGGCGTGCGACCACCCCTGCGGCAGCGTGTCACCTGCAGCCGCGAGCGCCTGAAGACCGGCAACCCGCTGTGTCGTCACACCCTGTTGCCCTTGCGGGGCAGGTGGCGGTGGGGCAGGTGCTGTCGTCACAGGCGGCGGAGCATCGGCCCGCGGGGCAGCAACCGCGTTCGACGCGAGGAGCGTCGAAGCGGCGACGCCCGCGACAAACGACGCTGCTGCACGGCCGGAAGGAAGCAGATTCACATCGTCAGGGTCGTGGTGCGGTGTCAGTGGTCGATGCGACGAACGTAAAGCGAACGTAAAACGATCGTCGGGCGCGGCGTGCCGCAGGTGGGACAGACGCCTCGAAGAGTCGAGCCGTGCAGCCATCTACGCATTCCCCTTACGCGATCGCTGTCCGCCCGGTCAGGACCGCCGTTTACGTGACTGAGAACCCCTCTCCAGGGCGTTCGCTCCGAAGCCTGGCGAAAAACCCGGCACCTGTCAACGAGCGATTTGGGAGTACACCGCCGCGGTGTGCCTCGCCCGCGCCCAGGCGAGACACCCGCGGCAGTCCTTAGGCCACGTCGTGGACGAGATGCAGCGGGCGGTGCGGAACCGCCTCTTCAAGCTCGCGTCGCAGGCGCAGCAGCAAGGTTGCGACCTCGGGGCGATGTGCGACTTCCGTCCCTACATCCATGAGCACGCACTTGTCCTTCTCCCAGAACGCGCAGCCCTCACGGGGACACGGTGTTCGTTGGTGTTCGGCGACGAGCTCAAGCGTGCACATCCCATCCACGGTCATTGCCCGCATGATCGGGAGCTGAGGCCCGACCGCCATCGGGCGGAACACTGAATTCGCGGTGCGGAAACCTACGGAGTGGTGCGCAGCCTCGTTCGCCTATCCTGGCGGGACGATGGCCGATCTGAGCTCCGCGCCTGCTGT
Source organism: Actinomycetota bacterium (assembly GCA_900299235.1). Taxonomy (GTDB): domain Bacteria; phylum Actinomycetota; class Thermoleophilia; order Gaiellales; family Gaiellaceae; genus PALSA-600. Next base: position 9,463 of record OMIZ01000100.1, read on the forward strand.
TCGCGTCACGGGGCTGACGAAGCGCTACGGCGCGACTGTCGCACTCGACGCGCTCACCCTCGAGGTAGGCCGCGGCGAGGTCTACGGCTTCCTTGGGCCGAACGGAGCCGGCAAGACGACGACGATTCGACTCCTTCTCGGCCTCCACCGGCCAACAGCTGGATCAGCTGAGCTCTTCGGCATCGACGCGTGGCGCGATCCAGTGCGGGCCCACCGCGACGTCGCCTACGTTGCGGGCGAGCCGTTCCTGTGGCCAAACCTCACGAGCGCCGAAACGTTTGCGTACCTCGAAGCCCTGCACGGGAGCGTCGACCATGCGTACCGCAACACGCTGATTGAACGGTTCCACCTCGATCCTGATCGCAAGATTCGGGCGCTGTCGAAGGGGAACCGGCAGAAGGTGCAGCTCGTCGCTGCGTTTGCAACACGCGCTCCGCTGCTGATTCTGGACGAACCGACAAGCGGCCTTGATCCGCTGATGGAGATGGCCTTCCGCGAGACGGTGATCGAGGCGAAGCAGCGCGGCCAGACGATCTTTCTCTCTTCTCACATCCTCAGCGAAGTCGAAGCGCTCTGCGACCGCGTTGGCATCCTCTCGGAAGGACGGCTCGTCGACGAGGGCACGCTTGCGGAACTCCGGCACCTGAGCGCGCAGACCGTCGACGTGACCTTTGCGGGTGCGGCCCCAGAGATTCCTTCCCTGCCCGGTGTGCACGCGGTGCATGCGGGCGAAAACGCTCTGCGGTTTGAGGTCACCGGCCCCGTTGCCCCACTACTCGCGGCGCTCGCGACGCACGAGGTGATCGCTCTCACGAGTCGTGAGCCGTCGCTTGAAGAGATCTTCTTGCACCACTACGAAAGCGGCAGTGCGGCACGCTAACGCGATCGCCCGGCGGACATTCGCCGATGCCCGAGTCCGCACCTGGTCGTTTGCCGCGCTCTTTGCGGCGGCCACTGCGGCGAACGTCGTCGGATACCGCAAGACCTATCCGACGGCGGTCGAGCGCGCCCAGTTCGTGGCGGCCTTCGGGAGCAACATGAGCGTGCGGCTGTTCTACGGGGTCCCGCACAACCTGCTCACCGACGGCGGCTACGTCGCGTGGCGCGGTGGCGGCATGTTGGCGATCTTTGCGGGAATGTGGGGTGTGCTCGCGGGCGTCCGGATCGTTCGCACCGAAGAAGACTCGGGTCGCCAGGAGCTCGTGCTGGCCCAGGCCGTGGGCCGAGGGACGGTGCTCGCCTCGTCACTCACGGCTGTCGTGACTGGGATCGCTCTGCTCGGGCTCGCTGTGGTTCTCGGACTAGTCGGCACACATCTTCCGCTCGGCGGCTCGCTCTTCCTCGCACTCGCGGTTGTCCTACCCGCGTTGGTTTTTACTGCGGTTGGAACGCTTGCCGGGGAGATCGCTCCAAACCGACGAGTTGCCCTCGAGCTTGCGAGCGGTGTGCTCGGTCTCGCGTTCCTGCTGCGCGTGGTCGCCGACACGGTCAGCGGCGCCGGTGCGGTGCGGTGGCTTTCGCCGCTTGGCTGGTCGGAGGAGATGCGTGCATTCGCCAATCCTCGCCCTGCTGTCGTGCTGCTCCCGCTCGGCCTTACGGTGGCGCTGCTTGTACTCTCGGCTCGGATTTCGGCGCGGCGCGACATTGGCACAGGTGTGCTTGTGGCGCACGACTCAGCACGTGCCAACCTTCGCGGACTCGGATCGCCGCTCGGGTTTGCCTTCCGATCGCTGCGAGGTACGTTCGCCGCCTGGATCCTTGGGTCGGGCTTCTTCGCCCTTGTACTTGGTGCCGTATCGAAGGGCATCACGGCGAACACGCTGCCCCCTAACGTGCGCGCCGAGTTGGAGCGACTCGGTGCCGGCGCGATTGCCACACCCGCCGGCTATCTGAGCTTGGTCTTTCTCTTCTTCGTGTTCTCGACGAGCCTCTACGCCTGTGCGCAGATCGCCGCGCTGCGACGGGAGGAGGTCGATCAGCAACTCGAAACGCTGTTCGCCCTGCCGGTCTCGCGCCGACACTGGTTCGCGTCACGGCTTGCTCTCGCGGTAGCGGGTGCGGTTGCGATCGCGGTCGCCGCGGCCGTCTTCGCCTGGCTGGGAGCGGTCGCTTCGGGGGTGTCGCTCTCGCTTCTCGACACGCTCGGCTCAGGCCTCAACTGTCTACCGACGGTGCTGCTCTTCCTTGGTCTCTCTGCACTTGCGTTCGCCGCTGCGCCGCGCGCGTCGGGCGCAGTCGCCTACGGTGCAGCCTGCGTCGCCTTTCTCTGGGAGCTCTTTGGCGGACTGCTTGGCGTCCCCACCTGGGTGCTCGGACTCTCGCCCTACCACCACATTGGACTCGTCCCAACCCAGCCGTTCCGTGCAACGGCGGCGCTCGTGATGCTCGGTATCGGCGCAGCCCTGATGGTCGTTGGCGCCGCGGTATTCGAGCGACGCGACCTCACAGGGGCGTAGCGCTAGCGGCCGAGAACCGAGAGCGCCCGCAGCGGGATTCGAGCAAGCCCGTGCTCTTCGCCCGGTGCACCGATCTCGCCGCTCAAGAGCCGTTCGACGCTTGACCAGAGGAGCTGTGTTCGGGCAACGCGCCACGACGCACGCGGCCAGCGGTCGAGCGCAATCTTCAACTTCCACGACGCCTTATGGAGCGGACCGAGCGCCGCATCGACGGCAGGCTCGTACCCGGCAAGCGTCGACACACGGCCAGCGAGGAGCGCGAGGATCGCGTCGGTCGCGCACTTTGACGAGACGAAGCACTCGTACATGCCGTCGCCGGAGGTCGGATCAACAAGCCCGGCGGCGTCACCGACGAGCAACGCGCGCTCCCCCGCGATCGTCGTCCCGGGCCGCCGCAGCGGAAGCCGGTGCCCGCGAAGCGACTCGAGCTGTGCCGCCTCGATACCGTGCGCCTCGCAGAGACGGTCGAGGTACTCGCGCAACTTCGGCCCTTCGGCAAGCCACGCCCCGACGCCGACGTTCGCGTGGTCACCCTTCGCGAACACCCCCCCGTACCCGCCTGGGATATCGGCGAGCTCGATGATTGCCCGGTGCTCGTAGCGACCGCGTTCGAGCACGACCCACGGCGCATTGCCTTCGTACGCCACGCCGTGAACGATGCCGCCGCCAAGACCGAGAGCCTTCGCGCTCATCCCGTTCGCCCCGTCGGCTCCGACAATGGCCGCGGCCTCGACGCGCTCGGTTCCGTTCAAGACGAGAACGTTCCCCCCGTCGAACGTCACCCGCGTCTCTTCGAGCACCTCCACCCCGCGCTCGCGCGC
>OMIZ01000101.1 GCA_900299235.1 Actinomycetota bacterium
GACATGGCTTGCGGGGGCGGGTGGGGTTCGGGCGCCGCACGCGAGGGGGCGCACGCGTTGACCAGCGCAATTGGTGGCGACAGCTGTCCCAACCGCCGCGGAATGCCCGACGCAGAGCCAAGCTGCGCGCGGAGGAATTCGCGTGCACACTCCTGCGGCGAATCAAGCCCCGACACGCCTAACGCGTAGCTGTTCGCGAAGCAGCCGGAGGATTGGAATGGCGAACCCCTACAACATGGGACCGCTTCCAATTCCGACAACTAAAGCTCTGGCGAAAACCGGAGCCGCTCCGCAAGGCAGCACAGATGAGAGCGGCTACCATTTAGCCATGGCTGCAATGGCATCCCCGTGGGTCGAATCGACGCTCCTCTCGCTGCGCGGCGAGGGCTTCCGCAACGGTGGTGCACGCCGGGCTGTCGTCGATCTCCTCGGCCGACAGAACTGCTGCCTCACCGCACAAGAAATGTTCGACCGTCTGCGCGACGAGGGGAATCCCGTCGGGATCGCCAGCATCTATCGCGTCCTCGAACTCCTGTCGGAAAAAGGGTTCGTGCAACGCATTGAGGTCGGCTCAGGTGTAGCCCGCTACGAACCCGCGCACCATGAAGGCGAACATCACCACCACCACCTCGTCTGCGATCGGTGCGGCAAGGTCGAAGCCTTCGCCGACGAAGAACTCGAAGCAGCGATTCACAACGTTGAAGGACGCACCGGGTATCGCGTCGCTGGGCACGACGTCGTCCTTCGCGGCGCCTGCGCCGACTGCCGCTAAACCTCGAGGCGAACCCAGCGGTCGCTGCGCTCAACGATGCGCGGCACCACATGGACAACGCTTTCTGCGGCCGCGAACTCGATGTCCGGCCCCAGGTCGTTGTCGCGAATGTTCTGAGCGCTCAGACCAGCACCAATGCCATCGAGAGCAGTCGGGAAGCTCTGGGCGAGACGAATCGCAGCGAGTGCCGCATCGTCGTTCTCACCCTCAAGCCGCTCGGCAATGCGTCCCGCAACGTAGGCATCGTCGATGGCGAACACGCCTTCGACACCCGCACACATGATCGCAACCTCATCGGCCTCGGTCGAGCGAATCGCCGCGCACACAGCATGCAAATTCAGCAGCGAGGCGACGAAGACCGTCTCGCAACGACGGGCAGCAGCAAGCATCAGCCGCGTACCGTTCGTCGTCGTCGTTACGAGCGAGATCGCGTCAGATGCCCGCGACACGAACTCGCGCGGTGAGTTACCGAAGTCGAAACCTTCGATCTTGACGTTGTGCCGCTCGCCCGCGAGCTTGACACCCCACTCGTCGGCGGCAAGCTCACGGGCATCCTCAATCTCGCCCGTGCAGGTGACCGACTTGTAGCCGGCTGCGAACGCCTGCGTGATGACCGATGTCGCACGAAGGACATCGATCACCACGCCGACGGGCGCGGTCAGTTCCTCACCGGGTGTGAAGCCGACCTTGACTTTCATCGCTAGCTGGCCGCGACCGCTGCTTCGACGTTCGCCACGACGTTCTCAGGGGTGATGCCGAGCTGTGCAAGCACCTTGGCACCCGGGCCCGAAGCGCCGAACGTGTCGATCGACACGGAACGGTCGACCCAGCGAGCCCAACCAAACGACGCGCCGGCCTCGACAGAGACCTTCGGCACACCCGCCGGAAGGACCTCGTCGCGGTAGGCCTGCGACTGCTTCTCGAAGAGCTCCCAGCTCGGCATCGAGACGACGCTGACCTCGACACCCTTCGCAGCAAGCTGCTCGCGAGCAGCGAGGGCAACCGAGACCTCGGAGCCGGTCGCCACGATCACCGCTGCCGGATTCGAGGCGGCCGCAAGCGTGTAGGCCCCCTTTGCGAGACCTGACGCGGGCGCGTAGACGCCGCGATCGATCGTCGGCAGATCCTGCCGTGAGAGCACGAGAACAGCCGGCCCCTCAACATCCTCGAGCGCCGTGCGCCATGCCTCGGCGGTCTCGTTCGCGTCGCCCGGCCGGATCACCGTCAGATTCGGGATCGCCCGGAGTGAAGCGAGATGCTCAACCGGCTCGTGCGTCGGACCGTCCTCACCAACAGCAACCGAGTCGTGGGTGAAAACCCAGACGACCCCGATGTTCATCAGTGCTGAGAGCCGCAGCGACGGCCGCATGTAGTCGGCAAACACGAAGAACGTCGAGCCATACGGCTTGATCAAGCCACCATGCAGCGCGATGCCGTTGACCGCGGAGCCCATGCCATGCTCGCGGATGCCGAAGTAGATGTCGCGACCGACGTGCTCGCGCGTGTACCCGGGATCACCGTCGATGAAGGTCATCGTCGAGTGAGCGAGGTCGGCAGCACCACCGACGAACGACGGGATGTGCTTGGCGACGGCCTGCATCACCTTTCCGCCAGCGACACGGGACGACATCTTCGGCGTCGTCTCAGGGTCAAATACCGGGAGCGCCTCGCGCAGACCGGGGCGGATCGTGCCGGTGAGCCCGTCCTTCCACTGCTGGGCGAGCTCGGGGTGGGCCGCTGCCCACGTGTCGAACTTCGCGTTCCACGCCGACTGTGCCGCGGCACCAGCCTGAAGGACGTGATCGCGGAAGTGCGCGTAGACCTCGTCGGGCACGTAGAAGCTCTTGTCAGGATCCCAGCCGAGCGCCTCCTTGGTGAGGCGTGTCTCGTCCGCCCCGAGCGGTGAGCCGTGCACGCCTGAGGTGTTCTGCTTGTTCGGCGAGGGGTACCCGATGATCGTGCGCAGGCGGATGAGCGTCGGACGCGACGTCTCGGCCATGCCGGCGCGGACCGCGGCTTCGATTGCCGCGAGGTCGTTGCCATCCTCGACCGCAAGCGTGTGCCAGCCGTACGCCCGGAAGCGTGCCTCGACATCTTCGGTTGAGAACGCGAGGTCGGTCGTTCCGTCGATCGTGATGCGGTTGTCGTCGTAGAGGAAGACGAGCTTGCCGAGGCCGAGATGGCCGGCAAGCGATGCTGCCTCTGCCGAGACACCCTCCATCAGGTCGCCGTCGGAGCAGATGCCGAAGATGAAGTGGTCACACACCTCGGTGCCGTAGGTCTCGCGCAGCCACCGCTCTGCCATCGCCATGCCGACGGCGTTCGAGATGCCGGCACCGAGCGGGCCCGTGGTCGTCTCGACACCAGCGGTGTGATGCACCTCGGGGTGGCCCGGGGTGAGCGAGCCGAGCTGGCGGAAGTTCTTGATCTCGTCGAGCGGAAGGTCGTAGCCCGACAGGTGCAGCGTCGAGTAGAGCAGCGCCGACGCATGCCCTGCTGAGAGCACGAACCGGTCGCGATCCGCCCAGTGCGGATCGGCCGGATTGTGGTTCATCACCTTCCGGTAGAGCACGTACGCGGCCGGTGCGAGCGCGAGCGGCGCACCGGGGTGCCCGGAGTTCGCCGCGTCGACAGCGTCGATCGCGAGCGTCCGGATGGCGTCAACCGAGAGCTGATCGAGATCCACGTGGTCAGCCGCCATTCGAGTACCGCTCGATCATGGCACTGAGCGGCAGCACCTCGTAATCACCTGCGTGGCCGGCCTGACCAAACTGCGTCATGCGGGTCGAAACGACCTCGCGCACACCCTTGCGGGCGGCCTTGAAGAACGCGCGTGGATCGAACTCTGCGGGATGGTTCATGACGGTCTCGCGGAGCTCGGCAGTCATCGCAAGGCGGATGTCCGTGTCGACGTTGATCTTGCGCACGCCGTGTCGGATGCCCTCCTGGATCTCTTCAACGGGCACGCCGAACGCCTCGCCGAGCTTGCCGCCCGTCGCGTTGATGCGCTCGATCAGCTCCGGCGGAACGCTCGAGGAGCCGTGCATGACCATGTGCGTGTTCGGAAGCTTCTGGTGGATCTCGTGGATGATCTCCATCGCGAGCACGTCACGCTCCGGCTTCTTCATGAACTTGTACGCGCCGTGGCTCGTGCCGATCGCGACAGCAAGCGCGTCGACGCCGGTCTTCTCGACGAAGTCAACAGCCTGGTCGGGATCGGTGAGATGCACTTCACCCGAGCCGTGACCGTCCTCGATACCACCGAGGGTGCCGAGCTCGCCCTCAACCGAGACACCCCTCGCGTGAGCAGCCTCAACGACCCGGCGGGTGACATCGACGTTGTACTCGTAGTCCGACGGTGTCTTACCGTCGGGAAGCAGCGAGCCGTCCATCATCACGCTCGTAAACCCGAGGTTGATCGCGCGCATGCACGTTTCGGGCGTGTCACCGTGGTCGAGATGCAGCACGATCGGAATGTCCGGTGCGCTCTCAGCGGCAGCGATGACCATGTGCCGGAGGTAGTTGTCGCCCGCGTACGAGAGGGCGCCGCGCGAGGCCTGGACGATGACGGGCGACTTCGTTTCCTGCGCCGCCTCGACAATGCCCTGGAGCTGCTCGAGGTTGTTGATGTTGAAGGCGCCGACGCCGTAACCGCCCTTGGCGGCTTCGTCGAGAACCTGTCGGAGTGAGGCGAGTGGCATCGCGGGGGTCCTCCCAGAATGAGAATCGGAACGAAAGGTTGGTCCTATTCTCACTCACGGAACCGAGATTCGCGAGGAGAAGCGAACTGCTGTAGCCTACGGCCCCCGGCCATCGTTGGCAATTCAACGTTGTCCAGCGTTTGTTAGCCTTTTCTCTATGGCCGTCACTCTCAATCAGCTCTCCAGCTTCCTTGCCGTCGCCCGCGAAGGCTCTGTTTCCGCCGCGGCCGAGAAGCTCTACGTGACCCAGCCATCGATTTCTGCTGCTGTATCGGCGCTTTCGAAGGAGCTTGGTGTTGATCTGACCGAGCGCGTCGGCCGCGGAGTTGGCCTGACTGCGGCCGGTGAAGCGTTCCGTCCCTATGCCGCAGACGTGCTCGGGTTGATCGAGCAGGGACGTCAGGCCGCCCGCGAGGCCGCCGACCTTTCAACGAGGAGCCTGCGGATCGTCGCGGTCGCGACGGCAGCGGAGTACGTGGTGCCGCCCCTCCTTCAGGCGTTTGCGCAGAAGCACCCCGAGATCAAGCTCACGCTCGAGGTTGCAAACCGCGCCAACCTCTTCGATCGTGTTCTTGAGCATGAGGTCGACGTCGCCATCGCTGGGCGCCCGCCCGAGGACGATCGCGTTGCTGGCAAGGCGTTCTTGAAGAACGAGATCGCGCTGATCACTGCGACGAACGATCCGCTCGTTGGAACCAAGAACGTGCGCCCCGAAGATCTCGCCGACCGCGTCTGGCTCCAGCGGGAGCCCGGCTCCGGCACACGGCAGATGGTGAACGAGTTCTTTGGTGGTCATGACCTTCGCCCGCAGACGCTGACGCTCGGATCAAACGGTGCGATCAAGCAGGCTGTGAAGCTCGGTCTCGGCGTTTCGCTGCAGTCACGCATGGCGGTCGAGCAGGAGCTCTCGACGGGCCAGCTCTCTGAGCTCAACGTCAAGGGCGGTCTGCCGGATCGTCAGTGGTATGCGCTCCACTCAGCGACGGTGCCCCCGCGCCCTGCGGTCGAACTCTTTCTCGAATTCGCGTTCAGCCCGGCCGCGCGGTCGGCCTTCGACCATAGGGAGGTCATCTCGTGAGCACAGCAATTCCGGTCGGAACGATCGCGCCATCGCTTCTCTCCGCTGACTTCGCTCGGCTTGAGCAGCAGGTCACGATGCTGATGGACGCCGGCGCCACAGTGATGCACGTCGACACGATGGATGGCCAGTTTGTGCCGCCGATCACCTTCGGCCCGATCGTGGTCGAGGCGATCAAGGACGTCGTGCATGACCGCGGCGGTATCCTCGACTGCCACCTGATGATCAACGACCCTGCACGCCAGATCGATGCGTACGTGAAGGCCGGCGCCGACGTGATCACGATTCATCCAGAGGCGACGCAGCACATCCACTATGCGCTCAACCAGATCCGGGCTGCTGGTGTGAAGGCGGGAGTCGTGATCAACCCGGGAACGCCTGTCGAAGCCGTTGAGCCTGTCGCCGAGATCATCGACCTGTGTCTGATCATGAGCGTCAACCCTGGGTGGGGTGGCCAGAAGTACATCCCCCAGGCGACCGAGCGCATTCGCCGTGTCCGTGGCCTGCTGCCCGACAATGTCGTGCTCGAGGTCGACGGTGGCATCTCGCTCGACACGATCGACGCAGCACGTGATGCCGGGGCGCAGCTCTTCGTCGCAGGCTCAAGCGTATTCGGCGCAGCCGATCCGGCCGAGGCGTTTCGCGCGCTCCAGGCTCGCGTCGCCTAGGCGCTCACACCCACATCCGTATGCTTTAGCTTCCGGTTATAGGATCGGCAGAAAGATGTATTTGATCTTTACGTCCCGTTCTCGTTAGAGTCGCAACGGGAAGTGCCCACCCACCCCGTGCTGCGCCGTACCCAAAGGCAGCCCGGCTTCGTCGTCATCCGGTCAGACAGGCGCCGGATTCTCACTACGTCTCGGAGGTTCGTGATGCCCCGTCCCATCATGCTTGGCATCGTCGGCGACTCCGGCTGCGGCAAGACCACAATCACGCGCGGTCTCGTTCGCGTCCTTGGTGACGAATGGGTGACCGGTTTCTGCACCGACGACTACCACCGCTACGACCGCAAGCAGCGTGCTGAGCGCGGGATCACTCCGCTGCACCCCGACTGCAACCACCTCGACATCCTCGCCCAGCACCTTGGCCACCTCCGGCGCAAGGAGGCGATCCTCAAGCCGACCTACCAGCACGGTGATGGCACCTTCGGCCCGCCCGACTACCTTGAGCCCACGCGCTTCATGATCGTTGAGGGGCTGCTCTCGTTCTACTCGCCGGAGCTGCGCGATCCCTTCGACGTACGCGTGTACCTCGATCCGCCCGAGGATCTGCGCCGCCAGTGGAAGGTGCACCGCGACTGCACCCGCCGTGGCTACTCAACCGATCAGGTTCTTGCCGAGCTTGACCGCCGCGAGCCCGACTCCGAGGCGTACATTCGCCCGCAGCGTCACCACGCTGACATCGTCGTGTCGTTCCAGCCGCCGCGTGATGGCCAGGATCCGAACAAGCTCGATGCGAAGGTCACGCTCCGCGACTCGCTGCCGCACCCTGACTTCTCGGGCCTGCTGGCCGACGGGTCAGATGACGGCCTTGTGCTGACCGAGAAGGCGGGCGCCGAGGAGCTCTACGTCCCTGGCGAGATCAGCGACGAGCGCGCCGCGACAATCGAGGAGATGATCTGGAGCAAGCTGCACTTTGCGGGCAAGCTCCAGAAGGAGAAGCTCGGCGAGTACACGGTCGGCGTCGACCTGCACCGCTCGAACTCGCTCGCCATCGTCCAGATGCTGATCCTGTACCAGCTGATCGCGGCTCGCGTGGGTATCGCGACGGGCCAGAGTTCGGTGCGCGGCTGGGACAAGTCGGCGATGGACGAGCTGCTCGGCAGCGAAGAGTCCGCGACCGCGATGTAGCTCGTCGCGGGCTGCACCTTTCTCGGTCAGCCCGTCGAGCGATGTCGAGTCGGCCGGCCTAGTGCGCGGCGCGATTGCCTGCGCCGCCCGGGCCTTCGATGCAGAAGGCACGTCCGTCGCGCTTCAGACAGAGCAGTCCTCGCAACGTCTCGCCGTTCTCATCGAGCACGACGATGCGGCGCTCCTGCAGCCGCTCAAACGCGGGCAGCACGTCCTGCATCTGCTGCGTCGGCGTCACCGAGAAGACGTCCGTACGGGCGAACGTCACAGCGGGTGCGGCGTCGTCACCCGCCTCCGGAAGGTCATGGCGCTCAAGCACGCCACGGAAACGCGTCCCTTCGGCAAGGAGCAGCGTGCGGAGCGTCTGGTTCGCAAACCGCGTGCGCGCCTCGCCCACCGTGATCGTTACGTCAACGGTCTTCGGGTTCGGAAGCATCACCTCGCCCACGGTGAGATTCTCGGCTGTCTCGCGATCGATCAGCTTTGGCTCCACGACGTTCGATGGTAGACCTCTTCTTCGGCAATCGCTCGCGAACACAACACGCGAGGAGACAGCAGCCCACTACAGTGGGGACGTGACCGGACTTATCGCCTTGGCCGCCGACGAATGGATGGTGCTTGCGACTGCGATCGTGCCCGTGATCATCTGCGCGATCGTTGTGTGGGTCTTCGTCGTGGCCGCGCGACGGAACGACCGACGGGAAGCGGCCGAGGCGGCGGCGAAGGCCTCAGCGGTCGACGCCCCGCGCCACGACTAGCTCAGGCGAGGGCGGAGCAGCGCTCAGCGAGCGCCTCATCCCGAGCGGTGACGCCGTTCGCGGTGTGGGTCCACCAGCGCACTTTGACGACGCCCCACGAGAGCGTGAGCTCTGGGTGGTGGTTTTCCGCCTCGGCGAGTTCACCGACGCGGTTCACGAACGCGAGGGCATCAACGAAGTTCGGAAAGCGAAACATGCGCTCAAGCGCGTTGTCTACAAGCTCCCAATCCGGCGGCGATCCCATGGCGAAACGGTAGCGCCCGTCTAGCATCAGCCGTATGTCGCCGCGCCCACGGTTTTGCATCCTCGCTCCTTCGCGGAAGCAGCGTCCGTCCTTTGAGGTCGCGTGCGAGCTGATCTTCCGCCCGCTCGCGCACCTCGTTGTCCTCGTGCTCGCACCGCTCCGCGTGCCACCGCCCGCGGTTGTGCTTACCGCCGCGACCACCGGTGCCGCGGCTGCGATCAGCATCGCCACACACCACCTTGTCGCTGGCGCGGCGTTGCTCGTCGTGAAGACGGTGCTTGATAACGCCGACGGGCAACTCGCCCGCGCAACCAACCAGATCACGGTGCTCGGGCGCTATCTCGACTCAGAGTCTGATCTCCTCGTCAACGCGTTCGTGTTCACTGGCCTCGGGGTCGCGACACACCACCCTGTGCTCGCTCTGATCTCGTTCTTCTGCGTGACACTCGTGCTCGGCGTCGACTTCAACATGGAACGCCTCTACCGCGCCGAACTCGGAGAGCCGTTCGATCCGATGCCTCCCGCCTCCGGCGTAGCCGGCGTACTGGCCGCCGTCTACCGCGCGGTCTACGCCCCGCAAGACGTGTGGATCGAGCGGTATGCCGCGTGGCGCCTACGCGGTGCAAGCCCGGCGCAGCGACGCGCCTACCACGACCGCGCCACGTTGCAGATCCTTGCGAACTTCGGCCTCTCGACACAACTCGCGGCACTCGTCGTGTGTCTTGTTCTCGGCGCGCCCGCCGTGTACCTCTGGATCGGCGTCGGGTGTGCGATCGCGCTCATCCCCCTTGAGGTGCGGCGCGGGCGACGGCAGGCACTCTCGCACCTTTAGAATTCTATTTCCGGGTTACAGCCCGGCTTCATTTTGAGCGCCAAAGGGAGACGAAGGTGGACGACAGCACCGCAAGAGCCGAGGACAACGTGATCGAGCTTGGCTCGCCGCAGAAGGCGACGTGGTCGAACCTCGTGCCGCGCACGGTCGCACCTGAACAGTGGGAGCGCTACGAAGGTCACATCGCCGAGATCTTCGAATCGTTCGGCATGCCCCTCGACACCCCTGGCACGAAGGACACGCCGCGGCGCTTCCTGCGCGCGCTGTTCGACGCAACCGCCGGCTACGACGGCGACCCGAAGCTGATGACCGCGTTCCCCTCGGAAAGCCACGGTATGCCAGGTTCGTTCGCGAGCCAGATCATCGAAGGCCCGATCGGCTTTGTGTGCCTGTGTGAGCACCACGCGCTCCCGTTCCATGGCACCGCGCACATCGGCTACATCGCTGGCGACAGCATCATCGGCATTTCGAAACTCACCCGTCTCGTCCGGCTCTACGCGCGCCGCTTCACGGTGCAGGAGCGCATGGGTGAGCAGATTGCCGATACGCTCGTTGATCTCGTCGCGCCAGCCGGTGTCGCCGTACATCTCGAGGCGTCACACATGTGCACGCAGATGCGTGGCGTCGAAGAGGCGTCGCAGACGATCACGACGTTCTGGCGTGGCGCCTACGAGGATCCCGAGCTTCGCCGCGAGTTCTTGCACGAAGTTCGCGCGCACAAGAGCTAGCGCGTGGAACTCGCCCCGCTCGAGCTCCTCTTCGAGCCGGAGGGGTTGCCCGCGTTCAATCTGCCCGCAGCAGTCTCGGCCCTCTACCCGGGAACGTTCGGGTACGAGCGCGACCGGGTGGTCGCGAACTTCGTCTCGACGGTCGACGGTGTCGTCGCCATACCGACACTCGCCAGCTCGAACAAGCTGATCGCGAGCGGAAGCGCTGCCGATCGGTTTGTGATGGGGCTTCTTCGCGCGACGTGCGACGCCCTCGTGATCGGCTCGCAAACGATGCAGGCGTCGCCGCGATCGGTGTGGTCGGCCGAGCAGGCGTATCCGCCGGTAGCAGAGCTGTTCGCCGATCTGCGGCTCGCCGCGGGATTCTCTGGACTGCCTGAGATCGTCGTGCTCACGCGATCGGGAGACCTCGACCCTGCACACCCGCTCTGGGAGGCAGGTGCGCTTGTAATCACGAACGACCACGGCGCAGGTGCGATCGGGCAGAGGCTTCCCAGCGCAACCGAGGTGCTCTCGGTCGGCGACACTCCGTCAGTCGCGGCACCTGCAGTTGTCGCAGCGCTCAACGCCCGCGGGCATCGCACGATCTTGACCGAGGGTGGGCCGACGGTCTTTGGGGAGTTCGTGGGCGCAGGGGTTGTCGATGAGCTCTTCCTCACGGTGTCGCCGATCCTCGCCGGACGCCACCCGATCGATCCACGGCTCTCACTGATCGAGGGCAAGCTTCTCACCCCGCCCGCGCCCGACGAGGCAGCGCTTCTCGGCGTCCGACGCCACGGCGGTCACCTCTTCCTGCGCTACGGCCTCGTTCCGTAGACCGTCCGCGCCTCACGGCTCTCTCACACGCGGGGAGTAGGCTTCGCGACGTGGAGGAGATCCAGGCACACGCAGGCCCTTCGCCAACCGATCGGGGGTCACGCCGCGAGCTTCACCGACCTGACATCGGGCGTACCGCGGCCGTAAACATGGCGGCGGCTGCCGCGATTGCGGCCGTCATTGCATTCCTCGGCCCGCCCGGAGCCGACCTCGCCGCCCATGTCTTTCAACGCGACCTCTTCCTCGAACACGGCTTCGCGCTCTGGACGAACTACTGGTACGCCGGCCGCTACACGTTCGTCGGCTACAGCCTCCTGTACTACCCGCTTGCAGCAGTGCTCGGGATCGCGCTCCTTGCCGTGCTGTCGGTTGCGCTCGCGACCTGGGCGTTTACCGTCCTCGCCGAGGGTCTCTGGGGCCGTGCGGCGGTGCTTCCGTCGCGGCTGTTCGCACTCGTTGCGGCGGCCTCGGTGATCACTGCCGCGTTCCCCTACGCACTCGGACTCGCACTCGCCCTTTCGGCGATGGTCGCACTCGGCAGCCGACGACTCAAGCTCTTCTCAGCGCTCGCGGTACTGACCTTTGGGGCGAGCCCGCTTGCGTTCCTCTTTCTCTTGATCATCCTCGGGGCCGTTGCGCTCGCGCGATCGCGTCTTGACTTCGCGAAACCTGCGGCAGTCCTGGGTGTCGTCTGCCTGTTCGGCGCGCTGATGTGGCGACTCTTCCCCGACGCTGGCCGCTTCCCGTTCTCGACACCCGAACTACTCGCAGTCATGGTCTTCTGCATCCTCGGTCTCGCCCTCACGTGGGGCGTCGATCGCGCGCGAATCCTCACCTTCGTCTTCGCGGCATACGCCGCCGCGTGCCTCCTCGCCTACGCCGTACCGTCGTCGCTCGGCGAAAACGTCGTACGCCTGCGCTTCATTGCGATTCCGATCGCTGCCCTGACACTGTCGTTGCGCCGGTGGCAGCCGCTCCCGGTTGCGGTGGCCGCGTTCGCGCTCGCACTCTCGTGGAATGCCACGCCTCTCGCGTTCAGCTTCGTGCGTGCGAGCCGGGATCCCTCGGCGTCGGCGGCGTACTGGTCGCCGGCGGTCTCGTGGCTCTCGACGCGACTCACCCCGTCGTACCGCGTCGAGGCTGTCGATACATCAGGCCACTGGGAGGCGGTGTACCTGACACAGGCCGACATCCCAATCGTCCGCGGCTGGTTTCGCCAGGACGACTTCCCACAGAACGAGGTGCTGTACGACCCGCTCGGCAAGCACTCGTACCTGCGCTGGCTGCACCAGATGGGAGTGCGCTACGTCGTGCTCACCGACGCACCGACCGACTACAGCGCACGTAACGAAGCGGTGCTCCTGCGCTCGGGTCGCTCCGGGCTTCCGATCGTCTTCCGTAGCGCCCATCTGACGATCTACGGGGTTCCCCACGCCCGACCGATCGTCTCGGGCCCGGGTCGGCCGACGGTCGCAGCGATCGGCGATTCAAACCTCACGCTCCTCGTCAGCCAGCCCGGGCGCTATCGCCTTTCGCTTCGCTTCACGCCGTATCTGACGGCAGCCGATGCCTGCCTGAGCGAAACCGCAAACGGCATGACGATCGTCCATGCCACGCGCAGCGGCCCGATCGACCTCGAGTTCAACCTCTCGGCAAGTGGTGCCCTCGCCGCAATCTCGGGCAGCCGAACAAGCTGCCCCGAACCGGGCTAGCGGACCCTACGAGGGGTTCTCGAGCAGATCGTCGATGAACCGCAACACGCTGCGCGTCGTCTCAAGCCGGAAGCGCAGCGCAGTGAGGTCACCCTTTGCGACTCCCTCGGCTCGCGCGTCATCGAGCTGCACCTCAAGTACGAGCGCGAGCGGCTCGATCACCTTGCGCTCCGCACGCAGCAGCGGCTCGACGTCAAGCTCAAGGTTCTGCGCGAGCACGACCTTGAGCAGAAACAGGGATCGCACGTCGCGTACGCGGTCGACCGGATCGGCGAGCCACTCGGCGACCTTCCGGCGACCTTCGTCGGTGGGGGCGTACACCACGCGGTGTGGCCCACGATCGCCGCGCTCAATTCCTGCGGCAACGATGTAGCCGCGCTCCTCTAGCCGCGAGAGACCGTGGTAGACGAGAGGGCGCCCGAGCGACCAGATCGCACCGATGTCCCCGCTCCGCCCGAGTCGCGTGGCGACCGCCCAACCATGTGATGGACGTTGACAGAGAAGGGCGAGAACCGCCCACTCACCGGCTCCGAGCTCCTCCGTGTGCCTAGGCATCGCTGTACACCCTAGCCACCGAGCCTCACGTCAGTGCTACCAGCCTCGTTCCCGTCGCTTTCCACGACGCAACAGCGATTGCACCTACCTCGAGATCGAGCTTGTCGACCGATGCCTCGGTGATCTCAGCGGTCACCGGGCCTATGTGAATACGAACCCGGTTGCCGACCTGCACGATCGAACGGACAGACGCCTCGATCACGTTGAGCGCGGAGTCGTCGCTCCGACCACGCGCGACCGAGACCTCCCACGGATAGACGACGACACCGACCTCGCCTGAAGCCTCGTCGGTCGAAAAGACAAGGTGACCGTCGTCGTCGAGCTCAACCTCGGTGACGCCTCCCTCTCGACCCACAACACGCCCCCGCATCAGGTTCGCGCCCGTAAAGGACGCAACGAACGTGTCGGCCGGAGTTGCGACCAGTTCGGTCGGCGATGCGAGCTGGCGAAGCTCGCCATCGACAATGACACCAACATGATCAGAGAGCGCCGCCGCGTCCTCGAAGTCATGCGTCACAAGCAGTGTCGGAAGGGCGAGCTCTGTGAGTAGCTCACGCAACTCGGCGCGGACCGCCGACTTGGTATGAGCATCAAGCGCCGAGAGTGGCTCATCGAGGAGCAGCACGCCAGGCTCGCGCGCAAGAGCGCGGGCCAGCGCAACGCGCTGCCGCTCCCCACCCGAGAGGTCGGTGGTGCGCGCCGTTGCGAGGTGCGAGATCCGAAACCGTTCGAGGTACTCGTCAGCACGGTCGGCACCGCCGTAGGCGACGTTCTCACGCACAGGCATATGCGGGAACAGCGCGTACTCCTGAAACACAAGACCTACCCGGCGGCGATCAGGCGGAAGACACACTCCGCCCGCGATGTCGACCCAGACGTCGTCCCCGAGCGTGATCCGCCCACTCGCTGGTCGCACGAGTCCTGCGACAGCTCGAAGCACCGAGGTCTTGCCGGCACCGGACGGCCCGACGAGAGCCACGGTGCCCGACACCTCGAGGCTCAGACCGAGCGTGAACGACCGAAGGGGGAGAGTGAACTCTGTCGAGAGTGTTGCCATAGGGATGTGACTTTCAGCGAGAGGAGAATGGCCAGGCTGATCACGACGAGTAGGGAGCTGATCGCAAGTGCAATCGTCAGCCCACCTTGTGCTTCGAACTGTGTGTAGACGGCGAGCGGCAGCGTCTGTGTCTTGCCCTGCAAGCTCCCCGCGAACATGATCGTTGCACCGAACTCGCCGAGGCCGCGGGCAAGGCAGAGCGCCTCCCCGGCAGCGAGCCCGCCGCGCGCGAGCGGCATCGTGACGCGGAAGAACGTGCGGGTCGGACTGGCTCCGAGCGTGCGCGACGCTGCGATCAGGTTCTTGTCAACCGCCTCGAACGAGGCGATCGCCTGACGAACGTAGAACGGACCCGCGACGAGGCAGATCGCGAAGACCACGGCCGTCTGGTTGAACGAGACATCGATCCCGAGCCAGTCGAACGTGCTGCCGAGAAGCCCAAAGCGTCCGAACGCGACGATCAAGCCGAGCCCTGCAACCGCTGGCGGGAGCACGATAGGAAGCTCCACGAGCGTCACGATGATCGAGTGGCCTGGAAAGCGGCGGGAGGCAAGCAGGTACCCGATCGGCGTGCCGAGCAGCAGGATCGTGATCTGCGCTACGACGATCGTCTTCAGACTGACGATCAGCGCATCGGTGACAACCGGATTCGTGAATTGGTGCAGCAGGTCAGTGACCGGCACATGCACGAAGATCGCCGCGATCGGCAACACCATGAAGCCAAACGCGAGCAGAGACGCTCCGAAGAACGCCGTCGCGAGCAGGATGCGTTTGATCGGTTCCACGTGCGTAGGAGATTCGCGCTCAACCCGAGGCGGCCTGCCTCCTAGGAGGTCACAGGCGCCGAGACGGAATGGAGGAGCGTCCCCCGCCTCGGCGCCACGAGCACCCCTAACTACCGGCGCCTCTACCTCAGCGTGACCGTCGCTGTCGTGCTGCCTGCAGGTGTCGTCACGGCAACTGCACCGGATTTGGCCGTGGTCGGAACCGTCACCTGAAGCTTCGTTGCCGAGACGACCTTGAACTTCGCCGGCACACCGCCGAACGTCACCGACGTCGTCGTCGCGAGGTTCGTGCCGCTGAAGGTCACGGTCGATCCCGTCTTCGCGGCCGACGGCACCACCGCCGTCACGGTCGGGGTCGGCGTCGCGATCGGGATGAACCCGTACTGCTTGAAGATCGCCTGCCCTGCCGGGCTCAGCACCTTGTCGACGAACGCTTGGGCCGCGGCCTGATTGGCGCTCTTCGTCACGATCGCGAGGGCGTACGTGATCTTCGGCTGCGCCCACGCCGGCACCTTGATCAGCGTGAGTTCCTTTGGATCAATGACGTAATCCGACGTGTAGACAAAGCCCGCGTCGACTTGGCCGGTCGCCACCTTCGCAACAACGTTGGCGTCACTCGTCTCCTGCGTGACGACGTTTGCCTGAATCTGATCGTTCAGGTTCATCTGCTTCAGCACCTGAACCGTGTAGCTTCCCACCGGAACCGACGTGGCTGCCTCGGCGATCTTGATCCCTGGCTTGACGAGGTCGTAGATCGTCTGGAGATTCGCCGGGTTGTTCTTCGGCACGACCACAGCGAGCGTGTTCTTGATGAAGTTGACCGGCTTCTGCGCGACACCGTTCGCGAAGAGCGATGCGGGCGCAGTCGTGTTCGCCGACATGAATACGTCCGCCGGGGCGCCGTTCGTGATCTGCGTCGCGAGCGTGGTTGAGCTCCCGAACGAGTAGTTGTTCGAACCATCGATCGCGGGCAGCACACTCGTCATCGACGAGCCGGCATAGACGGTGATCCCAGCAGCACTGCGGTTCGGCTTCGCCGAAGCACCGGCGGCACCGAGAAGCGCGACCATGAGCACGGCGAGAGCAGCCGTACGGGCGCGGGTGAAGGCATTACGCACGGATGTGCTCCTTTCCCTGTTCATCGGTTTTGCACCATCACTGAGGTCGACTTGACGATCGCCGTCACCGGCATGCCAACGCCAAGTCCGAGATCTTCAACTGCGTCACGTGTAACGACGGCAACGAGCCTGACCGGATCGGTGACGACGATCTCGATCTGAGCCATCAGACCCTCGATCTTGAGATCGGTGATCGTGCCGCGGAAGCGATTGCGCGCGCTCAGGTGTTCCCGACCGCGGGCTCCCTGGAGGCGATCGATTTCACTCGCGGCGATCACGCGCCGGTTGCCACCGTCTCGCTCGGCCACAATGCGCCCCTGCCGGTCCCACCGGCGCAGCGTGTCGACGCTGATACCCAGCATCTTCGCCGCCTCGCTCGCGCTGTAGAACTGCTTCGCCATTACGCGGTGTACGCGTCAAGCGCGTTCGAGGTGTCAGCGATTGTCAGCGGTGTCGGAAACGCGAGCGAGAACGCACGCCCGCCACTCGCGGCGGAAAAGAATCCCTGGTGCTGCGCCTCCGAGGCTGCGACGCGCCCGAACACCGTGTTGAGAGCCGTCGCCTGTACCGACGTCAAGGCTCCAAGATAAGCGCCGAGCGCCACCGCCTCGAGCTTGGCGGCCTGGACGATGATCGACGCTTCGCTGCTGAACGTGCCCTTCGGATAGGTGAAGGTGAAGTCGTCGCTCGTGGCCGGGGTCAACCCGGCGCCAGTCAGTATCCCTGCGACGGCCTTGTAGTGATCCTGCTCGTTGCTCGCAGCGATCCCGAGGTACTTCTTCACCCTGCCGCGCGCATTGGCGGCCGCTACCGCTTGGCCGTAGAAATCAGCAAGGAGAAGCTCGACACCAACGAGGAGGCGCGAAAGCGCAATGTCGGAGGTGGACAGGGGATCGGCGGCTGCACGTGTCGCGGCGATGCCGCTTGCGGCTCCAGCGACGAGGACACCGGCACCGATGCGGGCGCCTCGCGACAGGAGACTCGCTCGATCAAACGCGGTTTGCTGCCTGTCGGTATTCACGTCGATGGACCACACCTTTCTCGTTTGCGTATCGCGCGACCACTTTAGCATTCTGGGATACTACTCGCTCGAAGGAGTCACGGCAGCTATGCAACGCCTAGATGCCGAGAGGTCGTTCGCGACCCCCGAGTCTCCCTTTTCCGCAGCAGGAAACGGTTCGCCCAACATGACGACCGCCGCGACGTGCATCATGCTCCGCTCAATGACTGCGGAGCGCGACATTCCAAAAGGCCGCACCCTCGACGCTCGGCGTGCGAGCAAGGTGGGCGTAAGCAACCGCGAGCTCGCTGCTGGCGAGTGGGCCGTGCTCGCGCTGCTCTGCGAGCAGCCCGGTCACGGCTGGGCGCTTGCCGCCAAACTCGCGAAGGATGGCGAGCTTGGAACAGTCTGGTCGCTCGGCCGTCCGCTCGTATACCGGTCGCTTGAGATCCTCCAGAACCGTGGCTTGGTTGAGCCCACCGGTTTCGAGCCGGGGACGCGGGGGCCGAATCGCACGATCTTCGGGCCAACCGCGCAGGGTCGAGCCGCAGTCGAGCACTGGCTCTCGGAGCCGGTGGAACACGTACGCGACATGCGCTCGCTGCTGTTGCTGAAGCTCGTGTTCGCGTCGCGTGCAAACCTCGACGCTCGCCCCCTCCTCGAACGCCAGCGAGAGCTGCTCGCGCAGGCCGTGGGTGGGTTGAGCGGTCGCGCCGAAGAGATGGACGGAACTGAGGAGATCCTCTTCCGCTTCCGCACCGAGTCGTCGCGAGCGCTGCTGCGCTTCGTCGACGGACTCCTCGAAACAGCGACGAACTAGGCCGCTCGACGCGCTCGGAAGCCGGGTTGGGCGGCGAGCCGCGGGGATAAGGAGTTCCCGCAGACTCGCCACCCTCGCCTCACAGGACTGGCGCCCGGCCAATCAGGAGAGAACGCTCGGATCAGGTCCGACGTTACTCGCCTCTTCTCGACTAGTCAAAGACTGATGACCGGACGTCTCGTCGCATCGGCAGGCCCACAGAAAAGAAAAAGAGGCGGGCCGCCGTAGAGAAGGGATGAAATCACGGCGACCCGCCTCTGGGGTATTTGCCTGTCCCGAGGCAAACGTATTGCGGATCGCGAGCGATGCTATAGCTCCCGATTTAACTAGTCAAGTGGGGGAAAACCCGCAACATGGCCTAGGCGCGGAAGGCCCCTACCCTGGTACACGTACACGCGATGTTCGTTCACTTTCAGACCTTCGTTGCCCTCTCATTGCTCCTCGCAATCGCGCCTGGACCTGACACGGCGATCGTCACGCGAAACGCCCTCACTGCCGGACGCGAAGCAGGGATCGCAACGGTATTTGGGATCGCATCGGGGCTTGCCGTCTGGACGCTCGCAGCAACCCTCGGCATCGCAGCGCTCCTCCAGGCCTCTGCTCCCGCGTTCCTCGCGGTGAAGACGATCGGCGCCGCCTACCTCGCGTTCATGGGGCTGCACGCGCTGTGGGGTGCGCTCCGCACAAGTGGACCGCCGCCCCTTGACCCCTCGGGCCACCGCAGCCTCAGCCTCCGGGCCGCCTACCGGCAGGGAGCCTTCACAAACCTGGGCAATCCGAAGATCGCCATCTTCTTCACGAGCTTCCTACCTCAGTTCGCCCGCGGCGACCATCCGTCGATCTGGTCGCTCGTCCTGCTCGGACTGGCCTTCAGCCTGATCGGCCTCGGCTGGCTTACGGGATACACGATGATCGTGGCACGCATCGGTCATGTCCTGCGCCGACCGCGGGCACGCCGGATCCTCGACGGCCTCACGGGCCTCGTATTCCTCGGGTTCGGGGCGAAGATCGCCTTCGAACACCGCACCTAGAAGCGCCCTAGGTGGGACGACGCACGACGCGCGTGCCGTCGACCTGACTCGGCGCAGTGCAGCCAAGGAGCTGCAAGCCCAGCGAGATCTCGGCCCGGAAGAGCTCGAGTACCGATGCGGCACCCTCATGGCCACCGACGGCCAAGCCCCAGAGCAGCGGGCGACCGACCATCGCGGCAGTGGCTCCGAGCGCAAGCGCCTTCAGCACGTCGGTACCACGGCGAATACCACCGTCGACGAGCACCGGAATCCGTCCACCGATCGCCTCCGCAACCTCGCGCAGCGCCTCAGCCGAGCCAACAACTGCATCGAGCTGACGACCGCCATGGTTCGAGACAATCACGGCAGAGGCGCCGTGCTCGACCGCGACGCGCGCATCTTCGGCCGTATAGACGCCCTTCAAGATCACAGGCAGCTTCGTGTCGGCAGCGAACTTCTCGACGTCGCGCCACGTCACAGCTGCCGACATCTCCGAGAATGCACCGAGGGGCGACACCTCGCCCTCACCGAGGTTCTGCACGCGCACGCTCGTCGGCACATGCCACCCAAGGCGAAGGTCGCGCTCACGACGACCAAGCACAGGCGTATCGACCGTCAGCACAAGAGCCTCGAAGCCGTGGGCGACTGCATCGTCGAGAATCGCACGCGCCTTGCCCTCATCTTTCGGAACGTAGAGCTGGTACCACCGGGGCACGCCGGTGTCGGCGACTTCGGCGCGTGTTGAGGTGGCAAGCGAGGACAGCGTCATCAAGCTTCCCGCCGCGGCGATCGCTCGGCCCATCGCCACTTCGCCGTCAGGATGGGCCATCCGCTGGTACGCCATCGGCGCAACAACCAGGGGCATCGCGAGCGTCCTACCGAGCAAGGTCGTTTCGGTCGTCACCTCGGAAACGTCGATAAGGATCCGGGGCCGCAGCGCCCACCGATCCCACGCGTCGAGGTTCTCGCGCAGCGTGCGCTCGTCATTCGCGCCACCCGCGTAGTACGCGTAGGTGCCAGCGTCGAGGATCTCGGCCGCGCGCGCCTCGTAGTCAGCGACGTTCAGCAGTTCCATGCCGGGAGGATAGGCCGCACACTACGAACGCGCCTGCGGAACCGCCGCTCGGCGCGGATGAGCGAGCGTTCTGGCGGGTGCTAGGCGACGTCGATCACGATCTTGGCGCCGGGGCTACCGGACGCCTGCCGGATCCACGCTTCGCCAATCTCGTCGAGCGGGTAGTGCTCGATCTCGAAGCCGATCCGCCCATCGCGCGCGTGCTCGGTCAGCGTGCGGTAGCCGTCGGCGAGTACCTCGTCGGGCACCCGGAACATCGATATGCCGAGAATCGTGGCGTTCTTCCCGCGAACCCAACCCGATTGGAGGGTCGACTCAGCGCCAGCCGATTGACCGAGCTGCACGACGCGGACGCCAGGTGCTGCCGCCGGCAGAGCGCGTGCGAAGGGGTCGCCCCACAGACCGTCGACGATGACGGTCGCATCGGGGTAGCTCTCGTGTCCCGTGATCTCGACAACCTCGTCGGCGGCTGACGTGACGGCAGACGCGCGACGCGCTGCACCGACGGTACGCGCACCGAGCAGCTTTGCCCCCTCGATCACGGTTCGGCCGAGCGAGCCACTCGCGCCGAGCACGAGCACCGTGTCGTCCGGCCCGACTGGCGCGCGCCACGTGACTGCAAGCCAACCGGTCAGACCCGCGACGCCGCAGGCGATGGCGAGATCGTCGGGCACTCCTTCGGGTACGGGAATCACCCGACCGGGCAGGACGGGGGCGATGAGCTCCGCCATCGTGCCGCGGTCGTAGTACCAGTAGCGGCGCCCGTCGCCCTTCGTTGCCACGACCTCAGTACCGATGACGTACGGCACATCGGGTGCGCCCGTGTGGAAGCGGCCATTGCCGATCGTGATGTCGACAGGGTTCAACCCTGCGACGAGCACCTCGAGCAACTCGTCGCCTGCCGGCTCCGGGATCTCATCGACCCGCGGGATGCCACCGATCTCGTGGAGGCGTGCTGCACGCATGACGCCATCCTAATCCTGATCGTCCACTGCCTCTGACGGGTTCTGCGTGCTGTCGCGTAGCGTGTTGGCGTGCGCCTGGCGAGAAAGATCATGAGCTGGATCCTCGGCACGCTCGCGAGCCTCGTCATCCTGCTCTTTGCTTCGTCGTGGATCTTCAACGCCGCAACAGCCGACCGATCAAAACCGGTGACGGAGCTGTGGCACGGCTCGTTCATCGAGGCGGGCGGCGTCAAGACGGCCTACCAAGCGTGGGGTTCGCACGGAACGCCGATCGTGCTCGTTGGCGGCTTCCTCGAGCCGTCCTGGGTTTGGGAGAAAACGGCCGCGACGCTCGCGACAAATCATCGTGTCTACGCCCTCGACCTTGATGGCTTCGGGTACTCCGAGCGGACTGGCCCGTGGACACTCGCCCACTGGGGCGATCAGGTGCAGGGCTTCATCGAGGCAATGCACCTCGGCCACCCAACCGTCGTTGGCCACTCGCTCGGCGCGGCGGTCGCGGTCGAGGTCGGCCAACGCGGCATCGCCTCACGAATCGCCTTGCTCGACGGCGATGGCTTGCGTGTCGGTGGCCCACCCCACTTCGTCACGTCGATCCTCGGATACACGCCGTTTGTGACGAGCATGGTCGAGCTCGCAACGATGTGGGACTACCCGGCCCGGATGATCTTGAAGAACGCGTATGGGCCAAACCACCCTCCGATCACGCATGACCTGATCAGGGCATGGACGCGTCCACTCCTTGCCGATAACGCAGCGCACGCGCTCGTTGGCATGACCAAGCACGGCATCGCAGGATTCACGCGCGAAGAGCTCCAAGCTGGAACACCCCCGGCGACGGTGATCTGGGGTCAATTCGACACCGTCGACCCAATCGCGAACGGCCGCCAGACCGCGGGCGACCTGCACGCCCCATTTGTCGAGATCGCAGGGGCCGGGCACGTGTCGATGCTCGGCGACCCCGTCGCCGTCGC
>OMIZ01000102.1 GCA_900299235.1 Actinomycetota bacterium
AAAGCCGAAGGCGAGCTCTGCCAGGTGCACACACCGGCCGACTACGTTCGCCTCGCGTTCGACAGCTCGCACGAGGACTTCATCGAGTTCCGTCTCGACACCGCGCCGCCGCCACACGTCATCGGCCGCGGCTCCGTCCGTCGCAAGGGCGGCACCGTCGTCGAAGACCGCATCGTCGGCGTGGGCAAGCTGGTGGAAGACATCACCGAAGAAGACGTGCTCGCGTTTCTCCTGCCCGAACTGCGCAAGATCCTGAAGTAGTGATACAACCGCACCACCGCGATGTCTAAGAGCCTGCCGGAGGTGCATGGCTCCGTCGCCGTGCCGCACGGCGCGGGGTTCTTCCGCAAGATGCTGGCCTTTGCCGGGCCGGGCTATCTCGTCGCGGTCGGCTACATGGACCCGGGCAACTGGGCCACCGACCTCGCCGGCGGCTCGAAGTACGGCTACACGCTCCTCAGCGTGATCATGATTTCCAACCTGATGGCGATCTTGCTGCAGGCGCTGTCTGCGCGCCTCGGCATCGCCAGCGGGCGCGACCTCGCGCAAGCCTGTCGCGATCACTACTCGCGGCCGACGACCTTCGCGTTGTGGGTGCTGTGCGAGATCGCGATCGCCGCGTGCGACCTCGCCGAAGTCATCGGCGCCGCCATCGCGCTGAAACTGCTCTTCGGGCTGCCACTGATCTTCGGCGTCTTGCTGACTTCGGCAGACGTGCTCGTCGTGCTCTATCTGCAGAATCACGGCTTCCGGTACGTCGAAGTGCTCGTGATCGCGCTCATTGTCGCCATCGCCGGTTCCTTCGCCATCAACCTGTGGCTGGCCAAGCCGGTGATGCACGACGTCATGGCGGGGTTCATTCCGCAGGCCGACATCATCCGCAATCGCGACATGCTCTACATCGCGATCGGCATCCTCGGCGCCACCGTGATGCCACACAACCTCTACCTGCACTCGTCGATCGTGCAGACGCGCAAGTATCTCGACGACGACGTGAGCAAGGCAGAGGCGATCCGATTTGCGACGATCGACTCGTCGGTAGCGCTGATGTCGGCGCTCTTCATCAACGCAGCGATTCTGATCATGTCGGCGGCGGTGTTTCACACGACCGGGCACCACGAGGTCGCGGAGATTGGCGACGCCTTTCAGCTCCTGGCGCCGTTGCTCGGCACGGGCCTTGCGAGCACGCTCTTCGCCGTGGCGCTGCTCGCCTCGGGCCAGAACGCCACGCTGACCGGCACGCTCGCCGGTCAGATCGTGATGGAGGGGTTCATCAGCCTCCGCATGCGCCCGTGGCTGCGGCGCCTCATCACGCGTCTGATCGCGATCGTCCCGGCGGTCGTCGTCATCGCAATCTACGGTGAGCGCGGCACGGGCCCGCTGCTGATCTTCAGCCAGGTCGTGTTGAGCTTGCAGTTGCCGTTCGCCGTGTTCCCGCTCGTGCAGTTCACGAGCGATCCGAAGAAGATGGGCCGGTTCGCGAGCCCGCTGTGGCTGCGCGCGCTCGCGTGGAGCGTCGCGATCATCATCGCCGCGCTGAACGCCTGGCTCCTGTATCAGACCATCGCGACGCTCTAGAGGCCGCCATGTACCGACGCATCCTTGTCGCCATCGAACATTCCGCCGCCGATCGCACGATCGTCGATCACGTCGCGTCACTCGCGCAGCTCACGCAGGCCGAGCTCGTGCTCGTCCACGTCGCTGACGGCTGGGCCGCGCGCAACTTCAAGCAACTGAAACTGCGGGAATCAGAGGAGATCCAGGACGACCGCGCTTACCTGGAGTCGGTGGCCGACACGCTGCGCAACAAGGGCCTTACCGTCGAGACACGGCTGCTGATGGGCGATCCGTCCACGGAGATCGTGAAGGCCGTCACGACTGAGCGTGCCGACATGCTGGCGATGGCCACGCATGGCCATCGCTTCCTTGAGGATCTCGTGAAAGGCACCACGGTCGACCGCGTACGGCATCTCGTCACGGTGCCGGTGCTGCTGCTGAAGCACACCGAGCCGGCCGGCTAGGCGCGTATCGCGCCCGGCGGCTCACGCAGCTACTCGCCTTTGTGTTCGCTGTATTCCGTGCGCGACGTGGGCGTTTCCCACACGCGCACGGCCACGACATCAAGGCCCTGCTCGCGCGACTTGTCGAAGATCAGCTTCGCGATGCGCTCGACGGTCGGATTGCTGTCGAGGATGTAGATCGGCTCGCCGAGCGCCTGCAACGGCTTCACGAGCGGATCGTCGTGCCGCAGGATCATCTTGTGATCGAGCTCGCGGTCGATCCAGCCTTTGACGAGCTTCTTGATGTCGGAGAAATCCGCCACCATATTGCGCTTGTCGAGACGATCGGTCCGCACATCCACTTCCACCATGGCGTTGTGACCATGCGGGTGCTTGCAGACACCGTCGTAATCGAGCAGGCGATGCCCGTAGCAAAAATCAATGCGCTTGGTGACAAGGTACATGTCTACACTCTAGCCCATGCCGACATCTGCGGTGCTCTTCTCCGGCGGCCTCGACAGCGCCGTGCTGCTCGCGCGCGAGCTGCAGGGCAGCGAAGACCAGCGCGGCGCGCAGCCGATCCATGTGCGCTCGGGTCTCGCGTGGGAGGACGCTGAAGCTAGGACGATCGCTCGACTGCTCGCGTCCCCGCCCTTCGCCGGCCGCGTGGCACCGGTCATCACACTCACCGTCGACATGCGCGAGGTCTACCCGCCGTCGCACTGGGCCGTGACGGGCACGCCGCCGGCCTACGACACGCCCGACGAAGACGTCTACCTCGAAGGCCGCAACATCGTGCTCATCTCCAAGGCCGCGGTGCTCTGCGCGCGGCTGAAGATCCACCGCCTGGCGCTCGGTCCGCTCGCGGGCAATCCGTTTCCCGATGCGACACCGCAGTTCTTCGACACGATGAGCCGTGCGCTCTCACTCGGACTGGCGCACGAGTTGAAGATCGCCGCACCGCTGTCGACGATGCACAAGGAAGAGGTGATTCGGTTGGGACGCGAACTCGGCGTGCCGCTGGAGCTCACGCTGTCGTGCATGAATCCGCAGGCCGAGGACCGGCCGTGCGGGCAGTGCAGCAAGTGTCGGGAGCGGGATCAGGCGTTCAGTAATTCGTAATTCGAATCGTGCCGTCGCCGGTGCGCAGCGTCAGACGCTTGCCGCCGGTGCCGATCTGGCCCGAGACCGGGCCCTTCTCGCGCTTCTTGCCGGTGATGTTCGCGCCCTTCGCGTTCTCGAGCGTGAAGTCGCTGTGCACGCGGCCACCGGAGCCCGGATCCGCGTCGACCATCGCGTTGAAGTTCGACGGCAGCTCCATCGT
>OMIZ01000103.1 GCA_900299235.1 Actinomycetota bacterium
AATCAGGTCAGGTGATCGCGCAGAGTCCGCCTGCGAACGTTGCCGCGTGGAAGGGCCTACGGGTGACGCTCACTGTGCGCGCGCCGCGAACCCGCGGCTAAGCCAGCTCGAGCCTGCGAGCCCGAAGCGCCACGGCTGCTCGACAGCCTTCGTGATGCCGATGCGCGGGCCACACACCCGCGCGTACGACGCTCGCGCCGGGACAAATACAAACGGCGCCTCGTCGAGCGCCGCGCCGTCGTGCTGATCGGTGATGCCGAGGGCCTGGCAGAGGCGCCCGGGGCCGGCGCAGAGCAGCCGGTCGGCGACATGCCCGCGCCGGTGTCGCATCACGTCGAGGCCAGTAAGCGGCTCGAGTGCCCGAATCAAGACGGCGGCCCCTACTCCTTCCGCGCCGCAGACGACATTCACGCACCAGTGGATTCCATAGGAGCGATACACGTACACGTGCCCGGCAGGCCCGAACATCGCACCGTTTCGGGGTGTTCGCCCGCGGAAGGCATGTGAGGCGGGATCGTTGGGTTTGTACGCCTCCGTCTCAACAATCCGACCGCCGACGCCGTCGACGTAGAGCTCAGCTCCGATCAGTGCCCGCGCAGCCGAGACAGCGTCACCATCCCAGAGCGCCGCCATCGGCGAGAACGGCCTTAGGCCGCTTCGAGCGCAGCGGCTAGTGCTGCTGCGACACGCTCCTGATCCTCGCGTGGAATTCGCGCGTGGAACGGAATCGCGAGCGTGCGGGACGAGCAATCCTCGCTGACCGGGCAGAGCCCCTCTGAGAACCCAAACCGCTCCCGCATGTACGGCTGCAGATGGATCGACGGCAGGTACGGCGCACAGGCAATGCCTTGCCCCACGAGGTTGAGCGCGAGCGCGTCGCGATCGACACCGGCGGGCAGCTTCACGACGTACACAAACCACGAGCGCTCGTGGTCGGCATCATCGGCAAGCGGCAATTCGACATCGAGGCCTCCGAGGATCTCCGAGTACCGCGCGGCTGCTTCCTTGCGGGCGGCGAGGATGCGGTCGAGCTTCTCAAGCTGCCCTACTCCGAGCGCTGCGGAGAGGTCGTCCATGCGGTAGTTGAAGCCAAAGCGACCGTGCTGAAGCCACGACGATGTCTCAAGGCGACCCTGGTTGCGTAGCGAGACAAGCAGCTTGTACTGCTCCTCGTCGCCGGTTGTCACAGCGCCACCCTCGCCCGTGGTGATCTGCTTGTTCGGGTAGAACGCCCACACCGCAGGATGGCCATGCGCTCCGAGCGGCTTGCCCTTGTACTTCGCGCCGAGTGCCTCACACGCGTCCTCGACGAGCGCGAGACCGTGACGCTCGCAGATGTCGATCAGCGGGTCGAGCTCGCAGGGATACCCGAAGATGTCGACCGCAACGATCGCCTTCGTCTTCGGCGTGATCGCCGCTTCGACGGCCGCGGGATCGAGGTTGTACGTGTTGGGATCGATGTCGGCGAACACCGGCGTTGCCCCCTCGTACATCGCGCAGTTGGCCGAGGCGACAAACGAATACGGCGACGTGATGACCTCGTCGCCCGGGCCGACATCAGCGAGCCGCATGCACAGGTGAAGGCCTGAGGTGCCCGATGACACGGCCGCGCAGTAGGGCGCGTCGACGGCTGCGGCAAGGAGCTCTTCGAACCGCGGGCCTGTTGGCCCGAGCGAGAGCCAGCCCGAGCGCAGCACCTCAAGAACGAGCTCTTCGTCTCGTTCGTCGATCCAGGGCGAACTCAGCGCAATGCGCCGCTCCGGCGTGCTCACGATGCGCGCTGCAAGCCAGGGACGACGTCGCGCCACTCGGCGTACTTGTCGGTCTGCCCCTTGACGGTGTCGAGATAGGCCTTTTGGATCGCCTGCGTGACCGGGCCAACGCCGATCTCATGGTCGTCGATCGACCGGAGCGGTGTCACTTCGGCGGCGGTGCCGCACATGAAGACTTCGTCGGCGAGGTAGAGATCGGAGCGAATCAGGATCGTCTGATGCACCTTGTAGCCAAGCTCGCCCGCGATGCGCATGATCGATTCGCGCGTGATGCCCGGGAGGATGCCCGTCGAGAGATCAGGCGTGTAGATCTCCCCGTTCTTGACGACGAACAGGTTCTCGCCCGAGCCGTCGGCGACAGTGCCTTCTGGTGTGAGGAGGATCGCCTCCTCGTAGCCGGCGTTCTGCGCCTCGGTCACCGCGAGCATCGAGTTCAAGTAGATGCCGCTCGCCTTGGCGACGTGCGGGACGATGTTGGCCGAGATCCGCTGCCAGCTTGAGATCTTGGCGCGAATCCCGTTCTTCAGCGCCTCGTCGCCGAGGTACGTGCCCCACGGCCACGCCATGATCACCGTCTCGACCGGGTTGCCCTTCGCCGAAACACCAAGCCGACCGTAACCCGAGAATGCGATCGGCCGGATGTAGCAGGACGGCAGACCATTCGCTTCCAGCAGTGAGTGCGTTGCCTGGCGCAGCTCCTCCACCGAGTACGGGATCGCCAGATGGATCAGCTTCGCCGAGTTATGCAGGCGCTGCATGTGTTCCTTGAGGCGAAATACGGCCGAGCCTGTGGGCGTCTCGTAGCAACGGATTCCCTCGAACACCCCGGTTCCGTAGTGCAGTCCGTGGACGCCGACGTGAACGCGCGCGTCATCCCAATCGATGAGCTCGCCATTCATCCAGATCTTCGCTGTGGCCTCCACGGTTCTCCTCTCGTTCGACGCGAACCCGAAAAACTCTACCCAGGGTCGGAGATCGAGGCGGCGCGTGCCTCCGAGAGCCGCTCCAGATCGAGCGGCGACAGCATGGCCATGTGTGAGTGTGTCCCCGCGCCCACCCACACGACCTCATAGCGCATGAACGTCGGCTCCATCAGAACGTGCGCCACCTCGCCGCGAGGGAACGGCGCCACCCCACCGGGCTCAAACCCCGTGACCGCGTGCACCTCCTCGGCTGTTGCCATGCGCGCTTTTGACCAGCCGCACTCAGTGGCGATGCGACTACGGTCGGCACGCATATCGCCCGGCACGAGCGCGAGCGCGAACTCGCCGTCACCTGCAAAGACGAGCGACTTGACGATCTGCCCCGTCGTGCAACCGGCGGCTCTTGCCGCAGCCTCAGCGGTTGGCGTCCCCTCCGCAAACTCTTCGACGGTCGACTCGACCCCGGCTTCACGCAGCAGTGCCGAGACTCGCTCGACGGGATCAGGCCAGACGCTCATGACGCCTCAGGCTAACCGAGACTCTCGGGAGCGTCACACTGGCGGGATGTCGGTGCTCGTACCCTTCGCTGCCACCCTCCTCTCGCTTCGTCTTGCGGGGCTCTTGCTGCGGGCGGAACGAACGGTGTGGGCCGGGGCCTTTCTCGCGTATGCGATTGGCTCGGGTGCAACCGCATGGGGCACGGCGCATGGCTTCGACGCCACGTCCTTCCGTGTCTACTACGGGGCCGGCGCGCTCCTCACCGCCCCACTCCTTGGCGCCGGAGCGCTTGAGCTCGTCGGTCGACCGCTCGGGCGCGCTGCGGGGCTGATCTGGACGGGGCTCGCCATTGGTGCGGTCGTCGCGATGCCCGTGCACGGTGCTTTTACGCGCGCGGTTCCGTCGGCCTCAGCTCACCTTGGCTGGGCGCCCCGCGTGCTGGCCATCGCGGGGAACTCAGCCGGAACGGTCATTGTCGTGGCGGTAGCGCTCGCGACGCTACGACGGCGTCTGCTCGCGAACGCATTCATCCTTGCTGGTGTCGCCTGTGCCGCGATCGGCTCCGCGCTTTCAGGCTTCGGCGTCGCCGCGACATCCGTGCTCGTCGGACTGGCGGTGGCCCTGCTCTACGTTGGAGCGGCGCCCGACGCGATCGACGGACTCAGGCGCCGAGCTGCTCGCGCACGAGCTCGCTGACGACGCGCGCGTCGGCCGAACCGCCGGTCTCCTTCATCACCTGACCGACGAAGAATCCGAGTAGGCCTTGCTTGCCGCCGCGATACTGCTCGACCTGGGCGGGGTTCGCCTCGATGATCGCGGCGATGATCGGCTCAAGCGCTGATGCGTCAGAGACTGCCTTCTGCGCTGTGTAGGGCTCGGCGCTGAAGCCTGGGTCGCCGACGTGCGAGAGTGCGTCATCGAAGACCGCGCGTGGAATCTCTGAGCGCGCGATCACAAGCTTCGTGAGCTCCACTGGGTTCACAGTGGCGGGATCGATGCCCGCTGCGACAAACGAGTTGGCAAGGACGTTGGCTGCTTCCTTCGGGTCGGCGCCGCCATCGACAACAGCAGCCCAGAGCCGATCGAGGCCGCCTGTGACGAGGACATCCGCGTCGTAGAACGACAGCGTGTTCGCGATCCGACGGATGCGCGCCGTCGGCAACTCGCCGATCTGGCTGCGGAGCGCGTCGATCGTCTCAGGTGCCGGATGCACCGGCACCAGGTCGGGCTCGGGGAAGTAACGGTAATCCTGAGCCTCTTCCTTCGAGCGCATTGGCGCCGACTCTTCGGCGGTCGGATCGAAATGGAGTGTCTCCTGGTCGACGGTCCCGCCGTTCTCGTAGATCTTGATCTGGCGCGCGATCTCGCGCTCGATTCCCTTTGCCGCGAAGTTGAACGAATTCATGTTCTTCAATTCGGTGCGGGTACGGAGCTCGTCGGAGCCCGCCGGACGGACTGACACGTTGACGTCGAACCGCATCGAACCCTTATCGAGCTCAGCGTCGGAGAGTCCCAGCTCAACGACCGTCTGGCGCAGCAGCTGAAGGAAGCGCTTCGCGACGTCGGCCGAGTGGATGTTTGGCGCGGTGACGATCTCGACAAGCGGCGACCCACCCCGGTTGAAATCGACGAGGGTTGCCGTCGCGCCATGGATGCGCCCGGACGCAGCGACGTGGACGTTCTTCGCCGCATCCTCCTCGAGGTGCGCGCGCACGATGCCGATCTCGACCTCACCGTCTGCTGTCGGCACGACCAGGCGCCCATTGGAGCAGAGCGGTTCGTCGTACTGACTGATCTGGTAGGCCTTGGGCAGGTCGGGGTAGAAGTAGTTCTTCCGGTGGAAGACGGCGCGGTCGGCGATCGTGCACTCAAGCGCGAGGCCAAGCTTGATCGTCTCCTCGATCGCGCGCCGGTTCGGCACAGGCAGCGCGCCAGGGAACGCGAGACAGACGGGACAGGTCTGCGTGTTCGGGTCACCGCCAAAGCCGTTACGGCAGCGGCAGAACATCTTCGTCTCGGTCTTCAGCTGGACATGAATCTCCAAGCCGATAACGGGTTCCCAGGTCGTGCTCATCGGAGCCGCTCCGGAACAACGTCGAAGCCGATCGCCTGCTCAAGCGCGTGCCCAAGACGGTAGAGCGTCGACTCAGAGAACTGCGGCCCGATGATCTGGAGCCCAACCGGTAGCCCTTCCGAGAGCCCGCACGGGATCGAGAGACCCGGCAGCCCAGCCATGTTCGCGGGAATCGTCAGCACGTCGGTGAGGTACATCGCGAGCGGATCCTGAGCCTTCGCGCCAAGCGGGAATGCCGTTGTTGCACACGTCGGCGAAACGAGAACGTCGAAACGCTCAAACAGTGTGTCGTGCTCGCGCTTGATCACCGTGCGTACCTTCTGAGCGGTGCCGTAGAACGCGTCGTAGTAGCCCGACGAGAGCGCGTAGGTGCCGAGCATGATTCGCCGCTTGACTTCGTCGCCGAAGCCGTCGTGACGGGTGTGCATGACCATCTCACGGAAGTCGGCGCCCTCTGAGCGAAGGCCGTATCGCACACCGTCGTATCGCGCGAGGTTCGACGATGCCTCGGCAGGCGCGACGAGGTAGTAACAGGCGAGGCCGTACTCGACCGAAAGGGGCAGATCGCACTCCTCGACGGTTGCACCCAGCTCTTCCGCCTTGGCAAGCGCGGCCTCGCATGCCGCCTTCACGCCCGGCTCGATCCCCTCCACCTCGTTGAGCTGGCGCGGCAGCCCGATGCGGAGTCCCTTCAGGTCGGTGCCCTCCGGGAGTTCGACCGCCGGAACATCGACGGTGGTCGAGTCGTTCTCGTCGCGGCCGCTGATGATGCGGTAGAGCAGCGCGTTGTCGCGCACGTTCTTCGTGACGGGGCCGACCTGGTCAAGACTCGAGGCGAATGCCACCACGCCGAAGCGAGAGACCGTGCCATAGGTCGGACGTAGGCCGACGTTCCCGCAGAACGCTGAGGGCAACTTCACCGAACCGCCCGTGTCAGAGCCGAGCGCCCACGGTGCAAGTCCGGCCGAGACTGCCGCGGCCGAGCCACCACCGGAACCGCCAGGGACACGGGACAAATCCCACGGGTTGTGCGTTGGGCCGTACGCCGAGTTCTCAGTCGAGGATCCCATCGCGAACTCGTCGGTGTTCGTCTTCCCGAGCAGCGTCATGCCGGCGGCGCGGCACTTGGCAGCGACCGTCGCATCGAATACCGGCACGTAGTTTTCGAGGATCTTGGACGCCGCGGTTGTGCGAACCCCGCGCGTCGAGATCACATCCTTAAGCGCGATCGGAATGCCATTCCCCTCGGGCTCGTCGACGAGAGTCAGGAAGGCGTGCAGCTCACCGTCGCGCTCATTGATCGCGTCACGGTAGGCCTGCCACAGTTCCGCGGGAGAAACCTCACCGCTGTCGACGAGTGCCAACGCCTCCTCGGCAGTGAGCCGCAGGGTGTCGATACCGCCGCTCACGCTGGCGGCACCCGGAAGTGGTCGTCGTCGCGATCCGGTGCATTCGCGAAGGCCTCGTCCTGCGTCAGCGACGTGTGGGGAATGTCCTCGCCCC
>OMIZ01000104.1 GCA_900299235.1 Actinomycetota bacterium
CGATCCCGATCTGTTGATTCGGACGAGCGGCGAACTGCGCGTCTCGAACTTCCTGCTTTGGCAGCTCGCGTACGCCGAACTTGTCTTTGTCGACACCCTCTGGCCTGACTTCGGCGACGAGGCGCTCCGGAAGGCGCTGTCCGAGTACGCGACCCGTCGCCGACGGTTCGGCGGCCGTTGAGCGCAGAAAAGGGGAAGATGCGGCAATGAGTAGCTTTGTCTCCCGTCTCGTTGTGGCCGCGATTGGCCTGCCGCTTGTGCTCGGCGCGGTCTACCTCGGCGGATGGTGGGTCGCAGGGCTCGCGCTGGCAGCCACTGCGATAGCGCTGCACGAGTACTGGATTCTCGTCCGTGCGTTGCGCCCGTTAGCGGCCGCAGGGTACGTCGGTGGGCTCCTCGCTGTGCTGGGCGCGCAGCTCGGCGGGATCGACTGGGCAGTTGGCGGGATGCTCGCCGCGCTGCCTCTCGCGTTCCTGCTGAAGCTCGTTTCTGACACCCGCCAGGCCGCGACAACCTCGATTGGGGCAACGGTGCTTGGCGCGTCGTGGGTTGGCATCGGCCTCGCTTCGCTGCCGCTGATCCGTGACATCGGTGCGCACGGCCGGCTCGCGCTGTTCACGGTGTTGCTCGCCGTCTGGGCGGGTGACACGTTCGCGTACTTCGGCGGCCGACTGCTCGGTCGCCATCGGATGGCGCCACTCACGTCGCCAGGCAAGACCTGGGAGGGCGTTCTCTTTGGGACTGCCGCGACGGTCTTTGTCGCGTTTGTCGCCCTGTACAAACAGCATTTCCTCTCGATTCCGCAGTCGCTCCTCCTTGGTGCAGCGATTGCCGTTGCGGCTCCACTCGGAGACCTGTTCGAGTCACTCCTCAAGCGAGACATGGAAGTGAAGGACTCCGGACGCATTCTCGGTGGCCACGGCGGAATGCTCGATCGCGTCGACGCGCTCCTTTTCGCGGGGCCAGCGGCGTACTTCTGCCTGCTCGCCTTCGCTTGAGCCAAACCGGCCCGGGTACCCTGACCTCGTGACCCGAATCGCCCTGCTCGGCGCGACAGGTTCGATTGGCCGCCAGGCGATCGAGGTAATCGAAGCGAGCCCCAATCTTGAGCTCGTCGCTGCGGCGTCGGGTTCATCAGTGATCGATGGGCTCGCCCCATTGACTCAGGTTGGAGGAGACCTCACGGAACTTCTTGAGCGCGCTCAGCCTGACGTCGTACTCAATGCCGTCGTTGGTTTTGCCGGCCTAGCACCGACGATGTGGGCACTCGAAAACGGCGTCACGCTCGCTCTCGCGAACAAGGAGAGTCTCGTTGCCGCCGGGGCGCTGGCGCTCGACGCGCTCGAGCGGGGTGGGGGATCGATGATTCCCGTCGACAGTGAGCATTCAGCGCTCTTTCAGTGCGCGCAGCTTGGTGAGCCAGAGACGCTCGTGTTGACCGCAAGCGGAGGCCCGTTTCGCGGCAAGACACGCGAGCAGCTTGCGTCCGTGACTCCCGCCGAGGCGCTCGCACATCCGACCTGGAACATGGGGCCGAAGATCACGATTGACTCGGCGACGCTCGCCAACAAGGGGCTCGAGGTAATCGAAGCGCACTTCCTTTTCGGCGTGCCGTACGACCGCATCGAGGTAGTCGTGCACCCGACGTCGATCGTGCACGGGCTCGTGCGCTTCCGCGACGGCGCTTCGATCGCCCATCTTGGCTATCCCGACATGCGTGTGCCGATCTCGTACGCGCTGACGTACCCCGAGCGCGCGGCGACTCCCGTTCCGCCACTGCAGCTGACCACGCTCGAGTTCTTCCCACCCGATGTCGATACGTTCCGGATGCTTGCGCTGGCTCGAGAGGCGGGGGAG
Organism: Actinomycetota bacterium; assembly: GCA_900299235.1. Taxonomy (GTDB): domain Bacteria; phylum Actinomycetota; class Thermoleophilia; order Gaiellales; family Gaiellaceae; genus PALSA-600. The sequence continues at coordinate 1,858 of OMIZ01000104.1, forward strand.
CGCGGTGGAACGTATCCGTGCGCGTACAACGCGGCCAACGAGGTGGCCGTCGCGGCGTTCCTCGCTGGGCGGATCGGGTTTCTGGATATCGCCGCGGCTGTTGAAGATGCGCTCGGACGCGTGTCGGGTGCGCCTGCAACGTCGCTCGCAGAGCTGGTCGAGGCCGATCACGTGGCCCGCAACGCGGTGGCGATCCCGTGAGTTTTGTCGCGGCGATCGTCGGGCTCGCGCTGCTCGTTCTCATCCACGAGGCCGGGCATTTCTTCGCCGCGAAGGGTGTGGGCATGCGGCCGCGGAAGTTCTACCTTGGCTTCGGCACACCGCTCGTGAAGACCGTTAGGGGCGGGGTCGAGTACGGCATCGGCGCACTGCCGCTTGGCGGGTACGTGAAGATTCCGGGGATGCATCGGCCAGTTGCTGCCGATTTGCGAAACAGCCTGTCGCCGAACCGTGCTGAAGCGCTCGACGATCAGCTGACGATCTTCGAGGCAGCGGTCGACACGGGGAATGAGGAACGCGCGCGCGAGCTCCTTGCCGAGCTTGCACCTGAGCTCGGTCGCGAACGGATGTACCAGGAGCTCGAAGGCTCGCTCGCGCCCGACGCCTACTGGCGTCAGTCGACGTGGAAGCGCGTTGTCGTGATCGCCGCAGGCCCGGCGGTGAACGTCGTGATCGCGCTCGTGTTGTTCGCCAGCGTGTTCATGTCAGGGTCGGTTGTTGCGACGCGCAAGGTCGAGAGCGTCGTTCCGAACCATCCCGCTGCCAAGGCCGGGCTGCGCGCAGGTGATGTCGTAACGCAGGTAGACGGGAAGGCCGTGACACCGGAGACGATCGCCCCAACGATCAACGCAACAGGCGGCCGACTCTTCACGATCGTCGTTGAGCGCGATGGAAAGCGTGTGACACTTGGCCCGCTTGCCGCGTTGCGCACCGAAGGCGTCTATCGCGTCGGGTTTCAGATCGCGGGCGCCGCGGGGCCAGGTGACTCGCTTCCGACATCGATCGGCGAGTCGTTTCGCGTCATCGGAACCGTTACAACCGACACTGTCTCCGCGCTCGGCGGCATCGCAACCGGCAAGGACACGCGGAACGTCTCGAGCGTTGTCGGTATGACGCGCGTCGCCTCAAGTGCATACCGGCGATCGACCGCCGACTTCCTCTTCATTCTCGGGCTGATCAGCCTGGCGCTCGGGCTGCTCAACCTGCTTCCCGTGCTTCCGCTCGACGGCGGTCACATCGTGATGTCGCTGCTTGAGAAGGTTCGGGGCAGGGGCTTCTCGCAGCTCGCTTACATGCGCTTCAGCGCGGTAGGGCTCAGCCTGTTTGTGTTCTTGATGTACCTCGGCCTCCGCAACGACTTGTTCAACGCCGGCGGCTAGCGTCGCGCGCGTCGCCTGGAGCGGCAACCGTCGTTCCGGCCGATCCACGCCGGTACGATGGACACGTGGGAAGCGAGCGCCAGGTACACGTCGGTGGAGTAGCAATCGGCGGAGGTGCCCCTGTGGTCGTCCAGTCGATGACCCTGACGAAGACGCACGATGTCCCCGCAACCACGGCTCAGATTGCGGCGCTCGCGAGCGCAGGCTGTGAGATCGTTCGTGTCGCAGTCCCTAAGCTTGAGGATGCTGAGGCGCTCTCGCGCATCGTGAAGTTCTCCCCGATCCCGGTGATCGCCGACATCCACTTCAATGCGTCGCTTGCGTTGAAGGCGATCGACGCGGGTGTCGCAGCGGTGCGCATCAATCCCGGCAACATCGGCGGTGACGACAAGGTTGCCGAGGTTGTCACTGCAGCGAAGAAGGCCGGGATCCCGATGCGTATCGGCGCTAACGGTGGTTCGTTGCCGAAGCATCTCGAGGATTTGGCGGCCGAAGATCAGGCCGAAGCGCTCGTCGAAGCGGCGTTGGAGGAAGTTCGCCTGCTCGAAAAGCTTGACTACCGCGATTTCAAGATTTCGGTGAAGTCGAGCCATGTGCCGACGATGATCCGCGCGTACCGCATGCTCGCAGCCAAGGTTCCGTACCCGCTCCATCTCGGCGTGACTGAGGCAGGCCCACCGTCCACCGGGGCGATCAAGAGTGCGGTCGGTATCGGTTCGTTGCTCGCCGATGGCATTGGCGACACGATCCGGGTCAGCCTCACGGCCGATCCGGTCGAAGAGGTGAAGGTCGCCTGGGAGATCCTCAAGAGCCTTGGTCTGCGCGAGCGAGGCCCTGTGCTTATTGCGTGCCCATCGTGCGGCCGCGACAACGTTGGCGTGCAGGGTCTTGCCGAAGAGGTTGAGCGGCGCCTCGCGGAATACCCCGAACACTTTGAGATCGCTGTCCTCGGCTGTGCTGTCAACGGCCCGGGAGAGTCGGGCGATGCCGACTTTGGTATTGCTGGCGGTCGCGATGTCGGATTTATCTACGCCCATGGCAAGGTGCTGCGGAAGGTCGACTCGGCGATCCTGATCGACGAACTCTTCCGTGAAGTTGACGCCTGGATCGCCGAGGGCATGCCCCGTCCTGAGCGTCGTCGGGCAGCCAAGCCCGCCGCGCTCGCAATGGCCGAGGCATCGGCCATTCCGCTCGAGTAGCCTGAGGAGACAACGATGATTGCCAGGGCCTCGACGCTCCATTTGCCGACGCTGCGCGACGCTCCCGCTGACGCGGAAGCAGCGAGCCACAAACTGCTTGTCCGTGCGGGTTACATCCGCCAGGTGTCGGCAGGTCTGTGGTCGTTTACGCCGCTCGGGTGGCGCGTCCACCGCAAGGTTGAAAACATCATTCGCGAGGAACTCGACGCGATTGGTGCCCAGGAGTGGTTCGCGCCGGTGCTGACGCCGCTCGACCTCTGGGAGGCCACTGGGCGTGCTGGTATTCCAGAGATCTTCCACACGCAGGATCGCGCTGGGCGGCCGTTCGTGCTGCCCATGACGCATGAGGAGACGTTCACGTTCCATGCGCGCGAGCTGCAGAGCTATCGCCAGCTGCCACAGTCGTGGTACCACTTCCAGACCAAGGATCGCGACGAGCCGCGGCCGAGAGGTGGTCTCATCCGTGTGCGCGAGTTTATCATGAAGGACTCGTACTCGTTCGATCGCGACGAGGCTGGGCTTGAGGTGAGCTTCCGCGCGCACGAGGCTGCGTACCACCGCATCTTCCAGCGCTGTGGCATCGAGTATCACGCGGTGCAGGCTGAGTCGGGAATGATGGGTGGCAGCGAATCCGTTGACTATCTCGCGCCCTCGGGATCGGGCGAGAACACGCTCGTCACATGCGACACCGGCGACTTTGCTGCTGACCTCGAAGTCGCGCGCGCAGTGCCTCGCAACGCAACGTTTCCGGAGCCACTCGGTGCGCCAGGAGAGGTTGAGACTCCCGGTGTCACCACCTGTGAGGCGCTCGCAGAGTTTCTCGGCATCGACGTTGCGGCGACATCGAAGGCGCTTCCGATGACGCTCCCTGATGGGACGGTGGCGCTCGCGCTCGTGCGCGGTGACGACCGCCTTGAAGAGGCGAAGCTTGCCGCCGCACTGAAGGGCGAGTTCCGTCCATCGACTGAGGATGAGATCCGGGCAGCGTTCGGCGCTGAACCGGGTTCGCTTGGCCCAGTGGGGTTCAAAGGCCGAATCGTGGCGGACGAGTCGCTCCGTGAAGGGCAGTACGTCGCCGGCGCGAACCGCACGGGCTGGCACCTGACAGGTGTTGAGCACGGCCGCGATTTTGAGGCCACCTTCGCCGATATCCGTGTGCCGAAGGAGGGCGACACCTGCATCCACTGCGGAGCGCCGCTTCGGTTCGCCACGGCCATCGAGATCGGTCACATCTTCAAGCTCGGCACCCGTTACTCCGTGCCGCTTGAGGCGATGTTCCTCGACGAAGACAGCCAGCTCAAACCGCTTGTCATGGGGAGTTACGGCATTGGCCCAGGCCGGGTGATGGCAGCTGCCGTTGAGCAGCTCCATGACGAACACGGCATCGCGTGGCCGCGGTCCCTTGCGCCATACGACGTACACGTGCTCGCGCTGCCCGGAGCCGAGGAGCTTGCGCTTGAAGCTGCGACGGTGCTTTCGGATGCGGGCTACGACGTACTTCTCGACGACCGCGAGAAGCGCCCAGGTGAGAAGTTCGCCGACGCAGACCTGATCGGGCTCCCGGTGCGTGTCACCGTCGGTAAGAAGACTTTGGAAGACGGCAACGTCGACGTGCGCGATCGGAAGACCGGTGCCGAGTCACGTGTCGCAATCGCAGCGCTTCCGAGCGCGGTAAAGGGCTAGGGGGACGACACGATGGGAAAGCGCACGCGCTTCAGCTCGGAGCCATTTGGCACCGCAATTGAACGATTGATGACGGAGGCTGGTACGACGTACCGTGGCCTCGCCTCGCTCACGGGGCTTTCGGCGGGGTATCTGAACCACCTCGTGCACGGCAACCGGCCCGTCCCGTCAAACGAGGTCGTTCACAAGCTCGCCGCCGCACTCGACGTGGAGGCCGAGCACTTCCGTGAGTACCGGCTGCGGGTGATCACCGAGAAGCTTGAGGCGATGCCCGACATGGTCGATCGTCTCTACAAGCGGTACGTGTCGTAGTCGACGCGACCGACGGCTCCGGGCAGCCCCTCTGAGGGGCCTCCGGTACGCTTGACCCTCACGCACGGGGCGTGGCGCAGCCTGGTTAGCGCGCTAGTCTGGGGGACTAGAGGTCCCGAGTTCGAATCTCGGCGCCCCGATCTTCCGAAGACCCCGCAGCCGCGGGGTCTTCGTGCCTCTTGTGCTTGCCGAGGACGCGTCACCTCGTGACGCGTATCTGCGGGTGCGTATTAAGGAGGGAGGGGGGCCTAGCCTCAGAGCTAGGCCCCCCTCTAGACGGTACTTCTGTGTTACAGCCCTGCAGCCTTGAGGGCTGCGCGGACACGTGACGGCGTCATTGGCGCCTCACGGAGCCGGACACCGGTTGCGTCGAAGAACGCATTGCCGATGGCAGCGGCGACCGGCGCAAGTGCCGGCTCGCCGGAACCGCCGGCGTAGATCCC
>OMIZ01000105.1 GCA_900299235.1 Actinomycetota bacterium
CCTGCGCAGGAGCGACCACGCGCGATGAGCTTCGCGTCGCCGATCCTGCTCATCGCGCTGCTCGCGATTCCCGGGGCGGGCATCGCGTACGTCTGGCTTGAACGGCGTCGTGCCGCCGCCGCTCGGCGTTGGGCCAATCCCGCGCTGCTTCCAAATCTCCTCGCAAGCGCGCCCGGCTGGCGCCGCATGCTCCCCGCAGCGCTCCTCCTGCTTGCCGCGACGCTGCTGCTCGTCGGCTTCGCTCGGCCTCAGCGAACGACGCTTGAGGCGAAGGAGGGTGCGACGTTGATGCTCGTCGTCGACGTTTCGGGCTCGATGGCCGCCGCCGACGTGAAACCGAGCCGAATCGGCGCTGCGCGTGCCACGCTCGCACGCTTCGTGCAGCACATGCCGAAGAGGTACCGCGTCGGCGTCGTGACGTTCTCCGACCACGCGTCGATGGCGGCGACGCCCACGTACGACCGCGCGCACGTGCTCGCCGCGCTTCCGACGACTGCGCGCGCCCAGGGCACAGCGCTCGGCGATGCCGTGTCGCTTGCTGTGGCGGCCGCGAAGAAGGCGATCGGTGTAGGGGAGAAAGTCGGTCAGAAGTCGCCCGCGGTCGTGCTCGTGATCTCCGACGGCGCCACGAATGCCGGGCGGATCACGCCTGCCCAAGCCAGTGAGGCCTCACGCAACGCGGGGATCCCTGTCTCGACAGCGGTCATCGGCACAACCGATGGCGTCGTACTGCGGAAGGTGGCTGGTGGCTATACCGAGCGGATCCAGGTGCCTCCCGATCCGACAGTGCTCCAGCAGGTCGCTGGGGCGACGGGCGGCAGGTTCTACCGCGTCACCACGCCGCGGGCGCTCGATGGCGTGACGAAGGATCTTGGTTCGCGGATCATCAAGCAACGGCACGTCCAGAGCCTCGTTCCAGTAGCCTCGGCCGCAGGCCTCATCGTGGCGTGCGTTGCGATGATTCTCTCCCTTTCGTGGTTTCGGAGGCTCGTGTGAGGCTCCGTGTCGTTCTCGCGTCACTCGTCGCGGTTATTGGCGGTGCTGTCTTCGCGCCGACGGGCTCCGCGACGGCTGAGTGTCACGGCATCAAGGATTGCGTGAGCGTCCCCGGCCCGTGGGTGGTTGTGCCAGCTCACGGTGAGGCGACCTACCTCCTGCAGTGTCCAGGCCTGAAGGGCATCGTTGGAGGGCTCGATGCGCTTGCGACCTCGCCGCAGGTGCGCGCCACCTTCGAGGGGCGGCTCGGCAGCCCCGTTGCGCCCGGTACGACAACGACGCGCTTTGCCATCTTCCACGCGCAGTCCTCGGCCGACACGGCGCAGGCGTTTCGCCCGTACATCGGCTGCATTCCGACGAGTGGAGGGGGTGCGCGCTCGACAACATCTGCTCGCGCGACCGCGCCGGGTACGCCCTTCGACTTCTGGATGAAGCAGGCGGCCGTGACGAGGCCGAATCAGACGTTGACCTCTGCGTGCAAGCCGGGCGAGAAGCTCGTTTCTGCCTGGAGCGCAGTGGTCTTCGACTCGCAGAATCCGCCGGACAGCGCACTCGCCTCGCGCGTCCACGTTGCCCTCAAGCGCGCTGCGGCGAGCGCGACGGCGGTGATCAGCGTCACCGGCGGGTTGCCAGCTACCGCACGCCCCGAGGTGCAAGTTGTGGCGGTGTGCGGATGAGCTTCCAGCAGCCGTACCTTCTGCTGCTCCTCGCGCTTGTGCCGATCGCGGCCCTCGCTGCCTGGTGGATCGCACGCCGAGGCTCCCGCTACCCCGTCGCGTTCACAAACCTCGACGTCCTTGCCGAAGTCGCCGAGGTGGAGGGGCGCTCGCTCCGGCGGTTCGCGCCGATCGCCCTGCTGCTCGTCGCGCTCGCCCTTGCTGCGACCGCAGCCGCTCAGCCTCGCGCGACGCTGACGGTGACCGGGGAGGACGCGACGGTCGTGCTGCTCGTCGATGTTTCAGGATCGATGCGCGCAAACGATGTTGAGCCGACTCGTCTCGACGCGGCGGTGGCCGCGATGAAGACGTTCCTTTCGAAGATTCCGTCCCGCTACCAGGTGGGCCTCGTTGACTTCAGCTCATCCACCGAGGTGTTGATGCCGCCAACCACTGATCGCAATGCGATCAATGAGGCGCTCGCCTATCTCCTCCCTGAAACAGGAACAGCGATCGGCGACGGACTTGATACCGCTGTGAAGCTCGCGAAGGCATCACTTGCGCAATCGGGCGTGCAACCGAACGGGAAGCAGATCCCGGCTGCGATCGTCCTGCTCTCGGACGGCGCTCAAAACCGTGGCTCGATCCAGCCGCTCGCCGGGGCGCGCGAGGCAAAGAAGGCGGGGATTCGTGTCTACACGGTGGCGCTCGGGACACAGCACGGCGTCGTGACGTTTGGGTTCGGTCAGTACTTGAACTCGATTCCCGTTCCGCCCGACCCGACGACGATGACCCAGATCGCGCGGCTCACGGGTGGCAAGACGTTTACCGCCGCAAGTGCGTCGCAGGTGTCAGATGTCTACAAGACGCTCGGTTCGCAGATTGGCCGGCGTAAGGAGCGTCGTTCGATCGGGGCGTGGTTTGCGGGCGGGGCAGCGCTGGCGCTCCTTGGTGCAGGTGCCGCGGGCATCGCGCTCGGGCCGCGCCTGCCGTAGCTCGTACCGCTCCGGTTGACGGAGGCGCTAAATATCTGACATTATCGCCGGGCAGTGACCGACCTCCTCCAGGCGCTCAACGCAGCTCGCTCGTTCCTGATCTTTCCAGGCGACGATGCGCGTTTTGGGTCGAACGTCGAGGAACAGGAGAGCTAGCGGCCTGCGGTGCGCAGGCCAGCGGAGCCCTCACGCGGGCCGAGCCGATGGAACGGTTCGGGCTCGCGAACACCCTCAACGCAGTCTGCGACGTACTCCGCGAGCGCTGGCCCGTGCTTGAAGCCGTGTCCTGAAGCACCGCCAAGGAGCCACCAGTCGCTGCGCTCGGGGTGGCGATCGACGAGGAAGTGACCGTCGCCCGTCAGCTCGTATTGACACACGCGACTACCGATCAATGGTGCGTCGGTGAGTGCCGGAAACCGCCGCGCGAGGTACTCGCGGACGCGCGCGAGTGTCGCCTCTTCGGGAACGCGCTCGCCGTCCGGATCGAACGACGTTGCGCCGCCGTCCCAGGCGACCTTCATGCCGAGCCCACCGAGCTCCCCGTGGCCGTAGAACGGCCCGTCGTACTCGCAGAAGCCCGGTGTCTGTCCCCACGACCCGTTGACGCCGAAGAAGTAGACGTCGCGCCTCACGATGTCGATGTCGAGCAGGCCGGGAAAGGCCTTCGGGAGCCATGCACCGCCGGCCCAGATCACAACGTCCGCTGCGGGCGGGTCGTCGGGCCTCACGCGCGCGATCGTCAACGGTACGGATGCGGCCAGGGCACGCGTGGCGCGGCGAGCCCGAATCAGGCCTGCTTCGGGCTCATAGAGCACACCCGTCAGGTCATCGCCGCCAAGAGAGGGAAAGAGTCGCTCCGCGTCCGCAACCGCGAGGCGTTCGTACGGCACGCCGAGGCGATCGAGCATCGCGGCGCTTGTATCAGCGAACGTGCTGCCGACCGTGTCGAGCCAGGCGACCCCCGTGAGCTCGAGCAGCTCCGTGCCGGTCTCCTGCTCGACCTCACGCCACAGCTCGAGTGCACGCCGCGACAGCCGTGCGTACCACTCGTTCTCGCCGTGGGATGTGCGGACGAGTCGCGTGTCACCGCCCGACGCAGAACGCACCGTCCCTGGCGTGTACTGCTCGTACAGCGTCACAGCGTGGCCGCGACGATGAAGTTCGCGGGCGGTCGCCGCGCCGAAGACTCCGGCACCGACGACCGCCACGCGGATCATGCGACGGCGTCGATTGCGGTGCGAAGGCTGCGAACGTAGTCGCGGAGCGCGTCGGGCCCGTCCTCGGCCACCTGAACCGCCCGCGAACCAACGACAACACCATCGGCGAGCTTCGCAACTGTGGCTGCGTGCTCCGGTGTTGAGATTCCGAACCCGGCATAGAGCGGCTTGTCTGTCTTCGCGCGCACACGGTCGACGAGGCCAGCGAGGGCCGGAGAGACCTCGTTGCGTGCCCCAGTGGTGCCGGTCAACGACACGAGGTAGAGCCACCCGTCGGTGTTGGCGGAGCAGATCTCGATGCGCTCGTCGGTGGAGGTCGGCGCGACGAGTTGAATGCGCTTCACCTCGTGATGTTCCTCGACGGGCAGGTCGACGACGATCGCGCTTTTAGCGCCGGCAGCCGTGGCGTCGGAGACGAACCGGTCATATCCCCAGGCCTCAAGGATCGCTGCGTAGGTCATCGGCACGAGCGGCACGTCGACGCGCGAGCGGACATCGGCGATCACCTGCAAACACTCGGCGGTACGCATGCCGCGCGACAGTGCACGCTCAGATGCGAGCCGGATCGTCGGCCCTTCGGCGAGTGGATCAGAGAACGGGATGCCAAGCTCAACGATGTCGGCACCACCGTCGACGGCGGCCTGGGCGAGCGCAGGTGTCTCCGGCTCGCATACGAGGTAGATCACGAGCTTCTTCATCGACGCGCCAGCACTTCCGCCAGATCCTTGTCGCCACGGCCCGAAAGGCACACGACGATCAGTTCGGCATCGAGGTCGAGAGCGCGTGCGAGGGCGTGTGAGCTCTCGAGCGCCGGAATGATCCCCTCGGTGCGGGCGAGGTGATGGAACGCGTCCAGCGCCTCCTCATCCGTGCACGGGAGGTAGACGGCGCGGCCGCTGTCACGGAGAGCGGCGTGCTCGGGGCCAACCCCTGGGTAGTCGAGGCCGGCTGAAATCGAGTGCGCGTCGGCGATCTGGCCGTCCGAGTCGGCGAGGATCGACGAACGAGCGCCGTGCAGGACACCCGCGCGACCTGAACCGAGGCTTGCAGCCCCGGCAGCTTCGACACCGATCAGCCGCACGTCCTCGTCTTCAACGAAGCCGTAGAACATGCCGATCGCGTTTGAGCCGCCGCCCACGCATGCAATGACTGCCTCGGGCAGGACGCCTTCACGCTGAAGGATCTGCTCGCGGGCCTCGTCGCCGATCACACGCTGGAGATCGCGAACGAGTTCGGGGTACGGGGCGGGGCCGACGCACGAGCCGATCAGGTAGTGCGTCGTCTCGACGTTTGTGATCCAGTCGCGAATCGCCTCGCTCGTCGCCTCTTTCAGCGTCTTCGTGCCGATCTCGACTGGGCGAACCTCGGCGCCGAGCAGATTCATGCGCTCGACGTTCGGCTTCTGCCGACGCATGTCCTCGGAACCCATGTAGACGATGCACTCAAGGCCGAAGCGCGCACAGACGGTCGCGGTCGCAACGCCGTGCTGCCCCGCTCCGGTTTCGGCGACGATGCGCTTCTTGCCAAGACGCTGAGCGAGCACGACCTGCCCGAGCGCGTTGTTGATCTTGTGCGCGCCCGTGTGCATGAGGTCTTCCCGCTTGAGGTAGACGCGCTTGTCGGGAGCAAACCGCTCGACGCGCGTCAGGGGCGTGGGGCGGCCCGCGTAGTTTGTGAGCAGATCGCGCAGTTCGGCGTGGAACGACGAATCGTTCTTTGCCACCTCCCATCCTGCGGTCAGCTCGTCAAGAGCGGGAATGAGCGTTTCGGGGACGTATCGCCCTCCGTACACGCCGAACGTCTGTGTCGTCATCTGGCTGCCTCCACCCAGGCTCGGAGCTTGTCATGGTCTTTGATTCCCGGTTCGCGCTCGGTTGAGCGGGCCGAATCGACTGCCCACGGCGAGATCGCGTCGATTGCGGCACGCACGTTGGTTGCGTCCAGTCCGCCCGCGAGCATCACGCAGCCCTCCGTTGCCCGGGCACGGTCGAGATGCGTTGGATCGTCTTCGAGCCACGGCAGGTCGACGACCGTGCCGACGCGCTCGCCGTTACGCAGGAGCGCAGCGTCTCGGGCACGGTGGCCATCTTCGCGGTCGTAGAACTGCACGAGATCGGCCCCAGTCTCGTGCTGCTCGCCAACGAAGACGGCAACCCGCAGCACAGTGTCGGGCGCATCGAGGAGACCGCCGGCGCGGCGCGGGCTCTCGTTGGCGAGGATGAAGCCGAGCATGTCTGCGCCAGCCTCGACTGCGGCATCCACATCTTCCTGACGCGTGAGGCCGCAGACCTTCACGAGAGGCCGCGAGACGAGCTCGGTCAGCTTCGCCGCCGGGTCGGCCGCCCGCATCAGCGTGGTACCGACGAGGATCGCGTTCGCGCCAACGAGCTCTGCCGCCGCACCCTGTGCCCGTGTCGCGATTGCCG
>OMIZ01000106.1 GCA_900299235.1 Actinomycetota bacterium
CGGTGAGCACGCGTCGAGCCACAAGTGCTCCAACGTCTCGCTGCTCGTCGCCAGCAACAATCCCCACAGCGTCCCGCGCAAGCGGCCCCAGCAGCAGCTCTCGGCCGTTGGCGCGCCAGGCGGGGGCCGTCCCCTTGCCGTGGCGCTCCGCCGCACGCAGAAGGGCAGCGAGCGCCATCCTGGTAGCACCCTCGTCGAGATGTGTGACGCCCTCAGGAGTTCCCGCATCAACGAGGTCCGCGACAGGGGTTGCGTTTCGCGGTGGGTCGTAGTCGCCACGCTCAATTCGCGCTGCAATCGCCAACACATCGATCAGCGCGTCGAGCTCCCCGGCAGCGCCATCGATCAGCCCAACCCACCGGGCCGCTTGCGGGTCAAGGTCGGCGATACGCGCGAGCGTCCGTGCGAAGCCGACGATTGTCGCGAGCGGCGTGCGGAGGTCGTGACACGCAAGCGACACGAGCCGAGCGAAGGCTGTGTCGTCGTCCACGGGCATCGTCAGGCGCGCGCTGTGCGGCGGAACGAGAAGCGCGACTCCGTGCCGTTCCGTAGACGCGCGATGTTCACGCGATGGAGGTACAGCACTCCACCCATCACGCCGAACGACAGCACGATCACCGAGGGGGAGTAGCCGAAGGAGAATGCGGTGATCGGCAGCGAGAGCGCAGCGACGATCGATGCGAGCGACGCGTACCGCGACAGCACGAAGACGAGCAGCCAGACGATCAGTGCAACGACCGACACCCACGCGGCGACTCCGAAGAAGACGCCGCCTCCGGTAGCGACGATCTTGCCGCCTTTTGCGAACTTCAGAAAGAGCGGTCGCCAATGGCCAACCATCGCCGCGACGCCAGCAGCGATCCCGCAGAGGGGCGATACGAGAAGCACACCGAGCAGTGCAGGAACGAAGCCCTTCAGCAGGTCAAGGCTGACGACGGGGATGCCGAGCCAGCGGCCGTACATGCGCCACACGTTGGTCGCGCCGATGTTGCCACTCCCGACCTTGCGGATGTCCTCCCCGCGCACAAGCTTGACGATCCAGACGCCCCACGGGCATGAGCCGAGCAGGTAACCGAGGATGACGAGGGCGACGAAGTTCATGAGCGTGTGGGGGTGTGCGCGTTGGTGTAACGACTTTGCAGTTTCACGGCTTTCGGCCCCTGCAGAGGGCGCGCTGAGCATATCCTGAGAGGTGTCCGGCACCACCCAAGGAGAGATGAGACAGAGATGCCACACGAGCTTCCTGCGCTGCCCTACGACTACGACGCTCTTGAGCCGACGATCGACGAGCAGACGATGCGGATCCACCACGGCAAGCACCATCAGGCCTACGTGGACAACCTGAACAACGCGCTGGCCGGCACCGATTGGGCCGACCGGTCGATCGAGGAGATCGTCCAGAACTTGGATCAGATCCCCGAGGAGAAGCGCATGGCCGTCCGCAATAACGGCGGTGGCCACTACAACCATTCGCTGTTCTGGTCGATCATGCAGCCACGCGGCGGCGGCGATCCATCGGGCGAACTCGAGGCCGCCATCGTCCGTGCGTTCGGCGATCCCGATCAGCTGAAGGCCCAGATCAACGACGCTGGCGTAAAGCGGTTCGGCTCCGGCTGGACGTGGCTGATCGTTGACGGCGGCGAGCTGAAGATCGTCTCCACCCCGAACCAGGACAACCCGTTGATGGAGGGGAAGACGCCGATCCTCGGGATCGACGTCTGGGAGCACGCGTACTACCTGAAGCACCAGAACCGTCGCCCGGATTACCTGGGCGCGTGGTGGGACGTCGTCAATTGGGACGAGGTCGCACGCCGGTACTCAGCAGCGGTCTGATTGGCATCGTGGGGCTCCGGGCACGGCTCGGAGCCCCATCGCCACCCCGTTTCCCCCGGTTCGCGCAGGTCATGCAATCCGATTTGGGGGTTTGACCCGAATGAACGGGTGATGGCAGTAGCTCTTGCAATCCCTAGGATGGCATTCGTGCACAGCGATGCCGAACTGATCGAACGCACCGGCGCGGGCGACCGCACGGCGTTTGAGGCGCTGTACGAGCGCTACGCGCGCCCTGTTTTTGGGCTTGCGTTGCGGCGTCTCGGTGATCGTGGGAGAGCAGAGGACGCAGTCCAGGAGACCTTCGTCTCAATCTGGCGATCGGCGCGCACCTATCAGCGCGACCGTGGGCCAGGGGCACCCTGGGTGTACGGCGTAGCCCGCAATGCGATCGTCGATCGCACGCGTGCTCGCACCGAACCCCCGGTCGACGTGCCAGACGAACTCTCAATGGAGGCCGGACCCGACGACCGCGCCGAAGTGTCTTGGACGCAATGGCGAGTACACCTCGCGCTCGAGCAGATCCCCGAGCGCGAGCGCGAGGTGCTTGCACTTGCCTATTGGAGCGACCTGTCACAGAGCGAAATTGCCGAGACACTTGGCATTCCGCTCGGTACTGTGAAGACACGTACCCGTAGCGCGCTCCAGCGCCTTGCGGAGATCTTGGAAGGTGAGCTCGAATGAGCCGCGAGTTTGAAGACATCATCGATCTCTCCGATCTTGACCCTGACGAGATCGGCCGCCTCCGCCACGTGCACGACCTGCTCGTGGCTGCCGGGCCTCCTGCCGACCTTCCCGTAGAGCTGCTGCGCGCACCGCGCACGCTCGCCGCTGTTCCGACCCCCGTCGCCGACGCGGTGGAGGCCTCCGAGGCCGCGGTTGAACACGAGTCGAACGTCGTTTCGATCAGTACTCGTCGGCGTCGCGTCACTGCGCTGCTTGCGTTCGCGGCTGCCGTGGCTACCGCAGCGTTCGGCGCCGGCTACGTCACCGGCAATCACGGCTCGGGCCTGTCGCCAATCCGCGTCGTCGCCATGACGGGCGATCAGAACGCGCTCGCCTCGGTACGTGTCGGCTCGGTCGATCCGAGTGGCAACCTGCCGATCCAGCTCAGCGTGTCGGGTCTGCCGAAGCTCTCAAATGCAGCCGCTTACTATGAGCTCTTCCTGACGGAGGGCGGCAAGCCTGCGATCCCGTGTGGCGGGTTCCGTGTTACCTCGGGCACGACGACGGTGCAGTTCACCGTTCCGTACTCGGTCGACAAGAACTCGCACTGGGTTGTGACGGCAGTCGATCCGGCGAACCAGGGCCTCGTGTGGCCTGGTCACGTCGTGATGCGCACCACCTAGAGCGCCTGCTCGAACGGGAGCGCCCCACGTCGGTCGGGCGTCCTGATCGCAGCAGCGAGCGTCGCATCGACGACATTCCGACCTGTGCCGAAGCGGCCGCCGACTCACCCCGGCTAGGAGCGGTTCTCTGCCTCTCTAAGCAGCTTCCGCTCGCGCGAAGGTGAACGCCTTAGGTGGTCGCTGGAATCGCGTTAGATCGCCGGAGAGAGCGCCGATTCTTTCGCGCTCGCCTTGAGAAGCGGGCATCGGCGAAACGGCGTGGAAAAAAGTGGAGCGCCGCCCGGGACGGCGGCGCTCCGTGTGATCCGCAGTACGACGGGACCAACAGCTGAAACTGAACTACGCGGCGTCGGCGATGTCGTCCGACTCAGCGAGACGCCGAAGAGCGTCCGCCTCGATCTGGCGCACACGCTCGCGGGTGATGCCGAGCTGCTTGCCGATCTGCTCAAGCGACGTCGGCCCTTCACCGACGAGGCCAAAGCGAAGAGAGATCACGTCACGCTGACGATCAGGAAGCTTTGCCACCGCGCGACGGACAGCGTCACCGCGGAGCGTCTGATCGACCTCGTCCTCGGTTGCCGGGCCGGCAGCGGCGAACAGGTCGCCGAAGCTCCCATCGCCGTCGGCGCCGATCGGGGCATCGGTCGAGGCGACCGCGCGAGCAGCCTCCCGAACCTCAAGCACCTGCGCGAGCGGAATCTTCGCGTGCTGAGCAACCTCTTCGTCGGTCGGGTTGTGCCCGAGTTGGGCGAAGAGCTCGCGCTCCGCGCGCGACACCTTCTGCTCACGCTCGACGACGTGAACCGGGATCCGGATCGTCCGTGACTTGTTGGCAACGCCACGCTGCACGGCCTGGCGGATCCACCATGTTGCATATGTCGAGAACTTGAAGCCCTTGCGCCAATCGAACTTCTCGGTGGCGCGGATCAAGCCGATCACGCCTTCCTGGATGAGATCGCCGAGCGTGATGCCCTGCGTCTGATACCGACGAGCGATCGACACGACGAGGCGGAGGTTGGAGTTGATCATCCGCTCCTTCGCCGCCATGTCACCGCGCTCGATGCGCTTGGCAAGCTCGACCTCTTCCGCAGCGGTCAGCAGCGGGAAGCGACCAGCCTCATTGAGGAACATCTGAAGCGAATCGGTCGTGAGTGCCGAATCGGTGGAGAGGTCGAGGTCAAACTCCTCGTCGAGTTCGGCGTCGAGCCCAGCCTCGTCGTCTTCATCAAGCACAACGTCGAGCCCGAGCGCGCCGAGCGGCGAGACCCCGAGGGTCTCCACGAAGTCATCACTGTCGTTGAGGACGCCGTCGTCGTCGAGGGCGTCGATGTGGGCGATATTGGTCATCTGCTCCTTCTTCGTGCGTAGGCGGCTCTTTGGATTGCGAGAACCGTCAAGTCGTTCATAGGTTCAAACGGCTTAACCACGCGGAAGATGCCCGGTCTTAGAAAGTTCTTAGGTTTTTCGAGAACCGAATTGACCCATCGGGGTCACCCGAGGACCCTCCTACGGCGCAGTGCGATCGTTCTCGATGAAGGCCGCGTACGTGATCGGCATCTTCTCGGCGAAGAACGACTCAACGGCTTCGGCGTACCGGCGGATCTCGAGCTGCGCGAACTCCGCGTTGCGGAGCGAGATGAAGTTCATCAGAGCCCGGGCGTTGACAGTCCAGTAGAACTGGGTGTAGGCCCCTACCGGCATCACGGCCCGTGCAAGCTCTCGAGCGACACCGGCTTCGACGAGCTCCTCGTAGGTCGCGTAGGCGCGGTCGTAGGCCTCCGTCAGTGCGGCTCGGGTGCGCTCAGCGAGCTCAGCGTCGACCGGCTGGAAGCTGTACGCACCCGGCTTGCCAACCTGGGTACGAACGTCGGACGCTGCCGGGACGTAGAAGTCGTCGGTGGCCTTGGCGTACCGCATGCTGAACTCGTTGAACGACCCGATCCGGTGACGGAACCACTCGCGCGCAACGAAGATCGGGCAGCGGATGTGGAACCGGAACGCGTTGTGCTCGAATGGCGAGCCGTGGCGATCGCGCATCAGGAACTTGACGAGACCAGCGTCGGAATCGTCGAGCTCATCCTTGCGTCGGGCGAACGACACGCGGGCACCGTTCACAACCGACAGGTCGTCGGCCATCGCTGCATCGAGACGAACGAAGCCGTGATCGAGGATCGCGATCGCGTCTGCGGGGATTGCTTCGGTGTCGTCGCCTGCGGTACTCAAGGGAGGGTGACGGTATCGCTCGCGCCGGACGTGGCGACCGCGAATGAACGTCGATGCGCACCTCTCACCGCGACACTGCAGCAGCGGCGTTTGCGATTGCGCCGGGGGGCGTCGGTGGTTTCGAATCGGTCAGCACCGCGGCAACGAGCAGGACGGCGATCGCGAGGCCAAGCTCGACGGCGAGGCTCCTGCCTGCCCGCACGATGAACGTCGCGTCGGCACGCTCGAGCCGCGGCCGCACGACGAAGTGATGCACCGCGCCGAAGAGCAGCGCGGCCGCAACAAGGGCGAGCTTCACAAGCAGCGTCTGCCCGTAGCCCGTGCGCCAGAGGTCGTGCAGGTGCGGGAGACGGACGATACTGAGGTAGGTGCCCGCACCGAGCGTAATCGCAACGACCCACGTGGCAAGCCGCGAAAACTGCACAAAGCCCTCGTTCCGAATGGCGCCACCGGTCGGCCACACAGCAAGAACGAGCGCGAGCAGCCCGCCCACCCACAGCGAGGCGGCGACGAGGTGGAACCAGTCGGCAACCTCGGTCGCCCAAAACGAGCCTGGGTCGACGGCATCGTGGCCCGACAGCGAGATCCCGGAGGCAAAGCCCACCGCGAGCAGCAGCGGCGGCCACAGAAGGTCGACGCGGTCGAGCAGCCACGAGAGGTAGACGAACGCCGCGACAAGGGCGAAGCCGAGAGTCATGGCGATGAACGCGGTTCCGAACCGCGTGCCCCCGGAGATCGGCGAGAGGTCGCCGTAGAGGAACTTCCCGAACGGCAACTGCAGCACGTCTTCGCAGCGGAGGCAGAACGCGAGGATTCCAAGCTCGAGGAACGCCGCTGTGCCAAGGCCGGCGAGCAGCAACACGCGCTTCTCAAGAGCGGGCGGAACAGCGAGACCGCGAAGGCAGAGGAGCCGCACGCCGAGCGTGCCGATCACCATCGCGAGCGCACCGAAGTACAGCCAGCGGACGATGTGCTCGGTGCGTGTCGGGCCGCTTGCACCGTAAGCCTCAGTCGGAGGCAGCGCGGGCACACCCACGCCGAACGTCCACACGCCCGAGACGACGTGCGAGTCGGCCGAGAGCGCATGCCACCGAACGGTGTAGTTGCCACGTGGAAGGTGGCGCACCCTGGCGCGCACCGTGGTGTCGTTGAGCGTCGCGGGCAGCGCCCAGTTGTGGCCTGCTTGATCGAGCACCTCAACTGCCGGGAACGAGACGATCTGATCGAAGGTCAACACGATCGCTGTCGGAGCGACGTTCAGCTCCTGCTGGAAGCCCGGGCTCACGCTCTTCAGGGTGGCGTGTGCCGAAACGGCAGCGGGAAGTACAAGCGCGGCGAGCGTGACGAGGACAAGTGCGACGCGTCTCATCGGTGCTGCACTCCCGCAAGCGGGGAGAGATGACCGAAGATCGGAGCAACGTCGCGGTCGCAGAAGAGCATCACGGCGAGCGCGACGAACATGAGCGCGAAGCCGGTTCTCAAGACGACAGATTTCGGTCGCCAGACGAGTCCGAATGGGAAGATCGACCCCACGACGAGTGTCCAGCCGTTCAGGTGATGGAGGAATGCCGACCGAGCAAAGAACCACGGGTTTTGCTCGTGAAGCAGGAAGGCGAGTCCTGAGACCACGAGCCCGATCGGGATCGCGAGCTTCCACCAGCGTGAGTGAAGCTTTCCGCGCGCGAGGCCGAGCTCTGCGCCGCCCGCGATCATCAACGCCTGCGCCCACGAGCCATGGGCGAGCATGTGGATTGCCGAGTTCGTGAAGAACGTCATCACCGGCCACATCAGAACGCCCATACCAAACGCGACGCCGGGCCAAAGGTAGACGCGCCATGCTCGCCGACGCCACGTCTCCTCATCGACGAGCACCTCGCAGAGCAGTACGAGCCCGAGGAAGAGCAGGCCGCCAGCGAAGAGCCAGTGAACCATCTCAGCCTGCGGCTCCATCACGCTCCCTCTGATCGGCGACGAGCGGGCGGGCGACCGCGAAGACGAAGATGACGCCGACGAGCATGACGATCAGCGGCGGCTCGATCACGAGCCACCAGAAGCCTTGGTGGAACGGGTGGAGCAAGGTGATCCGGTAGGGCTGAATGATCGCCCAGATCACGCCGGCCGCGACCGTAAGCCATCCGAGCCCCTCGGCATGTTGCGCGCGGCCCGCAGGGCGGGCGTTTCCTTCTCTGTTAGTCCGTCGTGCCACTTCCACTCCCTCCAGATACCGAAGACGACTGCGTCGCCCGCGGCGCCTGCGGCCGCGGGTTAGGCGACGAGCGGCGGTGGCCGTGAGTCGAACGTGCGGCCAAAGAGCCATCGCAACGCACGCACACCTTCAGGGCGACGGCGATTGGCTGGAAGCGCACGGCGACGCAGAAGCCGCGTCGCGTGGGCGAGGACGATCTCGGCGTACTCCTCAACGGCACGTACCCAGTTGACGACCGCTCCGATCGCGAGCCCGAGCGCAATCGACACGAGAGCGAACACCGGCAACGCGAACGTGTGCAGCCACGGAGCCAGCGACGGCATGCCACCGGCGGCGATCCGAGCTCCGTCGTTTTGCACGAGGAACCAGAGCGACGTTGACGCAAAGGACGACGCCCAGAGCTTGGGTGACAGGCTGAGCTTGATACTCGGAAGCGAGTGTCGTGTGCGGCCCCCGACGGCGGCAAGTGCCCGCTCCCCTGCGCCAGCGCGAGCAACCGCGCGCAGGACGCGCCACCCGAGTCCGGCGAGCGCAAGCGCGGCGACCATACGGAGGGCCGCGAGAAAAAACGGGTAGTAGGAGGTTGTCGGAGTCGCAAGCGGCCCAATGTGCACCGCGGCATCAAGCCTCTCCGTCACGCTCCGCCCGCAAAGCTCCGCGACGAGTCCGAGCAGGGCGAAGCCTGCCAGCGCAACTGCTCCCCGCCGGACGCGGATCATCAGTCGCATCCTACGCGCTCAGTGGGTGCTTTCGAAAGGGGCGCCCGGGCAGGCCGGTGATGGCGGACCGACCGGCCCGGGCGTGAGTACTACGAGGAGGGTGTGGCTGGTACGTGCGATGCGTCGGGCGCCGACACGACCGGGGTGCTCTGCTGCGGAAGAGCAACCGGAGTCGCGGATGCGGCCGACTGTCCTGAGACGGAATCCTTGAACTCGCGCATGCCCGACCCGAGCGAGCGCCCGATCTCGGGCAGACGCTTCGCGCCGAAGAGCAGCAGGGCGAGGACGAGAAGGAGAATGATCTCTGTGGGGCCGATGTTTGGCATGGGAAGACCGTAGCCTCGTTCTCGACGCTCGTGGGGCGATCTGCCGCGAAGATGGGTAGACACCCCCACGTGACGTGCCGAAGATGGGTGGTACTACCCATACGCCCCCTCCTCCACCGCAGTGGTTTGCGAGGCACGATGTACCCATGACAGCGCACGAGAGCGGTGCAGCAGCCCAGATCGCAGAGCTGAAGCTGGAGATCACCGAACTCCAGGAGATGCTGGCGCATGAGCGCAGGACGATCGGTGCGCAGATCGCCGAAGCGCAAGAGGATGAGCGTCGTCGACTTGCAGCAGAGCTCCACGACGAAGTCGGGCAGGGCCTCACCGCTCTGCTCCTGCAGCTGCATGCGCTCGTACTGGACGCTCCCGCGCAGCTCAACTCACGGCTGATGGAGGCCCATGAGCTCGCACGGAAAACGCTCGACGAGGTGCGCCGCATCGCGCGTCAGCTCCCCCCGGCGGTACTCGACGATCTCGGCCTCGCGTACGCGCTCGTGCACCTCTGCGACGTGATGCGCCGCAGCTCCGACCTTGATCTTCACCCAGACGTCGACGAGGAAGCACCTCGCCTTGAGCCGGCGGTTGAGCTCGCGCTGTACCGGATTGCGCAGGAGGCACTCACAAACGTCGCGCGTCACGCCGAGGCGACCGAGGCCGCGCTCGTCTTTCGGGTGCAGAACGGGCGTGCGCTCGTTCAGATCGCCGACGACGGTATCGGCGTCGACCCACTGCTCTCAGAGACGGGCGGCGGCCTCGCGGGAATGCGTTACCGCGCCGCGTCGATCGGTGCGACGCTCGAGATCCGCTCCGCGCCGCAAGGTGGCACTGTGATCACCGTGCTCACCGAGGAGAAAGCATGAAGATCCGCGTTCTCCTTGCCGACGACCACCCGGTTGTCCGCAACGGGCTCAAAGGCGTGATCGAGCGCGAACCGGATTTCGAGGTCGTCGCGGAGGCAAACGACGGTGCCGAGGCAGTCGTTCTCGGCATGCGGCCGGAGATCGACTTGGCCGTGCTCGACGTTGCAATGCCGCGAATGACCGGCCTCCAGGCCGTGGAGGAGCTTGCGCGTCGCCGACCAACGCTGCGCACGCTCGTGCTCTCGATGTACGACGCCGACCAGTACGTGCTCGCCGCGATCCGTGCGGGCGCGTCGGGTTACGTCCTCAAGTCGGTGGCAGACACGGAGATCGTCGGAGCCTGCCGGGCGGTCATGCGCGGCGACACGTTCGTCTTCCCCGAGGCAACGCCCCAGGCGCTCCGCGACCAGGGCGAGCTCGTGCGTCGAGGACGAGGGAGCAAGAGCGACGAGACGTTGACCTCGCGTGAACTCGAGGTGTTGAAGCTCGTCGCTGAGGGACGTACGAGCCGTGAGATTGCGGAGACACTTGTGATCAGCATCAAGACGGTCGATCGTCACCGTGCGAATATCAAAGAGAAGCTCGGCGCCCGCGACCGTGTCGACCTGACGCGGTACGCGATCCGACGCGGCCTCGTCGAGCCGTAGCCGTCGCCCGACCTGGGCGACAGAACCGCGCACCCGTGCCGTTAACGACGGAGGGCCCCCGTGGGGGCCCTCCGGGTACTGCCTGATACCGGCTGACTACTTGCCGGCGGCCTTGAGGGCCGCGCGGAC
>OMIZ01000107.1 GCA_900299235.1 Actinomycetota bacterium
GAGACGCCGTTGCCGGACTGGTCGTTGGTGAAGCTGAAGCTCCACGACCCCGCCTTCTCGTCGTAGTACCGGAACGACACCGTCGAACTACCCGCCGTGATCGTGAACGTCGTCGCGTTCGCGTTCCCCGTCGTACGGAAATGCTTGTTGGCGCCCGACGAGCTCGACGACGGCGTGATCACCACATCCGCCCCGAACGTGGCTGTATTGCCAAAGGCATCAACGAGAGTGGCCGTCAGGTTCGTCGAGTTCACACCCGCAGTCGCAGACGACGCACCCGAAATCACATACGTCGATGCCGTCGCCGCATTGATCGTGAACGCGTACGCCCCGGGGTTCGTGAGTGCCTGATCGTTCGTAAAGGTGAAGCTCCAAGAACCAGCTTTCTCGTCGTAATAGCGGAACGAGACCGACGAGTTACCCGTCGTGATTGTGAACGTCGTCGCGTTCGCGTTCCCCGTCGTACGAAAATGCTTGTTCGCACCCGACGAACTCGAACTCGGCGTGATGACCGTGTCCGTCGCTGCTTTGGCGGTGTTCCCAAACTGATCGTTGAGCGTTGCGGTCAAGTTCGTCGAGTTCACACCGGCGACCGCGGAAGTCGCGCC
Source organism: Actinomycetota bacterium (assembly GCA_900299235.1). Taxonomy (GTDB): domain Bacteria; phylum Actinomycetota; class Thermoleophilia; order Gaiellales; family Gaiellaceae; genus PALSA-600. The sequence goes on from OMIZ01000107.1 coordinate 609, forward strand.
TGTAATCACATAGGTTGTTGGCGCTCCCGCGACCTCGGTGAGGGTGCCCGCGTTAGCCGTGCTCAACGTCGAGGTAGCGCTCGATGTCGAGATGCTCAAGGTTCCTGTAGCAAGCGGCGTGCCAGCGCTTGGGCGCACTTCGACCGACGCAAACGTGAACACGGACGGCGTCGTGACCGACGCATGCGCAATCGTGCAGACGATCGCTGAAGTCGTGCTCGACGTCACGGAGGCGGTGGCATCGCCTCCCGTATCGGAGCAGGTCGCGCCCGTTTTGAACTCGAACCCGCCGGGAGGCGTGAGCGTGATCGTGTCGGCGTCGGCGAAGTCCGCGGCTGCCGGCTCGGTGACGGTGATCCCGGTGAGCGTGGCGTAGCTACCTCCCGTCGTGTCTGCAGAGATAGCTCCGCCGTCGCTCGTTGGGGTGACGGTCGAGGTGCCGGCAAATGCTGACGCGCTAAACACGAGCGTGAGCGCCAAAACGGCGGAGCTCAGCCCCGCTCGAACAATCGAACGCGAAGAAACGAAGTTCCGCCGCACCTGTACCGCCCCCAATCAGTTATGTGCCTGCTCATTCGCGCCGAGCCGCTCTCAGCACGAACACGCACATCTAGGCAGACCGAGCGGACGGACACCGATCGCGTGGCGCGCTATCGACTCCCTCAGCTGACCTCCCGACCTACGCGAACCGAGGATAGGCAGATGCGCCGCGACATTTACAACGTCTGCGCGTCGGACACGCGTAACTTCCCCGCAAACTGCGGAAAGTCTCTCGCGCCCTCGCGGGGCCGCCGTCCGGATGATTCCCGATAGCTAAAGCTAAGGTTTAGCTTTACTTAGTCCGCCTCGCGCCCCGCATCGGCATCGTCGAGCGCCCACGCGCGCTTCGCGTAGTGCTGACTCGATGGCCGCATCGTGCTGGCGAGGCGATAGTGGCCGAGCGCCTCGTCACTCCTGCCCTGCTGCTCCAGGGCCCGGCCGAGCGCGTAGTGGGCGTAGTCATCGACGGGCGACAGCTCGAGCACCATCCGGAACTCCGCCTCCGCCTCCTGCCACCGACCGATGCGGAAGTACGCAATCCCCAATGCCTCACGAATCGACGACTTCGCGGGTTCCATCCGCTTCGCCTTCTCAAGTGGAACGGTTGCCTGGGCGGCCTCACCCTTACGGAGGCGATGCTGCCCCTCCCGGAACAGGTCGTACGCGTCCATCACAGGGTCGTCGGACATGGCATCTGAATACCAGACCGACGGGCCGTGATGACGCTCGAGACCGGGCTACGTGAGCAGCGCTTCCGCAGCATCGAGCACCGCCGCCGCGATCGCACTCTTTGCCGCACGCGGCACATCGATCGAACCGGCGGCCGTCGCGATCGTCACGGCATTCTCGCTTGTGTCGAAACCGATGCCCGGAACCGACACGTCGTTGAACACGACAACGTCGGCGTTCTTTGAGGTCAACATCCCGCGCTTGCGGTCGAGGCCTGCCTCGCCAATCTCCGCTCCGAATGTGACAAGTACCTGGCCTGAGGTCTTCCGTTCTCCGAGAGCGCGCGCGATATCGACCGTGGGAACGAGCTCGAGCGACCATCCGTCAGCGTCCTTTACCCGTTTGCCCGCGATCGCCTCGGCAGGTCGGTAATCGGCAACCGCAGCGGCACAGATGGCAATGTCGTACGCGTCGATACGGGCGGCGGCAGCGGCCATCTCAGCTGCGGTCGGCGTTGACACCACCGTCACTCCATGCGGTGGTGCAACAGAGAGGTTCGCAGCAAGGAGCGTAACCTCCGCTCCGCGCCGACGCGCTTCCTCGGCGAGAGCGACACCCATGCGACCGGATGAGCGATTGCCGAGATAGCGAACGTCATCGACGGGTTCACGGGTGCCACCTGCGGTGACGAGTACGCGCTTGCCGGCGAGCGTGGGTGTGCCGAGGAGCTGAGCAACCCGAGTCGCGATCTCGCTTGGCTCGGCGAGTCGACCCACTCCCCACTCACCCTCGGCCATCTCCCCTTCGTCGGGACCGATCAACTCGACCCCTCGGTCGCGCAACGCCTCGACGTTTGCGCGCGTCGCTGCGTTCGCCCACATTCGCGGGTTCATCGCAGGTGCCACGAGCACCGGCCCGCGATGAGCAAGCGCCGCCTGCGTGAGCAGGTTGTCGGAGATCCCGTAGGCGAGCTTCGCCAGTGTGTTCGCGGTGCACGGCGCGATGACGAGAATGTCGCCGCGCGTGAGGTGGAGATATGGGTCGTCGCCGGCCGGTCGTCGCGCAAGTGCGTTGAACGTCTCGGCCGTGACAAACCGTTCGGCGCCGGGCGTTACCAGCGGCACGACCTCGTGGCCGGATCGAACAAGAAGGCGCGTCAGTTCGCAGGCCTTATAGGCCGCGATGCCACCACTTACACCAAGAAGAATCCGAGACACGCTGGAAGTGTGCCGGGAGCGGCCGATTCCGGCCAGCCCGCAGACCTACCGGCGGTACTCGTACGTGATCTTGCCCTCGGCTACTTCTTCGAGGGCCATGGTGAGGTAGTTCTTCGACCGCGACTGCACGAGCGGCGGCGGGAACTCATCGAAGGTGCCCTCGCCAAGCTGATGGTGATAGTTGTTGATCTGCCGGGCACGCTTAGCCGCGACGATCACCAGCGCGTAGCGCGAGTCGACCTTTTCGGTGAGCTGATCGATGCGAGGATGAATCATGGCTGCCTATCCTACCTGAGCGGAGTTGGCGGCCAGCGCGGACGTGACGATGCCTACCACTTCTGCGGCGGCGCGTTCACGATCGTCGTTTGCAACGACGAAGTCGAACTCGGGTGCGAGCGCGCGCTGTTCTTGTGCGAGCGCCACGCGTTCCTCGATCTCGCCCTGACTCTCGGTCGCTCGCGAACGAAGACGGCGTTCGAGTTCGTCAATGGGTGCGTCGACGAAGATCGTGACGACTTCGGGCAGTCGACGCTTCACCTCGAGCGAACCGTTCAGCTCGAGTTCGAGGAGTGGCACCGCACCGTCGGCCGCAATGCGTTTGAGCTCCGTCACGAGCGTCCCCGACCGCTGCCCCCAGGGGAAGACGTGGTACTCGAGAAAGTCACGCTCGCGAAGTCGCTGGTCGAACTCCTCGTCGCTCACGAACCAGTAGTGGACACCGTTCTGCTCTCCCGGTCGCATCGCCCTTGTCGTCGCCGAGACCGCGAGTCGCAACCGCGGCACGCGCGCGAGCAACGCTTCGACCATCGTCCCCTTGCCAGCCCCTGAGGGTCCGGTAACCACGAAGGCGGGGACGGGACGCGTCACGCTGATTTCACAACCCGGAGGGGAGCCGCGTTCATGTGCAACGAGCGTACTCCGCAGGGCGGGGCGACCGCGCAACCGACACGCGCAAGCAACGGACTACCGGTTATTGAAGAGCGTCAGAAGTTCCTGGCGCTGGCGATCAGAAAGACCGCCGACCGTCTTCGACTGGCTGATGCGACACTGATTGAGCAGCCGTGCCGCCTTGACCCGCCCGAACTTGGGGACGGCCATGAGCATGTCGAACACCTTCGCCGTCGACACGAACTCTGGCGGATCGCGGAGGATCTCCTCGATCGAGACGTCGCCCGACTTGAGGTCCTTCTTCAGCTGCGCGCGCTTGACCCGAATGTCGTTCGCCCGACGGAGCGCATCCATCCTCTGGTCGAGGGAGCGGGCCGGGGCCTGTACGTGAACGGGTGGCATCGCCATAAGCTCGCGCATACTAACAACCTCTGCGCGTCGTGCAAGATCTACCCGTTTTGGGGAGTTGTCTTAGCTGACAACGCCCTCGTGTGCTATGCCAACCGCCTCGTCCGCCGAGCTGAGCCCAGCCTCCGCAACAGCCTCGGCGAGCTCGCCACGAACGCGCGATGGGGCATTAGGGTCGGCGAAGAGCACCGTGCCGAGCGCCACCGTCGATGCGCCGCACGCAATCATTTCGAGCGCTTCGCGCCCGGTTGTCACCCCACCCATTCCCACGATCGGCAGCGATGTAGCGCGGCGGCAGGCGTAGATCGCTGCCAAGGCCACTGGCCGGAGCGCCGGCCCGCTGTATCCCCCGCTGCCACGATTGAGCACCGGACGTAGCCGACGATCAAGCGTCATGCCCCGCAGCGTATTCACGAGTGTCAGACCATCAGCACCCGCTGCCTCGACGGCGCGCGCGACCTCGGCGATATCCCACGCAGCTGGCGAGAGCTTGGCGTAGAGCGGCAGCGTGGTCGCCGCGCGGCAGGCAGCGATGATCTCCGCCGCACTCTCCGCAGCCTCGTCGACGTTCGGACATGAGAGGTTGATCTCAATCGTCACGTCTTCAAGACGTTCGCATGTCTCTGCGTACTCGGCAGCGCTGAAACCACCGACCGAGATCCACAGTGGTTTACCGAAGCGGCGTAGCTCGGGAAGGTAGTGCGCGAGGAAGTCCTC
>OMIZ01000108.1 GCA_900299235.1 Actinomycetota bacterium
GCCGCGGCCGTGACGCGTCGCGGCTGCGAAGCCGAGCACGAAGAGGCCCTGTGCGGTTACGCCACCCACCACCCCCGCGGCCGTTCGCGCGGCAAACGCGGGGCCATGAGAGGCGGTGAGGAAGACAGTCACGGGCCCGGCGGTCACGGGGAGTCCGATCAGCCAGCCGCCCACCACCGGGCCGTACCGCCGAGCGGCAAGCGTCGCGATAGCGATCACGGTCGGGGTCACCGTGAGTTTCAGCAACAGGATGCTCATCGTCAGGTCGCGAGTTCGCGATGCAGCCGAATCCACAACGCTTCGAGCGCCAGCTGTGACGAGAGGTTGAACTCCTCGAGCCGGCGCCATGCGGCCCGCACGAACTCGGCGGCGTTCTCGGCGCCGACCAGCCGCTCACGACTTGCATCGGCTTTGAGCTGCTCCATGCGGTCGAGGTGGATTGCCGCACTCTCGGCACCAACGCCGACAACGACAAGGTCGCGGTACCACCCCGCGAGCTCCTCGAGCTGTGCGAGCAGCTCGTCGCGTTCGGCCCCTCGCTGGGCCCGCTTGATCCGCTGCTCGGCCTCCTTCTCAGGGAGGTCGAGCTGCGCGATCCGCGCCTCCTCGATCGCTCGGGCATGTTCTGCGCGCTCCTTGGCGCATTCGAGCAGCACCTCGGCCGCCGACGTTGAGTCGAACGCCGGGTCGCGATAGACCGACCGTGCAACCTCGACGAGGCGGTCACGCCGTGCCGCGGAACCTGGGTCGAGCAGGCGCTCGAGACGATCGAGCCGACCCCCGGCCACGCGCGCAAGCGCCGTACGCCGCTCGGGCGACGCATCGGGAACCCGGGCGTCAACGACCTCTCGCACTGCGCGCTCCGAGAGACGCCGAAACGGAACGAGCTGGCAACGCGAGCGGATCGTCGCGGAGATCGGCCCAAGGTCGTCGGCAATCAGAATGATCACCGCGTACGGCGGCGGCTCCTCGAGGTCTTTCAGGAGCGAGTCAGAGGCGTCGGTGCCTAGGCGGTCGGCGCCGTGGACGATGTAGACGCGCCGGTCGCCCTCGAAGGGGCGCATGTGTAGATCGCGCCGCAGCTCGCGAACCGCGTCGATGCGGATCATGTCGCCGAGCGGCTCAAGCTCGTAGAGGTCGGGATGGACATCGCGATCGGTCTTGAGCAGTGCGCGCCCGAATAGCCGCGCAATCGTCGACTTGCCGACTCCGGCAGGGCCATGGAAGAGGTAGGCGTGCGCAGGGCCGTCAGCGATCGCCGCTTCGAGGAGACGCTTCGCCTCCTGCTGCTCTCTAACGGCCGAGAAGCTGCTCACGAATCGTCTCGGCAAGCTCGGGGGCTGGGACGCGTGCATCAAGCACGACGAACCGATCTCGATGTCGGGCGGCAAGCTCGCGATAGGCGTCGACGACGCTTGTACGGAAGGTGTCGTCCTCGCGCTCGATCCGGTCGAGCTCGCCCTCCTGACGAGCGCGCGAAGCTGCTGCGTCGAGATCGAGCAAGAACGTTCGGTGCGGAAGTAGGTCGCGAGTCACGACGCGGTTCAGCTCGTACACCGCCTCGGCGCCAAGGCCGCGGACAACACCCTGGTAGACGACCGACGAGTCGACATACCGATCGCACACGACCCAGGCACCGCGCTCAAGTGCTGGCCGAATCACTTCCTCGACGTGCTGCGCACGCGATGCCGCGAAGAGCGCAGCCTCCGCCCACGGCGTCATATCGCCACCGTGCAGCAGCATCGCCCGCACCTGCTCACCAAGCGGTGTTCCGCCAGGCTCGCGGGTCTCGATCACCTCGTGTCCGGCCGCGCGAAGCGTCGCCGCAAGGAGACCCGCCTGCGTGCTCTTCCCTGAACCGTCAACACCTTCAAACGAGACGAACATGTGCTGCCTACGATACGGCTCATGCGCGCTGTGGTCACCGGAGGTGCCGGCTTCATCGGCTCAAACCTCGTCGACGCCCTCCTCGCCCGCGGCGACGACGTCACCGTGATCGACGATCTCTCGTCGGGCAAGCGCGAGAACATCGCCCGGCAGGCCACATTCGTCGTCGCCGATATCCGCGATGGCTTCGATGCGACAGGGTTCGACGTGATCTTTCACCTCGCGGCGCAGGCCGACGTACAGACGTCAGTCCGCGAGCCCACACACGACGCAGAGGTCAATGTCGTCGGCACGATCGCCGTGCTCGAGTCAGCACAGCGCGCAGGCGCACAGGTGATCTTCTCATCGACCGGCGGGGCGATCTACGGCGAATGCGACGGCCCCGCCACCGAAGCAGCCACCCTCCGACCAATGTCGCCGTACGGCATCGCGAAGCTGTGCGCAGAGCAGTACCTCCTCGGGTGGAATCGCATCCACGAGACGAAGAACGTCGTCCTGCGCTTCGGCAACGTGTTTGGCCCCCGACAGGAGCCAACGCTCGAAGGTGGTGTCGCATCGATCTTCCTTGAGCGACTCGCGGCAGGGCAGCCAACCACGATCTTCGGGGATGGCCTCCAGACGCGTGACTTCGTCTTCGTCGGCGATGTGGTCGACGCGCTTGTCGCGGCCGTCGGCGCGCCCGGCGACATCTACAACGTTGGAACCGGCGTCGAGACGACCGTCACCCAGCTCCATGAGGCGTGTGCATCCGTCGTCGGCATCGCCTCCGAGCCAACGTTCGCCCCCGCGCGCCTCGGAGACGTTCAGCGATCCGCGCTCGATGTCTCACGGGCGGCACGCGTGCTCGACTGGCACGCGCGCACACCACTCGAGGACGGCCTACGCCGAACGCTCGAGTGGGTTCGCGGCTAATCCAGGGTTCCACGAAGGAGTCCGGGTTGCTCCGGAGAATCCGGTGCCACCTGTGGAAGCACCACTGACCAGCCCGCACGAGCTCGTCCGCCCCTGGCGCCGAGCGACGATCGTCGCCAGCCTCGTCGCTGCGATCGAACTCGTCCTGCTCCTTGGCGCCGCGGCGTTCATGCTCGCGAAGCCCGTGTCGCACGCGATCCAGCGTCATGCTGCCGCGGCCGCGTTCACACCTGCGCCCGTCGTGCCGAAGGCGGTCGTCAAGAAGGTCGCGAAGATTCGCCATGCCCAGAAGGTCGCCGCTGCAGTGCAGCCGAAGGTCGCTCGCACACACCTGCACATCGCAGTGATGAACGGCAACGGTCGCCATGGTGCCGCCGCCGCAGCGGCCGCACGCCTGCAGCACCTCGGTTACAAGGTCGCGAGCACCGGCAACGCGAAGCGCCAGGATTACGCCACAAGCGTCGTCATGTACCGACCAGGGTTTGCCGCCGAGGGTCGTCGGCTTGCCCATGACCTTGGGATCAAGGTCGTCGGACCAGTTGATGGCGTTCGCCGCGCAGCGATGCACGGCGGACAGCTCGCTGTGATCCTGGGCGCGTAGCCGCTAACACCGGGGCAGCCCGGAGTTCACGAGCTTGAGTGCTGCGTCGTACTCGACGTTGTTTCGGTTCTGGGGATCGAGGGCCGTGAACCGGTCGAGCTCAGGAAGCGCAGCGCGCGGACACTTCCGCACATGGAGGTCGAACCAGCCGAGCTGGTACCAGACATCTGCGTCGTGCGGTTGGAGACGGACTGCGTCGAGGTAGTAGTCGCGCGCGAGGGCGATCTGGCCACCCGACCAGGCGGCGACGGCCTGGGTCAGGATCGGGTCAACTGCGAGCGGATTGAATGACCGCGCCGTCTTCGCGAGCGCCACCGCGTGCACCGGCGTGCCGAGTGCCTCGCTCGCACGCGCCGCATAGCGATCGCCGAGCCAGACGCTGAACGACGAGAGCACGACGAGCGTCAGTGCCCCAGCGCCGGCAAGCAATGCCGCGCCAGGAACCCGTCGTCGCGAAGGTGTCGCGGCGAGCATTCCGGCGATCAGGAAGACAGGCACACACAGCGCGACGAAATCCCAATCGATGTCGACAAGCGCATGGAGGGCGAACGCTGGCAGCGCAAGCCCGAGCGCCAACTTCGCCCCGTCGCGCTTCGCACGGATACCGCCGTGGAAGCACGCCACGGTGAGAAGCACGAGTGCGGCACCGACGATGCCCGTCTCGCTGAGGAACTGCACGGGCACGTTATGCGGCTCGATCGCCTGGTCGAGGTAGCTCGTGCGGTAGCGGAGATTCGTGACGGCAAAGGTGCCCGCACCGGTACCGCCGATTGGATGCGCGTCAAAGCCCTTCCACGCCTGCGTCCACCACGCGTACCGATTGTTCGAGCTGGCATCGCCAAAACGGCTGCCGCCGTTTCCAACCTCGGCGATCTGAGTGCTTGTGAACGACGACCACCAGCCGCGTGCGTGCGTCGCCACCACGGCGAGCGCTGCGACCGCGACAAGCACGGCAGCGAGACGCGCGATACGCCCGAGCCGATCTGGCGGCTCGGGCACCCGGCTCCGCGAGGCAGCAGCAGCTGCAGCGAGCCCTGCGATTACAGCCACGCCGAAGAGCAGACCGTCGTACGTTCTGACGTGTCCCGACTGGCCATCGCTTGTGATGCCGGGTAGCGCGAACGCGATCGCGAGTACGACACCTGCGGGAACGGCGGCGGGCAGCAGCGTCGAGGTCGTAAACCACCAGCCTCCGCCAAGACCGGCGTACAGGAAAAGGATCACGAGCGCGATTCCGACGCCGGCCCGCGAGTACGTGAGTGTGAGCGCGACGAGCCAGCCGTACGCAAGCACGATGCCGAGAGTCCGGCGCGACTTCGCGAGCCACAGCGCGAGCGGCAAGGCGATATCGCCAACGAGCGCGAGACCGTTCCAGTAGCCAACCGGACTTCGAAGCCGCGCCACGCGACCGTAGTCCGGGTAGAGCCCACCGAAGATCTTCCCGGCGAGCGCCCACACGCACACGGCACCGAGCAGGAGTGCAAGCGACGCGGCGACGTTGCGCTCTCGTCCCGCGAGGTATGTCCCGAGGAGCGCGACCGCAGCGTAGAGCAGCGTCCTGTTGGCATACGCCCATGTTCGGTCGGGTGCGACCGACCAGGTGATCGACAGCGCGCACCAGGCGCCGAGCGCAGCGAGTGGAAGGACCCTCCATGCTCCAGCAGGCAGCCCCTCGGAAAGCCCGAGGACGACGAGCGCAGCACCCACCGCCAGAGTGAGCCACGGGAACGACGCGTCGGATGTGCCTCCGCCCAAAAAGAGCGCGCCCGCAGTGGTCGCGAGGGCCACCGGGAGGGCCACAGTCGCGAACGTGTACCGATCACGTACCGCCCGCATCCGCGCGACGGTAGCATTGCGCGCTGACGTCCAACCCTCGGGCAACAATTGCCTTACAGGGTCCGAACTAAGCCCACACGCCGACCAACCAAACTCGGCGAGGATTACCGACCTTGCTTCGCTCTAACCACGTGACCCAACTGCTTACCCGAACCCTTCGTGCGTCGCTCGCGGCCTTCATGCTCGCGATCCCCGCGACCGCCATCGTTGGTTCCGCAAGTGCCGCCCCCGCCGCGACGCCGTGCTGGAAGGCGCTCCTCAACGACTGGTACGACGGGCACATCGACAAGACCTACGCGATCCCGTGCTACCAGGAGGCGATCGATCACCTGCCGACAGACGTGTCGGTGTACTCGAGCGCGCGCGACGATATCCGCGCTGCCGAAAACGCGGCCATCGCCGGGGCGAACAAAGCCACGACGACGACGTCGACCGAGGTACAGACGACCGACACGACTGCGGCCACAACGACGACTGAGGCGCCCGGGAACACGAAGCCGACCGGCCCGATTCCGAGCGTGATTGTCGATGCAAGCCCCGGCGGCGCGACGTCCTTCCCGCTCCCGCTTGTGATTCTCGGCGGACTCGCCGTACTGCTCGTTGCTGCCGGTATCGGCGGCCTCGCCTGGCGCCGCTTCCGAGCCGGCAACTAACGCCGAAATCCGGCTTCCTCGGCCCCATCGACACGTCTACACTGGACGTGTCGTAAGCCAACCGCAAAAAGCCCGCAAATAGCGGGTTTTTTGGCGAAATCTCGGCGTGGTATCGATGCCATCCGACGGGCATCCTACGATGCCCCTCCGCTCGTTGACCGGCCGCAGGCTCAACGAGCACACCGTCGCATCGGAGTAGTGAAAGGATGAGGACATGGCGTCCGTAGAGCAGGAGACCGTTCAGATCAACCCCGACGAGCTCGTGAACACCGTCGTCGACGAGGACGCCAACCTCGCCGTTCGCCGCTACTTCACCATCGCCGGCCGCGATCCCTTCGAGGAGATCGAGTGGGAGGAGCGCGACGCGTTCATTCCCGGCAAAGACAAGCCCGCGTTCGACCAGAAGAACGTGGAGTTCCCAAAGTTTTGGTCGCAGACCGCCACTAACATCGTCGCGCAGAAGTACTTCCGCGGACGGATGAGTTCGCCGGAGCGCGAGCGATCGGTCAAGGAGATGATCGGCCGCGTCGTCACGACGATCGGTACGTGGGGTCGCAACGGTGGCTACTTCAGCACCGAAGATGAGGCTGTCACGTTCGAGGACGAGCTCAAGGCGATCCTCGTCAACCAGCTCGCCGCGTTTAACTCGCCGGTCTGGTTCAACGTCGGTTTTGAGGAGAAGCCGCAGTGCTCTGCCTGCTTCATCCTCTCGATCGAAGATTCGATGGACGCAATCCTCGACTGGATCCGTCGCGAAGGCGTTATCTTCCGCGGCGGCTCGGGCTCGGGCGTCAACCTTTCGCGGCTGCGCTCGTCCAAGGAGCAGCTGTCGAAGGGCGGCCACGCGTCAGGCCCGGTGTCGTTCATGCGTGGCGCCGATGCGTCTGCCGGAACGATCAAGTCGGGTGGCAAGACGCGCCGCGCCGCGAAGATGGTCGTCCTCGACGTCGACCATCCCGACATCCAGGAGTTCATCTGGTGCAAGGCGCGCGAGGAAGAGAAGGCGCGCGTCCTTGAGGCCGCAGGCTACGACATGTCGCTTGACTCGCCTGACTGGTCGTCGATCCAGTACCAGAACGCCAACAACTCGGTGCGCGTCTCCGATGCCTTCATGCAGGCGGTTGAGGACGACGCTGACTGGAACCTGACGGCTCGTGTCGACGGCTCCGTCGTCCACACGATGAAGGCGCGCGAGCTCCTCCGCGAGCTCTCCGAAGCCGCGTGGCGTTGCGCCGATCCGGGTGTGCAGTACGACACCACGATCAACGCGTGGCACACGCTTCCGAACTCGGGCCGCATCAACGCGTCGAACCCGTGCTCGGAGTACATGTCGATCGACGACTCGGCATGCAACCTGGCGTCGCTAAACCTGATGAAGTTCCGCCGCGAGGATGGCGAGCTCGACGTTGAGGCGCTTGAGCACGCAATCGACGTTGTCTTCCTCGCACAGGAGATCCTCGTCGGCTACTCGTCGTATCCGACTCCAGAGATCGAGCGTAACGCGCGGGCCTACCGCCAGCTCGGCCTCGGTTACGCGAACCTCGGCGCCCTGCTGATGGCTCGTGGTCTCCCGTACGACTCCGACGAAGGTCGTGCCTACGCAGCGGCGATCACCGCCCTGATGACGGGTCGCGCCTACCGCAAGTCGTCGCTGATCGCGTCGCGCATGGGGCCGTTCGCGGGCTACCGCCCGAACGCCGCAGCAATGATCGGTGTCATCGCGAAGCACCGCGCGGCCGTCGGCAACATCGGCGAGTCCGAGACGGTGCCGAGCGACCTGCTCACCGCAGCTCGTACCTCGTGGGACGACGCGCTCAACCTCGGTGAGGTGCACGGCTTCCGCAACGCGCAGGCGACGGTGCTCGCACCGACGGGAACCATCAGCTTCATGATGGACTGCGATACGACGGGTGTTGAGCCCGACTTCTCGCTGGTCAAGTCGAAGAAGCTCGTTGGTGGTGGCGAGATCACGATCGTGAACAAGACCGTGCCGCTCGGCCTCGAGAAGCTCGGCTACGCCCCGCAGGAAGTCGACGAGATCGTCGCCTATATCGACGAGCGCAACACGATCGTCGGTGCGCCGTACGTCAAGACGGAGCACTACCCGGTGTTCGACTGCGCAATCGGCGAGCGGGCCGTCCACTACTCGGGCCACGTCAAGATGATGGGCGCAATCCAGCCGTTCATCTCGGGCGCGATCTCGAAGACGGTGAACCTCCCGGAGCAGGTCACGATCGACGACGTCGCCCAGGTGTACATCGATGCGTGGAAGCTCGGCGTCAAGGCCGTCGCGATCTACCGCGACAACTGCAAGGTCGCCCAGCCGCTGTCAGGCAAGGACAAGGGCGAGAAGGGCCAGACGACGCTCGTCCCGGTTGGCACCGTTGTCGCCGCCCCGAAGCGCCGCCGACTGCCAGACGATCGCACCGAGGTTGGGCGCAAGTTCCGTGTCGGTGAGTACGAGGGCTACATCCACGTCGGCCTGTTCGACGATGGCACCCCAGGCGACATCTTCGTCGACATCGCGAAGGAAGGCACGACGCTTGCCGGCCTCATGAACTCGTTCATGATCTCGGTCTCGCTCGGCCTCCAGTACGGCGTGCCGCTCGAGGTGTACGTCTCGAAGTTCTCGCACATGCGATTCGAGCCGTCCGGCCCGACGAACGACCCAGACATCCGCGCGGCGAAGTCGATCGTCGACTACGTCTTCCGCTGGATGGGCAAGAAGTTCCTCACGGTCGATCAGCAGGAAGAGATCGGGATCCTCTCGCCCGAAGTTCGCGCACGTCTCGCAGCGGCCTACTCGGCCGGCGCACCGACGCTGCCGGAGTTCGACGAGCGCCCGACACCGGGCCAGACCGCGCTGTTCAACTCGCACGAAGATGCGATTGAGTGCTCCCGCTGCGGTGGGCGCATGGTGCGGGCAGGTACCTGCTACACCTGCCGCGACTGCGGCACGAGCACCGGCTGCGGCTGATGTCAAGGGAACCGCGTGTCCGGGGCTTCCGGACACGTCGGTGTCCAGTGACCGGACATCAGATGTCCGGCGAGGATCGGGAGGGGGGCTGCCGCGCAGCCCCCCTCCTCGTTCCGAGGGTAGAACGCGCACGGTGCGTGCGTGCGCGCATGCTGTCCGGCGCGATCGTTTAGATGGTCGCTAGCTACTTCGCGTTCGGCGGGGTGGTTCTCGTAGATCAGCTGTACCCGGATCGTCCGGCGGCCACCGGGCGGTCCGGTGTCCGTCCGACCGCACTCCTAGTGTGGTTCCTCACGAGAACCCGAACCCGCGCGAGACGATGGCCGTCGTCTCACGCACGAACAGGAGGAGCCATGAGCTCTACCGCTGCAGCATTCAACGCCGCACCCCGCCGCGACTGGGAGGCGTGGCTTGCCACCGCCTCGGGGCCCGCATCACCGACAGAGGAGGCGGAGCGCGACCGCACGGAAACCCGCATCCGCGACGCGATCCGTCTCGCAACCGACATCCCCGCGTCCGTCCGGATCTACGCGAAAGGCTCCTACGCCAACAACACCAACGTCA